>JAEEOC010000011.1 GCA_016284035.1 Dehalococcoidales bacterium
AGATCTTGACGTTGTTCTCGTTGACATCCTCAACCTTTGTCGTACGGATACCGATATCAATAACCTTGCCTCGGAAATCTCCGATGGTAATGAAGTCACCGACCTGGAATTCGCCTTCAAAGACGATAAAGATACCGGCAAGGATATCACCAATCAAGCTCTGGGCACCGAGACCGACGACGATGGAAAGGATGCCGGCCGACGTCACCAGGGAAGATGTATTGATACCAAACAAGTGGCACATATAGAATGCCGCGCCGATTATACTACCGTATTTGATAACGGATTGAATCAGATTGCCGACAGTCTTGGTCCTCTGTCCGAGCGCAGAAGTGAGGAATCTGATTATGACGCTGAGAATGTTGGCACCAATCAGCACCATGATCATTATGATGACGCCATATGTGACCGAGAAGATATTGAACGAAAGCTCCCACTGCTGGGAAAGAATAAACGTGATAATGGAATTCGCCGGGAATAACTGTTTGGCAAAAATGAGGGCAATTACTATTGCTATTGCAAATATGTACACGCCCTGTTTAAGAACCTGTGCAATCTTTTCTTCTGTAGTACGGTTTCTCCACTTCAGTTTTTCGCCGTCAAGCCTGAGCGATGAAACTTTGACCTGCTTCGTAGTACCATTGGGCAATGTAATAGTAATCGTACGTCTGGCATCTTCTTCTTTGGCGTATTCTATTGCAGTCTGTAAATACAGCTCATCATCTGAACTTGATGATCCCATCAGGAAGAAACCTATGATGATCAGATAGAAGAGTGAAGCCAATGTTGATGCACCGGCCATTATCGGTCGGGCTTCATACAAAGAGTCAGTGGGAATCAGAACGCCAATATAGTACCCGCTCGCATATCTCAAATTCACAAAGTATCTCTCGCCATTTATTGACTGGAGGCCGGTATATGAATTGAGAAGTGTCGATGTAGCAATACCGAGATCGGCAGATTTTCTGCCAATGACATAGGCCTCAGGAGCATATGCAATTGTATAGTCAGGATCATCTTCGATTGCCATGAAGAAACCATTATCGGTAACGCTCATACCCTCAAGGATGTATCCGATATTGGTGATCTTGAGAATATCCTGAAGCTGTGTCGGCTCGACTGTAATCTGTAGTAAACCTCGATGACGGGTAATCTCAGAAGACGGAACCACCACTTCACCATCGACTATGATTCCACGCTTTGCGTCTCTGTCAGACACAAAGCGGGTAACACCATTATCGTTATATGTGTAGTAATAGAAGACCACGCCTGTGATCTGTTCGACTTCTCCCTTTTCGTTCTCTGAGATCTCCTGAACATACACGTCCCTTTCTGTCAGGATATCTCGGAAAGGATAGGACTGGGCTTCAGGATCTTCTGACAGGACGAAATTCCAGTAGGGTTTATTCGTTGCGATGACCCTGCCGTTCTCATCGAAAACATAAATCGCATTAAGATCATCTTCTGTACAGATGTTCTGCAGGTTTTCATGATACCTGGCAGTCCAGACAGGATTGCCGTAATTATCCAATACTACTTTGTTGTTAGTATCTTTTGCATAATCATAGTGATAGTAATCAAACGGATCATAATTGAAGACAAGCTCTGGAGCGTTTTCCAGCATGTATGCAATCAGGTTAGCAGTATCTTCGGACTGTGCAGCATAAAAACCTGAGATGGTATCCACTGTAACCGCATTCTTCTCTAAAACTGTAGAAACCTCGATCATACGAGCTTCTGATGCTCTGAGGGCTCGAGACAGATTAGAAAGTGTCTGGGCATAGAACGTCACAAAGAATACAATCAGAAGCCCAATCATAAGATATGGAAGAGTCTTACGGCCGATATTCAGGCTCAGGTAGTATGTCTGCTTGAATACTTTGATGACCTTCTTACGGTTGGCCATGAACGTACCGTTCCTGATCTCATCGACCTGGACGATAATCATATATGTCACCACAATCAGAAGGCAGACAAAGAATGCCATGACCGACCACCCGACTACGATGGAATTCGAGCCGTTGATCTCGTCTTCAGATACCACTGCCGCAACAACGGTATTATAGCCATAGACATCAGAATAGTACGCTCTGGACACACAGTAGTATTCGATATCTTTGATCGTCTGGCGCCCCGCATATCCATCTTTCACCGCATCTTCTGTCAGGCCATATAGCAAATAATTACGTCCGGTCAGGTCTCCCATAGAAGTACCATCATCATAGTATGTGAAAGTCTGAGTCTTAGTATCTACTGAGAAGGTAAAACCTGTAAGACCGACGTGGATACCGTTAAGGATGAGTTTTATATCTTTGATATTTGACAGCTCAAAGTCGAGCTCTTCAGTATAAGATGGGATGATGTAATAGGTCCCGGTGAACTGACCGTTATACATGATTGGGTATGAATAAAAGAAGACGGTCCTGTCTAGACCTTCATCGTTTTTTACGACTGTCTGGACAGGGAAGACACTTGTGATCTCTCCCGTAACATGATCCTTTTCGGAAGTACCGCGTCTATTACCATCTGTCCTCGACAATTCACGGAACTGAGCTGCTGTAAGAATACCATTCGGGTTAGTGTCACTCTGGATAAGATTATATGCATCTGCAAGTGTATTCATCTTGGAGGACAAGAGAACCGTGCCATCCACGCTGGTAAGCATCAGGTCTTCAACACCGGCAGTCTCTACTATTTCCTTCATATAGGTGATAGCTATATCGTCTCCGGCGGCCCATGCAGCCGGGATATAGTTGAGCTTTCCGTATTCAGCCAGCTGCTCGATCATCTGAACAGAGATCTGGTTTGTCATATGGAAACGATCAGTAAGGATATGGACCTGGTTAGAATTGGCTTCAAGGGTAGCTACGACTTCATCGAGGACTCGCTCGCTGTCTTCTTTCTGTTTGAGTTGAGCAAAGGTCGCCTGTCCATAATTGAAAATGATGATAATGGAGACAATGGCAAAGGCAGCCAACATAAGAATGATTGTAGAGTTCCGCAATAATCTGCGGGTTAGTATCTTAGATGATTGGTTCATACCTTGCTCCTTATAACAATAGCCACCCCACGACACTTGTGAGCCTTGCGTGCCTTTATAAATTGTCTTATTTTAGCTTGAGAATACGGTATTTAACAATAATAACTTGACTATTTGGCTTTATTTACCGAAAAGACCCTTCAAAAAACTTTTCTTTTCGACCTCTTGTGTGTCTACAGAAAGGATCTTATAACCGAATTCGCCCAAGGCCTTTCCGACCTTTTCTATATCGACAGGAGCGTCTGAGAGAATGACCGCCTGACCAGCCTTATGGGAAGATGACACCTTTTTGATCTTAATACAGTTTCTAATGGCTTGATTTACATGGGCTTCGCACATATCACACATCATGCCGTCTATCTTGAGTGTTGTTTCTATCATTTAGATTTCTCCCTCGTACATAAAGAAGAAAGGGGAGTTTTGAGCTCCCCTTTCTTTGAATCATTTTTTGTGACATTCACCGTGTAAGGCACAGTGAGCACAACTATTGCCGCAGGTCGATTTCCCCTGCTGTTTCTGTCTTATCAGATAGACAATGATCGCTGCTACAACCGCTATCAAAAAAAGCGATATAACTATGTTACCTATATTCGCAGCAAACCAAGCACCCATCTGTTTTTCCTTTTATCCTATTTTACCTTAACTGAAAGCGTAGTGGCTTCTTTGTAAGGTCTGACCAGCAGATAGATCATTGCGACAAGAAGGATAACCGCAACAATCAGACCGATCACATTAAGATCACCTGTAAAGACAGAACCGATCTGATAGACCATCAGTGAAACGATATAAGCGAAAAGACACTGATAACCGATTGCAAACCATGTCCACTTGCCATTGTTCATCTCTCGCTTGATGGCACCAATAGCAGCGAAACACGGAGCGCAAAGAAGGTTGAAGAGCAGGAATGAGAAACCGGCCAAGCTGGAGAAAGCGGCAGCAATGTTGACGATGGCTTTTACGCCGTCGCCGGCATAAAGGATACCCATCGTACCAACGATGTTTTCTTTGGCGACAAGGCCAGTGAATGCTGAAACAGCAGCCTGCCAGTTGCCCCAGCCAAGAGGTGCGAAGATCCAGGCAATGGCATTACCGATAGCAGCCAGGATGGAGGAACCTAACTCATCATCAGCAAGCATGCCGAAGGATCCGTCGACAAAACCAAATCTGGAAGTAAACCAGACAAAGATCGTGGAAAGCAGGATGATAGTTCCAGCTTTCTTGATGAAACTCCAGCCGCGTTCCCAAGTCGATTTAAGAACGTTGCCAAGAGTAGGCATATGATATGCAGGAAGCTCCATTACGAAGGGAGCAGGTTCACCGGCAAACATCTTGGTCTTCTTCAGAATGATACCGGAGACGATAATAGCAGCCATACCGATGAAGTAGGCAGAGGTCGAGACCCATGCGCTACCGCCAAAGAACGCTCCGGCGATCATACCGATGAACGGGAGCTTAGCACTGCAAGGAATGAATGTAGTGGTCATGATCGTCATTCGTCGATCACGTTCACTTTCGATAGTTCGGGATGCCATGATACCGGGAACACCGCAGCCAGTACCGACAAGCATAGGAATGAAACTCTTGCCGGAAAGGCCCAGTCTGCGGAAGATTCTGTCGAGGACAAAGGCGATTCGGGCCATGTAACCACAAGCCTCAAGGATAGACAGAAGGAAGAAGAGGACGAGCATCTGAGGTACGAAACCAAGGACTGCGCCCACACCTGCAATGATACCATCAAGGATAAGGCTGGTTAGCCATTCAGATGCATTGAGTTTTTCTAAGAGACTGCCAACAATGGCGGGAATACCCGGGACCCAGATGCCGAAATCGGCAGGATCCGGTTCGGTGTATTCTAGCTCATCCATTGTCTTGACTGCTTCAGCCAGGTCCTCGCCGGTGAAGGTGACTTCTTCGACCACCAAGGTCTCTTCATCTTCTATCTCGATAGTTGCCGTGGCGTCAGCAGGGATCTCGGCCGCTTTGGCTTTGATCAGTTCTGCATCGAGCTCTTCCATGTCGATCTCTCCGCCGAGGAAAGCATCGATGGCATTGTAAGCATCAGTATATCGTTCATTTACCTCTTCGTATGGCTTAGTACCAATAGTGAACAGGTGATAGCCATCTCCAAAGAGGCCGTCATTAGCCCAATCGGTTGCCTTAGTACCGATCGAGACGGGCGATGAGCCCATAGCAATGAAATAGACCAGGAACATGATGACCATAAAGATCGGAAGGCCGAGCCACCTGTTGGTGACGATACGGTCGATCTTATCTGAGACAGTCATGCCTGCAGCATTCTTTTTCTTATAACAGCCCTTCAAGATCTGGGCGATATAAACATAGCGTTCGTTAGT
>JAEEOC010000121.1 GCA_016284035.1 Dehalococcoidales bacterium
ACAATAGTTGCAACCATCATCAATGAGATTATTACCGATACGATCTTTTTCATGGCATTAGTTCCTATCTTGTGATCTCTAGTTCGATATCGAAGAAAGCGCCCTGGATCTGATAAGGCAACGCCCTATCCCCAGGCACTTTTATTTCATTTCCGTCTTTGAATACAAATGTCAGCGACTCTTCGTGGACGGCAGCATATTTGCGTTTGGGAAGCTCTGCCCAACCGAAGACGCCGTTGGATGTGATCTTATCCATGATCTTCGCGACAGATCTTTTTTCCAATGACTTATCGCTCTCATAGATCTTGGGATCATCATAGCGGGCAGCACTCTTCACATTTCCGGTACCGTCCTCCTTCAAAGTGAGGACAGATTTGGAAAAACCACCGCGGTCGCGGTCCTCACGGTAAGCGATCTGGACGAGGTCATCGGTGCTGGGAAGCGCGATCTTCTCTTCTCTCAGAGCCTTCGTAAATTCCTCGATGAAGCGTAACGACACTTCGGTCCCCAGAATGGGAGACTGATTATCGGAGAAGTTTATCTCCTCCCCGCTTGCAAACGTGATATGGGCATCTCCGCCGAAATTCTCGGGAAGACCGTGGGTCTTGTGGTAGACGCCGTTGCCCTTGGCGACGCCGTATTCTTTTACGATCCCGGTCAGAGCCGGAAAGATATCATACTTTACGTATGCCCAGTCCTGTTTTCTGGCTTCACCGCGTCTGCCATACTGACTCGTCTCAAGGAATACGAAAGAACCTTTGAACGCAGGAACGGCAAAAGCCGAGAAATAACCGATGGGATCAGGCATCATCCTGTTATGTTCAGGATCGACACCTCTATAAGGCATCTTTGTGGTGACATCGAAGAAGACCATATCGTTGGACTGGATGGTCTTAGGCGCATCCTTGTCGTAGGAATCAGTAGATCCTCCGCACATGGGCGGTTCTTTCCTTGAAAACAATCCCATTTAGCCCTCCAACTTTTGGTCGGTATAAGTGGATTATAGCATTTTGGCAATCTGCAGATGTGTACTGGATTCAGGAAAAAGAGATAAAGCTTAAACGATGTCTAAAAGTTCCACAGGCTTGTCAATGAAGGCTATCGGAAGCGTCGTCTCAAGAAGGAAATCTTTAGGTTTGAATCCCCATGTGACCATGACGCAGTCACAGCCGGCTGCAGTCGCCGCCTGATAGTCGATCGGCGAATCACCTACGAAAAGGGTCTCCTCAGGCGATACTCCCAGTGCCTGCATGGCCGCGATGATAAGGTCAGGATGCGGTTTGCAGCGGAGCGTATCAGACTGTCCGAAGACCGCCATCTGATAATCCTTAAAAAACGAATCACAGAGCGTCTTCACGCCTTCATCGTTCTTATTCGATGCCACGCCCAATTTCAGCCCCTTTTCTTTCAATCCGTTCAACATGTCGTAGATACCGGGGAACGGGTCAGATCCTTGGGCACAGGTCTTTTCATAGTGGTCTTTGAAATACTTTACGGCTTCTTCAAGATTATCATCAGTGGTACCGACAGGAAGGGATTCCTTAAGGAGATGTCGGATGCCGTGTCCGGTATTGAGACGGACAAAGTTCATGTCCTTCCCTTCATATCCGAACTGGGACAAAGAATAATTGACGCTGAACATCAGCCCTTCGATCGTATCTAGAAGGGTCCCGTCAGCGTCAAAGATTACTGCTTTATATTTCATGACTAATAGTCGAACTCGTCATCGTCAGCAGGGACCTCGGCACCGCCGATGCCCGCCATCTCGTCACGATAGTTGTCGGCAAGTCTGGCGGCTCTGGGATAACCGATGCCCAGCTTCCTCTGAAGAAGAGATGAGGTGATCTTCTGAGTCTTGCCCATCTCGCGGACCTTCGGCATCAGTACATCTTCGCCGGGATTGTTCTTGGCAGCACCTGCACCGTTACCTGGGATAGGAACAGTTGCAAGGTCGATCATGGGAGTATTGATGCCGTTCTGCTGGCCCCAGAAATAGACCAGACGCTCGATCTCGGTATCCGACAGGAAGCAGCCCTGGAGTCGGATGGGCTTGACGCCCGGAGGAGCGTAAAGCATATCACCATGACCGAGAAGCTTTTCAGCACCGGCCATATCGAGGATGGTTCGGGAGTCGACGAGGGAGGTCACGGCAAAGCTGATCCTTGTGGGGAAGTTGGCTTTGATGAGACCGGTAATGACGTCGACAGAAGGTCGCTGAGTTGCGACGACCAGATGGATACCTACCGCACGGGCCAGCTGAGCCAGTCGGCAGAGGATAGTTTCGACTTCGCTGAGACCGGTCATCATGAGGTCGGCAAGTTCGTCGATGATAAGGACGATCTTCGGCATCCTTTCGAGGCCTACTCTGCCCTCATTGTAACCGTCGATATTTCGGACACGGGCCTGCTCCAGCATCTTGAGACGATTCTCCATCTCCATCTGGAGCCAGCGCAGTGCAGCCATGGCTTTATCAGTATCGACGATGACCGGAGTGAGGAGATGCGGAAGTGTCTTGAACTGTGTCATCTCGACTCGTTTAGGATCGATCATGATCATCTTGAGTTCAGTCGGGGTATTGTTCATGATGAGACAGCTGATGAGAGCGTTCATACAGACACTCTTACCGCTGCCGGTGGCACCGGCGATCAGGAGATGCGGCATCTTGGCAAGGTCAGCGGAAACGAATTCGCCGCTGGTTCCCTGACCGAGAGCGATGGCAAGACCGGATTTAGCCGAGATCTTCTTGAAAGCACCGTCCTCGAGGATGGACCTCAGAGTCACAGTGGAATAGACCTTATTGGGGATCTCGATGCCTACGTAGCTCTGATTGGGAACCGGAGCCTGGATCATGATGGAAGGAGCCTGCAATGCCAGTGCCAGATCATCGGCAAGACCTTTGATCTTTTCCACTTTCACCCGGTTACCGGGGATCTTCTCCTCGATGGTGATGGGATTGCCTTCCTCATCATAGGACTTTACTTTCTTGATCTTGTATTCGAAACCGGGCTCCACACCGAACTGGGTGATGGAAGGTCCGGGATTGATGGCAACGACTTTGGCATCGACACCGTAGGATGCCAGTGCTTCCTCGATCATATCGGCACGATGCTGATTGTCAGCTTCGTCCACGTTCTCCTGCTTCACATCGATCAGGAGGTCGGTCTCAGGCAGTTTCCAGCCATCATCCTTAGCTTCAAGCTTATCAAGGTTGGGTCTCCAGTTGCCCGAATCGGAATCGACGGTCTTGCCCTGCACCGGGACATAAGGAGCAGAAGCCTTGTTGGCTTCGATCTCATCTTTCAGTGTGTTCTCTTCTTTCTTAGGGGCAGCAGTCTCAGTCTTGTAAGGATTGGCATCTAAGACTGCTTTGTCAGTTTTTTTTCCAGAGTCACCGAAAAGATCGAAGGGCAGGAAATCAGAAGAGATCACATTGCCGCCCTTCTTGGATGAAGAGGAAGGAGTATAAGAAGACTTGGGAGTGAAGCCAGAGGAACTGGCGGCACGGGTCGATTCGATCTTCGTAGGATTGTAATCATTGAGAGGAGTCTTCTTGAAATCAGCATCCTTGGTCTTAGGAATGGGTGATTCAGTGATATAAGGCTCAACTTCCTGGAACTTCAGGATATTGGAATCCTTGCTCCTGAAAGAACTGTTGGCAGAGGAAGAAGTCGGCGGAGGAGTGATGGGAGTATTGGGAACGGAAGCCGAAGAAGGAGCCGCATTCTTGTAGGGATTCGAGAACATATAATCCTCGATCTTGATACCGGACTTGCCGGCAGGAGCACTGCTCTTCGGAGGATTCTGATATGACTGGGTATTGGCATAACCGTAATTGCCGTACTTGGATGTCGGGGTCTCCTTGACCTCTGTGACACGGCGTGCCGGCTTGCCGTTCTGATCCAGCTGTTTCTTTGCTTCCTGATATTTTCGGGGATCGACGTAACCGGAAACATTGTAGGAGATCTTCTGCTTGGATGTGACAGGTTCCTGAGGTTCCACGCTGGCGGTAGCCATGCGGCCGGTGATCCTGGGACCGCCGGAAGTGCTGGCATTGATCGCATCCTGCTGTCGGGTAAATGTAGGTGCATCATAATCCGATTCTTCACCGATCTTGCCGAACTGATATCCATCTGCGATCTGATAGCTTTCAGTGAAATCAGGATTGAATTCAGGTTCCTTTTTCTTGCGCGGCTTGCGTTTGGCAGGATCCATAGGTTTGAAGAGACCGGCCAGTGCACTAGCCACCTTCTTGACGGCTCTCCATGAGAGGCCCGGGAAGAATGCGACAAAGCTCAGAATGAAGAGTGCCGCTACTCTGAGATAGTTTATGATCATATACTCGCCGACGATCATGAGACCGATACGTCCGCCGAGATCGAAGAGACCGAGCACGCCCCAGACTGCCAGAGTCAGGAGCACAGCGCCGATGGCATAGTGCCATAATCCGACATGGAGCTTCTCTACGAAGAACTTGCCGATAGGACGGCGGTTGATGATGACGATAGCGATAAGGATGGCCAGGAGTACAACGACAACGCCCCAGCCAGCCCAGACATAAGCTTCATTGAAGATGTTGTTGAAGAAAGACGTGATCGCTGCTCTCTGCCAATAGCACAGCCCGATGATCACAGCCAGGAAGAAGATGCCCCAGAAGATGAGTGTCGGAGCACTGCGCTTCTCGGAATAGCCGTCACGCTTTTCGCGCTTAAAGGAGTTCTTCTCGATCTTTTCCTGAGCCTTCTTGTCAGACTTGGATTCACGGACCTTGATAGTTTTTGAGCTGTTCTTAGCCGGCTTGTCGGCAGGATTATAGGTCCTGACGCGCTTGACGACCTTATAGCTTTCTATTTCGTCGTTGTCTTTCTTCTTTGCCATATCTACACCTGTACTATGACCAACATGATCATCGGTCTTCGTTTTGTATTCTCATAGAAATATTTATCCAGTGTCTTATCCAGTGTAGCTTTGATGTCGTTTTCCATGAAAGCAGCATCGCTGGTATCGAACTGGGTATTCTTCATTGTGCGGACTATGACGTCCTTGGCACCTTCGATCATTTCCTTGGATTCGTTGACATCGATGAAACCGCGGGAGACGATATCCGGTCTCACGACCAGTTCACCGGTCTGACCGTTTACGGTAACGATGGCAACCACGATACCGTCACGGGAGAGCATTCGTCGGTTGCGTAACACGATACCGCCGACATCGCCGACTGACAGACCGTCCACGTAGACGTTGCCGCTGGTGACCTTACCTGCGACCTTGGCAGAATCCTGATTGAGTTCGAGGATCTCGCCGTTGCTGAGGACAAAAGTATTGGTCTTGGGAATGCCAATGGAATTAGCCAGTTTGGCATGATGAGTAAGATGTCGGTATTCACCATGGACAGGCAGGAAGAACTTAGGCTTCACCAAAGTCAGGATGAGTTTCAATTCCTCCTGAGCGGCATGGCCGTGGACATGCACACCTGCCTGGGTGCCGTAGAACACCTCGGCGCCTTCCTTGAAGAGGGTATCGATGACCCGGTTAACAAGACCTTCGTTACCGGGAATGGGAGAAGCGGAGATGATGACAGTGTCACCTTCGATGATGTTGACCTGCTTATAGGCACGGTTCGCGATACGGACAAGACCTGAAGTAGGTTCGCCCTGGGAACCGGTAGTGACGATGATGACCTTGCTCTTGGGAGTCTTATTGAGCTCATCCATAGTACCGATCACGCCCGGAGGTGCTACGAGATAGCCCAGTTCCTGTGCGATCTTGGAGCTCTCCATCATGGAGCGGCCGATGAAGAAGACCTTGCGGTGATGCTTCACAGCGGCATCGACGATCTGCTGCATACGGGAGATGAGAGAAGCGAAGGTCGTGATGATGACTCTGCCCTTGGCGTTGGCCACGATCCTCTCGATGGATTCGCCGACGACTCGCTCTGACGGAGTATAACCCGGGACTTCGGCATAGGTGGAGTCGCTCATGAGGAGAAGGACTCCCTGCCCGCCGATCTGGGACAATCTCGAAAGGTCAGTGGGCTTGCCGCTGACCGGAGTGTAATCGATCTTAAAGTCGCCGGTATGTACGATGATACCGACGGGAGTCGTGATGATCATACCGACGGCATCGGGGATGCTGTGGCAGACCGGGAAGAATTCCACTTTGAAGCAACCGGCCGTGAATGATGATCCGGGAGAGATGACGCGATAGGATACGCTCTTACGGTCCTTCATCTTGGTACTGATCAGACCTTTGGCCAGTTTAGTGCAGAAGATAGGGGCATTGATCTGGGGGATGACATACGGAAGTGCGCCGATATGATCTTCATGGGCATGGGTGATAGCCACGCCGCGGATCTTATCCTGGTGCTCAACGAGATAAGTAGTATCAGGGATGACCAGGTCGATACCGACCATATCCCCATCGGGGAACATGACGCCGCAGTCGATGACGAGGATGTCATCGCCGTATTCGAGAGCCATCATATTCTTGCCGATCTCGCCGAGACCGCCCAAAGGGATGATCCTGAGCTTCTTGGTCGGGTCGACCGGAGTCTTAGCGGTCTTGCTAGTTGTGTTGTTGCGCTGATTGTAACGTCTGGTGTTGTTGGTGTTATTCATGTTTTTCCTTAAAAATCGAAAAGCGAGAGCTGATAAGTTCCGTCATCAGTTCTTTCTTTCTTATGTTCCGTCTTTTCCTGTACCGGTTCGGTCGCCTGTGGTGCGACATTCTCGCCGGGCTCTTCCTGTTTCATCTCGACGGCCGGTGTTTCGGCCTTTTCGGCAGGCGTCTCCGCCTCATGGGTGACATGACTGTTCTCTGCGACAGTGCTCCCGTCACTCTTTCTGACCTTGACGGTGCCGTTCTCGAGAAGAGTGATCAGTTTAGGTAATTTTAACATATCGGCTATGGCAACTTCCCGCAGGCCGGGCTGGTGGAGAGTTGCGGCCGGATGGTACATAGGCATATACACCCTGCCGTTCTTCATATAGGGCACTCCGTGGACCTTGCTGATGGTCACACCAGGCAGGAAGAGTCCCATAGAATACCGTCCGAGAGTCACGATGATCTTGGGATCGATGATTTCGATCTGACGGTCAAGATAACAGCGGCAATTAGCGATCTCATCCGGCTGAGGATCACGGTTCTCTGGAGGACGGGTCTTGATGACATTGGTGATATATACGTTCTCGCGGGAGAAGCCGGCTGCATTCAGCATCGTATCCAAGAACTTTCCGGCATTGCCGACGAAAGGACGTCCGGTCTCATCTTCGGTCTTGCCGGGGGCTTCACCGATGAACATGATCTTAGAGTAAGGGTCGCCCTCCCCGAATACCGCTTTGGTACGGTACTGGGAGATCGCGCATCTGGTGCAGTTCTTAACTTCTTCGGCGAGTTCTTCTAAAACCTTAACTCTATCGATATCGTTTGACATATCAGATAAATTATCTCACATTAATGCTTCGCATTAAAAGCCACGGCGACACCTAAATTAAGAGACCGGGGCTTGTGTTATCATTTAGTACATGACTGAACAACTTCTATCAGGTTTAAATGACAATCAAAAAGAGGCCGTCCAGACGATCGACGGCCCAGTGCTCATCATTGCA
Source organism: Dehalococcoidales bacterium (assembly GCA_016284035.1). Classification (GTDB taxonomy): domain Bacteria; phylum Chloroflexota; class Dehalococcoidia; order Dehalococcoidales; family UBA1222; genus UBA1222. The sequence goes on from JAEEOC010000121.1 coordinate 7,605, forward strand.
GGTCCGGGTTCCGGTAAGACGCGTGTCATCACGCATCGAATCGCCTACATGCTGAAGCATGAAGACATATCCCCGTTCAACATCCTGGCCGTCACTTTCACCAACAAGGCCGCCAACGAGATGAAGAGCAGGCTCGCAGTACTGGTGGGAGACGAATCCCGCAACATCGCCATGGGTACGTTCCACTCCATCTGCTCCCGCATCCTGAGAGTCTCAGGCGGGAAGATCGGTATCGAATCGGACTTCGTCATCTACAATAACGACGATCAGATCGCCCTGGTGAAACGCTGCATGGCAAGCCAGAACATCGATCCGAAACGTTTCGCTCCCCAGGCCATACTGGCCGCCATCTCTTCAGCCAAGAGCAATATGATCTCTCCCGATCAGTTCTCCTATATGGCTCATGACTATTTCGGTGAAGTGGTCGACAGGATCTATAAACCCTACCAGGAATCCTTGCGCACCATGAACGCGCTGGACTTCGACGATCTCCTGCTCGAGACTGTCAGGCTCTTCAAGGAATCAGCCGACACTCTCAACTACTACCAGCAGAAATACCGGTACGTCATGGTCGACGAGTTCCAGGATACCAATATCACCCAGTATGAGCTGGTCAAGCTCCTTGCCTCGTCTCATAAGAACCTCTGTGTCGTCGGCGATCCCGATCAGTCCATCTACTCCTGGCGTGCTGCCGACATCAGAAACATCCTGAATTTCGAAAAAGATTTCAAAAACTGTCAGATTATCGAACTGGGGCAGAACTATCGTTCCACTAAGACTATCTTGCATGTCGCTTCCAACGTCATCAAACATAACCGAGACCGCAAAAAGATCACTCTTTCAACTGACAATGACAAGGGCGATCCGGTAGTAGTTGCAGAGCTCTTCGATGACAGAGAAGAAGCTAACTTCGTCGTCCGCAACATCGACGAGATGGTCCGTAACGACGGAATAAAACTCAGCGACTGCGCTGTCATGTACAGGACCAACTTTCAGTCACGTGTCCTTGAAGAAGCATTCAGGCGCTACAACATGCCCTACAAATTGGTCGCCGGCACCAGTTTCTACGAAAGAAAAGAAATAAAAGACCTCGTCGCTTACTTCCGAGTCATCGCCAACCCCCGCGACGACATCTCACTATTACGAATCATCAACACGCCGGCCAGAGGCATCGGCGACAAGACCATCGAGGACGTGGCAAGACATGCAGGCGAACTGCATCTCTCTCTTTACGGATCCATCGAGGACATCGTATCTCCCCAGAACATCACTCCCCTCTTCTCACAGAGGACCGTGAAGAGCCTCAAAGGATTCTTCGATAAGATCGAACATATGCGGGAGCTCAGCAAAGAACTGAACCTCTCGAACCTTTATGACTATATCGTCGAGACCGTGGGATTCAAGGAATCCTTCGAGAACCTGCCCGACGGCGATGACCGCTGGGGCAATATCATGGAATTCCGCAACGTCGCAGAACAATACGACGTACTGGATAAGACTGAACAGCTGCAAGCCATGCTGGAAGGCGTTTCGTTAGTATCAGACGTCGACGGACTGGACGAGAGCGAACAGGGGGTCACCCTCATCACGCTCCATCAGGCCAAGGGCCTCGAATTCCCCGTGGTATTCTTAGTCGGCATGGAAGAAGGGCTTTTACCGCATCGACGTTCCTTCGATGATCCGTCCGCCATGGAAGAGGAACGCAGACTTTGCTACGTCGGTATCACCCGTGCCATGAAAAGGCTGTTCTTCACCAGAGCTTTGCGACGTATGATGATGGGCAACCCGCTCATGAATCCTCCGTCTCGCTTTCTGGAAGATATACCAGCGGAAGACATCGCAGGCGACGCCGCTCCGTTCTCAGTAAAGAGGACCCGTGTACGCGATATCGCCGAGGTCGAAGAGAACGTTCCTGATGAACCGACCGATCTCATCACCTTCAAACCGGGCGATCATGTATATCACAAAGTCTTTGGCAGCGGCACTGTCATATCCTATAATCCTGTCAGGAACGATGCCGAGGTCCTGGTCCAGTTCAAAGGACCGGGACTCAAGAAGCTAAAACAGAGCCTGGCACACCTTACTCCGGAGTAAAAGATGACTATCAGATTACTTGATGATGCCGTGATCGGCAGGATAGCTGCAGGCGAAGTCATAGAACGCCCTGCATCTATCGTGAAAGAACTCGTGGAAAACTCCATCGACGCCGGTGCTGATTCCATCGAAGTCAGGATCGAGAACGGCGGCATCGACCTCATCGAAGTCAACGATAACGGCTGCGGCATCCGCAAGGATGAAGTGCCGGTCGCTTTCCAGAGACATGCCACCAGCAAGATCAGATCGTTCGATGACATGCAGGAACTTGTGACCCTGGGTTTCCGGGGCGAAGCCCTCCCCAGTATCGCCGCGGTCTGTGACACTGTACTCGAAACAAGATCCCGTGACGAGGAATTCGGCACGCGGATAACTTTGAATGACGGACAAATTGTCCGCCAGGAATCAATCCCCCGCCAGCCTGGAACGATGATCACAGCATCAAAGCTGTTTGCGCAGGTCCCGGTACGTCTCAAATTTTTGTCCGCCCCGACAACGGAGGCCGCTCAGGTCGCAAGGATCGTGACCCAGTATGCCCTTTCCTACCCCGAGATAAAGTTCAAGTATTCATCATCAGGAAAGACATTGCTGGAAACGACGGGCGACGGATCATTGACCAATGCCATCGTAAGTGTTTTTGGCGCCGATAGCGCCTCGAACTTCCTCCCATTGGAGACTTATGTGTCAGAAGACGGAAAGTTCGCGATTTCGGGAATGGTGACGTCAGCTGCCATCAGCAGATCCACCAACAAGCAGATCAGCGTCTTCGTGAACCGCCGCTGGACCAACATGAACCGACTCGTCTATGCCGTGGAGCTGGCCTATCAGGGCATGCTCATGACCGGACGTCATCCCATGGCCGTCATCAACATCCAGATCGACCCTGAACTCGTAGACGTGAACATCCACCCGTCCAAGAACGAAGTGAAATTCCACGATGAAAGATATGTCTTCGCCGCTCTCACCAAGACCGTGAGAGCCACCGTTGCGGAAACGTCGGTCCCCGTATCCATCTCAACACAGGGCTTTGCCGGTTTCGACATGCCTAAGACTGAAGATCACCACTATACCGAAAAGCCCTTCATCCAGCCGAAGACGATCATCCAGAGCGGTCCCAGATACGTTCAGGAGGACACTAAACCGGTGTCATTCGATGAACAGGAAGCTGTTCCCAAACAGGCCATGCAGCAACTGCTGCCGGTACTGAACGTGATCGGACAATACAAGACATGCTACATCATCGCAGAAGGCCCCGATTCCCTCTATGTCATCGATCAGCACGCCGCACATGAACGGGTCAGGTTCGAACAGGTCATGAAGGAATATAAAGAGCATAAGTGCTCATCCCAGCCTCTCTTAGACCCTGAGATCCTTAATCTCACTCCCCAGCAGGCGTCTTATCTCACGGAACTCATCCCCACACTACAGGAAGTGGGATTCGATATCTCACCCTTCGGTGAAAAGGATTTTGCCGTGAGAGCGATCCCGGCGATACTCATCGGACGCGACTGGCGGCAGGTCTTCAAGGACATCCTGGACCGCGAAGGCTCCAAGGCCGATGATTTCATTCACAGACTCATGGCGACCGTAGCCTGCCACAGCGCAGTAAGGTTCGGGCAAAAACTCAATATGGATGAGATGAAAGAACTCATAAGGCTTCTGGAAAAGGCTGAGATGCCGCACACCTGCCCGCACGGAAGACCGGTAATGATAACCATCCCTGAACAGAGGCTTTTAAGAGAATTCGGACGTCTCGGTTAGAAATCGTACTTGTAGTTCGGTGATCCGCCGATCGTCGAGAACGGGAAGAAATCAAAGAACGCTTTTCCTATGATGTTCTTTTCAGGAACGAGCCAGCCGTTATGCGAATCGTTGGAATTAGGTCTGTTATCACCTAAAACGAAATAGTATCCTTCAGGTATCACGCCAGAATGTGATTCGTATTTGGGAGCAGTCGAGATATAAGGTTCATCCAGCGTCTTGACAGTACCGTCAGTCAATTTTACATGGACCTTGCCGTCATAGATATCCACCTGCTCGCCCGGCAGACCGATCACACGCTTGATGAACTCCTCTTTTTCTCTGCCTTCAAAAGGCGGATGGAAGACTATGATGTCACCGCGTGCAGGTTCGCCACTGAAAGAATAAGCGAGCTTAAATACCAGAAGCCTGTCATTGTAGTTATACGTGGGCTGCATGCTGGGACCGTCGATAAAAGAACTCTGGAAGACGACATGAAGGAGAATGAAGAGGACAACAGCAGTAATCAGAATTTCCAGGAAGTCTTTCCAGGGGTTTTCTTTCTTTTTTGCTTTGGTATCTTCTGTTTTTTCTTCTAATTCTTCTTCCATAATTGGATCCTTAAAAAACGGAGAGAGTGGGATTCGAACCCACGCTACTTATCGTAGACCGCTTTTCGAGAGCGGCACCATCAACCACTCGGACATCTCTCCACGTATCTTTAAATTATATGTGTGATATTTCTTCTAGGCAAACAACAAGACATTCAAAGACTAGACAAAACCCCGCTTCACATATTACCCTTGTCTTATCCGAGGAGGAATTCCGCCATGCTTAAAGGAAAACTATTAAAGAATCTCAACGATACTGAAGGTATCGATATCCAATATAAACTCATCGATGCGACTGCCACCGGCTGGTGGGGCGAATTGACTCTTGAAGACTTCAAGAGGATCGAAGATGGAAGCAACTACTATATCCAGTTCGCCGACGGCGTAAAGGGAAGCTGCATCCTGAACAAAAAGGTCAATAAGGCCGTATCCGGTCTCCTGCCTCTCTACTGCTACCGCTTCCGCGGCACTGGAACTGTCATCCGTTAGAGGTTGATAAAACCGAAGACGAACAGGATCACGCTCACAACAGCCATAACGATCGAGCCGATGAGCAATGACTGCGGTTCAGGTCGAACAGGCTTCCGCTCCACGAATTCACGGACATCATATCTTCCGGTGATCGCTTCGTAGTATCGGTTCACTTCGCTGCGATGCCAAAGATAGACGATCCCGCTGAGGAGCAGGAGCACTCCGCCGATAATGAACAAAATATACGCATCTTTCATCCCGCACTCCGTCACTAGATCGACTGGTATATATATAGACCAACGATCATCATATCTATATCGAACGTAATCTCGTAAGTAAGTTTCTTGCCTTCATGCACGACGATGATACTTACCGATCCGAAATCCTCATCGGGGAATGCGGCATCGGACGCACCGTATACAGTGTATGAATTCAAACTCTTGTATGGTCCGTACTGATCGAGGATGGTATCGAAGAATTCCTGGATGCTCTCAGCATTGATGTCGGCTTTGAGATCATCACGTACCTTGGTCTCGACTCCCTCATAGTCTCTGGAATTCAGCTGATCGATCACCACGACACCGGCATCGTATATAGTCTGCTCATCGAAACCCTTGGGGAGCTTCGGTACGAGACATCCCACTGTCGTCAGTACGACAGCTGATAAAAAAGTCAATAAAACGATCAGTTTCTTCATCTTCTGCTACTCAAACGAAGTATACGGATTCTTGCCGTCACAGGCAGGACACTTGAATCCGGGTTTCTTCACGATATATGGCTCATAGCAAAGCCCGCACATCTCGACCGGGTATTTTTTCTTCGGAGCATAGATCTTCTTATCGACCGTGACTTTCATGACAGAAATGACTTCGGTAGCATGTGACATGATCTCATCACGAAGTATATCAGCATCCTGGTCTTTCTTATCGACCGTACGCATGATCCATTTACTCATCTCCGGATATTTATCCAGATTCTTGGAATCGACAAACACTCTGACGCCTTCGCCGGACTTGCGGTCGAAGAGAGTGACAGCTAATTTACCCATATCTTTGAAATAGAGCTTTCCGTTGCCGAAGGAACATGGAGTAAGGAGCTGAACGGCATCGGGGATACACTGCTGAGTTTCGACAAGAGCACCGATCTTAGTGCCATCAGGAAGACGCTTCAAAGCCATATCGACCATGATACCGCCGAGGATGACACCGGGAGAAAGATATCCGTGCATCTCTTCGACTCTCGCAAAGAATTCATCATAATGATAATTACCGAAAGTCTCATACCAAGTATGCACGTGAGTATGACCGTTATGATCGTGAGCCTCCTGTGCCGCCATCATATGCTTATAGGCATGGATCTGTTCGTGGACCGCGTCATGATCGTTCATATGGCCGTGATCATGACCGTGATCATGAGTATGCATATGGGAATGCTCATGACTATGGACGCTTCCGTCATGTTCATGAACGTGTGAATGTCCGTGCTCATGGGAATGCCCATGTCCTTCCAGACCGAGATCTTCGGCATGCATATGTTCATGCTCGTGGATATGATCCTCGATATGTTTTTCAAAATCGTCGATATGTTTTCTAAGATCAGTCATAGTCAACTCCTAATGATCAGCGTCTGTTGCCGGATATCCTTGCAATGATGAACAGGAACCTCAGCACATAGGCCAATGAAACAGCCAGGGATGCAACATAAGTAAGAGCTGCTGCTCTCAAGACTTTTTTGGCACCGTCCATCTCCTCTTCCGAAAGGATCGCAGTTTCGCTCAGTGTTGCTACAGCACGACGGCTGGCATTGATCTCAACGGGAAGAGTCACCAATTCGAAAAGAGTGCTCAAGGCAAAGAATCCTACGCCGATATATGCGATGATGGTCAGCTTTTCAGATAAGAATGAAAGCAGAATACCGATGGCGATCAGCGGGAAAGAAATCGTAGATCCGATTTTCGATACCGGGATGAGTTTTCCTCTGAACTCCATGGGGAAATATTTTTCAGAATACTGTACCGCGTGACCTGCTTCATGCGCAGCAATGCCGATAGCAGCGATGGAGGTCGATGAGTAGACGCCCTCCGACAGGTTGATGGAATCCGTCTCTGGATTGAAGTTATCAGTCAGTTTTCCGGCGACCTGCTTGATGGCTACATCTCCGGCATGATTAGCTTCCAGGACCGCTCTGGCTGCCTGGGCACCTGTCATACCGCGTGCGGAAAACTTTTTGGAATACTTTTCATAAGCACCGTTGACGGCGAGTTTAGCAATAAACGTAAACAACACTGCAGGAAGGATGAATAAGATATATGTCCAGTCGTAATAAAACACTGCGTGTCTCCCTGTCTTTGATACTTAAAGTATAACATTTATGCTTTTTTCTTTTTCACCTGTGAACGCACTGTGTAGTACAATCTCACTATGAACACCAAAGACATCAATCTGCTCGAATTCGATAAGGTCCGAGAGATCATCGCCGGATACTGCACATGTGATTCCAGCCGCAGTCTGGCAAGGCTCCTTGCGCCCCGCAGCGACCTGAAGTGGATCTCCGAACGTCTCGATGAGAGCAGCGAAGCAAGATATATATTGGAACATGAGACCGGAGTCAGCGCCGACGGACTTTTGGACGTCTCCGACATGACCATCAAGGCTTCTCACGGCATCACCCTCGACCCTGAATCGCTGAACATGGTGCGACAGACCCTCGATGCCGTCCATAACATCAAACAGAAGATCACTCCCTACCGCACTGACTGTCCTCTTTTGGGAGACATGGCTCACAGACTGGGAGACTTCAAGATACTTGAAGGTCAGATAAAGCACGCTGTCGCACCGGACGGAACTCTGCAGCCCAATGCTTCCCAGAAACTCATGGACATCCGTAACCAGCAGCGCACGAAGCGTGCTGAGATCCTCGATAAACTGCAGGGCATCATATCCGACGAGAGTCAGAAAAAGTATATCCAGGACCCCATCGTAACTGAACGTGAAGGACGCTATGTCATCGCAGTCAAGACCGAATCACAGGGAAATATCCGCGGTATCGTCCATGATATCTCGAATACCGGTCAGACGGTCTTCATGGAACCCTGGCAGACCATGGCACTCGGCAACAACATCAAAGCGCTGGAGATCGAAGAGGCCCGCGAGATCGAAAGGATCATGCAGGAACTCTCCGAAGCGGTCGGAAAGGTCGCGGCCTCCATCAATTCCTCGATTACATTAGCTTCTCTCATCGATCTGGCACTGGCCAAAGCCCGATTTGCCCACCGTTTCCATGCCTACGAAGCCGAATGCTATCATCCGAAGACGACAGACGCCCCCTATATCCATCTCACAGGCGCCCGTCATCCGCTCCTTGGGGAAAAAGCAAAACCTTTGGATATCGATCTGGGCAAGGACTATACCATCCTCGTCATCACCGGTCCCAACACCGGCGGTAAGACAGTAGCGCTGAAGACACTGGGGTTAATGTGCATGATGACACAGTCCGGCCTGCCCATCCCGGCTGACGAAGGAGCATCTTTGCCCATCTTCAAAGGCATCTATGCCGATATCGGAGACGAACAGAGCATCGACTCTGCCCTTTCCACATTCAGCGGACATATGAGCAATATTGCACGCATCATGCAGTCCATCGACAACAGGTCATTAGTATTACTGGATGAATTGGGAGCCGCCACCGACCCCACAGAAGGTGCCGCACTCGCCAAGGCCATCCTGAATTACCTCATGAAAAACGGTACTCTGGCTGTCATAACCACTCATTACTCTGAAGTCAAAGTCTTAGCACATACCACGGACGGCATGCAGAATGCCTCATTCAATTTCGATCCCGAGACGATGCTGCCCACCTATCAGCTGACACTGGGCACACCGGGCGGATCCAATGCCATCGCGACGGCCCGTACCTACGGACTGCCCCGACCCGTCATCGACGATGCCATGAGCATGCTGTCAGGCGATGCGGTCAAGATGGATCAACTCATCTCAGATCTCCAGGAAGAACGCCAAAAACTCATCACCCTCAACCGCGACCTGGATATCGAACGGGCACGCTTGGACAAGCAGAACAAAGAACTATCCAAAGAGCTCGAGACATTACGCAAAGAGAAGAAGATGGCTGTCCAGCAGATACGCGACGAACTGGTGCGTGAGATCGCCGATGTGGAACGCGAGATCAAGGATGCATCCAACGAGCTCAAGAAAAAACGCTCCATGGAGAACGTCATTATCGCCAAACGCGCATCTCATAAAGCACGTACCCGCCTCAATGAAGCACTGCAGAAGGATGAGGAGGACTATGATGCCTCCGATTCCGACGAGATAAAGATCGGCGACACTATACACATGGCTGACTATGACGTGACAGCGCAGGTCACCGCCATTGACAGAGAAAACGGCATGATCGAAGCCGCCAACGGTCCCATCCATTTCAAAGTATCCGAGCTATCTGTGAAACGTATCGAGACACAGACCGATAAGAAGACCACTAAAGTGAAGATGTACCGTCCTGAAACGAGATGCCCATTAGAACTGGACCTCAGGGGCAAACGAGCCGACGAAGTGGAGACCCTCGTGGATTCATATCTGAACGATGCCGCCATGTCGAACCTCAAAAAGGTACGCATCATCACCGGTTTCGGCATGGGAGTCGTAAAATCTATCGTTTGCGATTACCTAAAGAGACATCCTCTCGTCGAATCGTTCCAGGATGCCGAACGAGAGGAAGGCGGAGGCGGTGCGACGAACGTCATACTGAAATAAACTCATGGACATCACCGTAAGAAGATATACCGAAGCAGACCTTTCCGACATGATCCGTATCTGGAACGAAGTGGTGGAAGACGGCATTGCCTTCCCCCAGGAAGTTCCCCTTACAGCTATCACAGGAAAGGAATTCTTTGCCTCCCAGTCATACTGCGGCGTGGCAGTCACCGACGGAAAAGTCTGCGGGCTCTATATCCTGCATCCCAATAATGTCGGAAGATGCGGGCATATCTCGAATGCCAGCTATGCCGTATCTAAAGATATGCGCGGACTGCATATCGGCGAGAAACTGGTAAAAGACTGCATCGCCAAGGCACCTGAGTTCGGTTTCAAAGTGCTTCAGTTCAATGCCGTAGTCGAATCGAATATCCATGCCCGTCACCTTTATGAGAGACTGGGATTCAAGCAGTTGGGAACGATCCCCCATGGTTTCAGGATGAAAGACGGACATTACGAAAATATCTGTCCGTACTACATCGAATTATAGATAGCGATACTTTTTTCTCTGCGTGATCAGGAACGTAAACGATACAACAAGTGCCAGTAATTCGCTTGCCACGATGGCCGTCCATACGCCGCTGACGCCCATAAAGAGCGGCAGGACCGTCACGCTGACCACCTGGAACAGAAGCAGTCGTGAGAATGAGATCGTTGCCGAGATCACACCGTTATTGAGAGCGGTGAAGAAGGCCGATGCAAAGATATTTACGCCTGCCAGGAGATATGACAGCGAACTGATACGTAATACTGTCGTCGCAAGTTTAAGCAGTTCGGGATCCCTGCTGGCAAAGATACTTGCCATCTGCGGTGCGAATATCAAAGATATCAGCGTCATGGATACCGATGCAGCGGCAATGAAACGCATGCTCTTTTTGAAGACGTTCTGCAGCTCCGCATGGTTCTGCGCTCCGTAATTGAAACCGATGATAGGTGCGACGCCGATGGAGTACCCCAGGAAGATCGCTATGAAGATGAAGCTCAGGTATGAATAGACGCCGTAAGCAGAGACTCCGTCTTCGCCAAGTAATCGCAGGAGCTGCCAGTTATAGATCATCTCGACGACGGAGATCGAGATATTTGTAATAAACTCAGAAGAACCATTCAGGAGAGACTTGAGTAAAGCCCTGATATCGAATTCAGGTCTCACAAATTTGAGACGGCTCTTATTAGGGAAGATGAAGTAGAGTAAAGGAATGAAACCGCCGACTACCTGCCCTAATGTCGTCGCGATAGCAGCGCCCTTGAGCCCCATGCCAAGAGCACCGATAAGGACGGCGTCCAGAATGATGTTCGTGATGCCCGCACCCACCGTGATACACAAACCTAAATGAGGTTTTTCAGCAGTGACCATAAAAGTCTGGAACATGCCCTGGAGCATGAGCGGCAGGATGCCCGGCATGAGATACCATGCATAGTTGATAGCGTATTCCAGAAGCTCACCTTCGGCGCCGAAGAAGACGGCAAAAGGTCGGAGACCGACATAGCCGACGATGGTCAGAACGATACCCATGATGAGCGTGAAACAGACCAGCATGGAGAAGATGGAATTCGCTTTCTGATGACGTCCTTCCCCCATGGTCTTGGAAACTAATGCGCTGCCGCCGGCACCAACCATGAAGCCGAAGGCTCCCAGGATCATGAGATAAGGAAAGATAAAATTGAGGGCGGCAAACTGAGTGGTGCCGACGATATTGGATACATAGATACCGTCTACCACGTTATAGATAGACGTGAAGATCATCATCACGACAGAGGGGATGACGAATTTGAAAAGCTTCTTATATGTAAAATGAGATGATAAAGAAACGTTCATGGCAACAAGTTATGAATTATAACAAAGCCATGTATTAATAGCTATTTTCTGAGAGCTGAAGTTATAACGTCATGGAATTCATGATAATGCTTAGGGAAGTTCTGGGAACCGCTGGCAGACATCTGATATCCGTTATTGACTATAGCTTCGAAACGGAACATGGTCCCGTCCAAAACTCCTTTGGGATGCTTACCGTAGAAATGATCCCAGGATGCGATATCACACTTTGTGATGGCCTCCATGAAGGATGACATCTCGATCTCTCCGCGTTCACGGAGCATCCTGGTATTCTCATTCTTTTCATGGTCATATCCGATACTGTAGAGAGACACTTCGGCTATATCGCCCTTATTCAAGACCTCATAATCTACGACGAAGCGCATGCCGCTCTCATGGAGCGTGATCCGCTCGAATGAATCGATCTTCTTAAGGGATACTTTCGGTTCATCATAATCGTCCGGATTGAAATCATGATCATGTATTCTGAAAAGCTTAGATAAACACATAGGAATGTCTCTCTTTCATAAAAAAAAGAGGAGCAGTCATAGATTTCCTGCCCCTCTCATTCAATGATCTTTTTTGGTCAATTATGCCCAGGGATTTTCGCTGCCGGGCTTGCGGATACCGACCATGATGTACTGTTCCCAGAGATACCACTTGCCATCCTTGGCCTTGCGAAGGACGATCTGTCGGGGGCTGTCAGCGCCGCCGGAGGTCAGGAAGAGCTTGGCATAGCCATCGGAATCATAGGAATAAGGATTCTCAGTGATAGAAAGGGTATAGGGCTTGGCAGGAGTATAGTCGTTATCGGGGACAGCACCGTTGAAGTAGGATCGGGGTACATAATCGCCGTTCACGAATCGTTCACTGATGAACTGCTTGTCATAGCTGGACATTGCAGCAGGACCCTTGAGATACTGGAGCATAGCAAAAGCTGCTTCTTTGTCTTTAGGATAAGCACAAAGAGCCAAAACGGTCATTGCAGCAGTCTCGAAAGGAGTGTTGAGTGCAGCCTGAGGGATTGCTTTGAATTCATCTAAGGTCTCAGGCAGTTTGTTGAATGAAAATTCCATCTAGTTACCTCCTGAATTTTTCGATACGGACATTTTACCAAACTATCGACATAAAAAAACAGTATGAATAACTACGTAAATAAAAAGAGCACTGACATGGGATTGCCAGTGCTCTTAATAGACTGCAAAAGAAATCAATACTTCAGCGATGCAACCCAATTCTCAACAGTACTGGCACTCGGTCTTTCAGAAAACCTTTCTCCCTTGATCCACTTAGCATCATTTACTAGAGCATGAAGATTGGTATCGCTGTTCCCTATCCCGCTGGATGATGACGTACAGAAAGGAATGATAGTCAGTCCTTTGAAATCGTAGCTCTCTAAAAAGGTGTAGATGACTTTGGGAGCCTGACCAAACCAAATGGGATAGCCCAGAAAGACCACATCATATATTTCTAAGTCTTTGAGATCTTTCACGATAGCCGGTCGGCAATTTGGATCGGCATTCTCTTTATCTGATCTGCTGTTGTTATAGTATCTCAGGTCTTCAGCAGTATACGGTTCCACAGGAATTATCTCATAAAGGTCTGCACCAGCTTTGGCAGCGATGACCTTTGCCACTTCCTCGGTATTGTTGGTAGCCGAAAAATATACGACGAGTACCTTTTTATCGGCAGGATGCGTGCTCGTTACAGTGGCTGTCGTTTTGCCCGTCACCGGTCTGATACCCTGACCGGACGAACCGGTACCAGTAGTTTGGGCACCGCCGGATGTCACACCGGGGAGCTCTGTCTCTGTCGTCTTGGTTGCTGTGGACGAACCGCCGCATCCCGTCAGACCCAGCATCAACAATGAAATCACTATTAAAATAATCTTCTTAAACATGACACTCTACTAGATGAAAGATTTGGCCCAATTCTTCAGCTCGTCTTCACCGGCAGTCTTTTCAAAGCGTTTTCCCACAGTGACACGTCCGTTCTTCACCACGGACTGCATGTTCTTTTCAGTATCTCCCATCCCGCTGCCTCCTGAAGTGCAGAAAGGCACGATGGTCTTGCCTGTAAAACTGTAGGCATCGAGGAAGGTATCGACGATGGAAGGTTCACGGTACCACCATATCGGGAATCCGATGAAGACGACCGAATAATCATTCATGTTTTCAATCCGCTCAGCAATAGCCGGACGACATGAAGGATCCCTCATCTCGACATTGCTCCTGCTGTTCTTATTCCAGTCCAGATCCTCCTTGGTATAAGGTTGTACCGGCTTGATCTCAAAGATATCGGCACCGATCGCATTCGCCAGTCTCTTGGCAACTGCAGCAGTACCACCGCTGACGCTGAAATACGCCACCAACGCTTTCGTCATTCTATTCACCCCAATTATTAATGTTATCTGTTCTTTTTGATATTCAGATTACCAGATACAGTCTCCACTTTGATATCGAATCTGGGAAGAGACGCATCTGAGCCGTCTACGAATTCAGCATCTTTCTTGCCTGAGATCGATTCGAATACCAAACGGTAGCCTCTGACTCCGTCGAGATAGAGATTGATATTGCCGCTGACACTGTCGGCCTTGATAGAAGAGAGATCCATCGAAGAATCGATGGTGATATCAGCACTGCCCGACACCGTGTCGACTTCGATCTTGCCAGCTTTGGCAACAGCAACGTCGATATTGCAGCTTACAGCATCGATATCAAGATCATCGACCATGGAAGCTTTGACATCGATCTTTCCGCTGACATCATCGATCTCCAGTTCTCTGAGAGTATCTACGTCGATATTGACTGAAGCAGAGACATCATCGATATTGACATCTTTGATAGTGGAAGGGATCGTTACGACCAGTTTTTTGGCGGTCTTGGATATATCTTTAGAGGAAGTGCCCGATTCACAGTACTGGATGACCAAGGCATCTTCATTGACGCGGTAATAAAGTGGATAATAATCGCCCTTAATAGATTCCTCTTCGATAGAGATCCTATCACCGGCAATAACGTTGATCTCGCCGCCGATCCAATTGATATCCAGCATGGAGATATCAGCAAAGGGATCAAAGCTGACCTGTTCGGTATATTTGGTGTATTTATCGCCGTATGCGTATTTGTATTCGCCCATGATATCGTCGCTGCTGATGTGGATACAGCCGGTGAAAGCGATGACCATAAGTACGACTAATAAAAGACTAGACAGGATTCCGAGTGTTTTCTTCATAGGATAGATTCTCCTCTCTGTATGCCTTTATTTTAGTCGAATCTATCCTATATTGGTATACGTTCTACACTCAGTTACTTGTACTTTTTGGCCAGGTTGAAGACCACGCCCAGGAACACTGCAATAACAAAAATAACGAAATACATTTGCCCACCCCTGCACTATTTATAGTTCCTTTATAACATGCAGAATGGACAGAAAAATGAAATAAAGAATCAATTATGAGGCGACCGCAGTTGCAGCGTTCTTTTCCTGGATACGCTCAATCTCTTTCTCGATCAGGTTGCCCAGTGTGGCGTCATCGATCTCGACATTCTCAGCCGCTACAGACTTATCTGCAAAGGCATCGAACTGTTCCTGCTTCACTCTGAGGATCTCGAGCATTCGTTCATCGAGAGTCTCATCAGCTAGCAGTCTGTGTACTAAGACACTTCTGGACTGTCCCATACGGTATGCACGTCCAATGGCCTGTGTCTCAGCCGAAGGCTTCAGCTGAGGTTCACAGATGATGACGACACTGGCTGCCTGGATATTCAATCCCGTACCGCCGGCCTGGATCTGAGCTGTCAGGACAGTACCAGCTTCAGACTTCTTGAATTCGTCGACCATCTCCTGACGTTTGGCAGGGTCTACTGCACCAGTGATAGGACCGATACATCTGGGGCCATAGAAGTTGCTGATCTTTCGCAACGTATCCAGGAAGAATGAGAAGATCAGAATACGACGGTCATCGCTCTTGGCTTCCGCGACAATCTCGGTGAGTCTCTTCATCTTAGTGGAATCCTCGATATTCGGAACGTTCCAGGAGACCCGTCTGGCATCAGA
>JAEEOC010000122.1 GCA_016284035.1 Dehalococcoidales bacterium
ACCTTTTCAAGTGGAGCAAAATCCAATCCTCACTTCTTGGCGAGTTTCAAATCTTTCTTGAACTGGTTAGAAATAACAACTTCACGCACCAGGGATTGAATCCTTTAATACATCTCTAAAAGAATTATGCCTCTTGTATTTCCCGGGATTATTCTTCATTTCCGCATATTCTGCCAATGCAGCTTTGGTCTCAGCGTTCGGAATCTGTCTTTTGACCTCAAAAGGGATTCCTTCATGACTCACTGCGCTTCTCAAAAACATAGTTATAGCCGTTGACATATTAAGACCAAGATCGTCGAATAGCTCTTCCGCTGATCTCTTTAGTTCAGTATCCACACGTACATTGATGTTAGTTGTTGCCATAGTATTCTCCTTGCTATACGTGATTAATAGTATTATGTTCTGAAAGCACTGTCAATACAATGTAACACAATGTTTTATATCGTGTTACATATTAATCTGCTGCACATACAAAAAAAGAGAGACCTGGTCCGCTAAAACCATGTCTCTCTTTTTTATTCGTTTTTCCTCGATCAGACTTCATCCACCCTGGGGACCATAGTGTTCACTATCGGAAGAGTAGCCTCATAGGGCACTTCCACCGTCTTCAGATTTCCTTTGCGTACGAATACGGACAGAGGAACACTGACATCGGTGATAAGCGCCCTGCTGGTCAACATACCGGGAAGCACTTCAAAAGCAGTAAACCCTCGGAAATTCTGGTCGATGAAGTTTTCAGGAACGATCATGACCTTGTCTGGAGAATAAGCGTAGCTGACGACATGGAACGGCTCAGCGGCATCGAAAATAGATAGTTTATTGCCTTTGATAGTGATACAAAAGTTGGCATCGCCATTTTGATTCCACTTATACCACTTGCCCTGCAGCTGATTCAGGAATTCCTCATCGCGAATCTTGATATGATCGAAAGGTCCGTGATCGACTTTCTTAAGCGTGTACAGAGTCTCTCCCATGATGGTGTAGTAATAAAGCAGTTTCAGTTCCCCGTTCTCGTAGGATAAAGTCCTTATCATGGTAAAAGGTTCGCCGCTGGCAGTTCGGGAAAGGACATTATCATCCAGTTTGATGAGAGTAGTTTCTCCTCGTTCCAATGCGTCGGCATCATAGGAGATTCTAGTAACAAGAGTTATGGCGCGTCGGTAATCCCTGACGGTCAGTTTATCCTTATCGATCTCGAAGTAGTAATGATAACCTTCTTCCCAAAAGCCGTTCAGTTTATCTGAGCATTTCATTCCAAGTTCTCCTTAATCTTCGTAAGGACACGGCTCATACTGGCCGGTGCTAAGGACTCTGTCGTTATAGGCATTGTGTTCGTCCTTAATAAAGTCGGCATCAGTCTTGACGAAGCAGTCATACCAGCCGTATTCATAGGCATCGTAGTAATCGCTGCCGTCACACCAGGTAACGTCGACATTGTAAATACCGGTATTGAGTTTGACCATATTCCACTGGTGGCCTGACGGTTTGCCGGTGCTATCAAGAGGAAGTCCGTGTCGGTATGAGACCCAGAGATCAGCTTCTTTACACAGAAGATAGAATGCCTCTGAATAACCTTCACAAACACATTTGCCGTTAACAAGTGCTCCGAATGCCGAGAAGCAGTTTTTGGATCTGCTGTCATATGTGACATGCTCACTGATCACTGCGGCAAAGTAGTAATACTTGTCATAGGTGGAGAGCCCTTCCGGCATGAATCTGATGATCCTTTTAACGATATGGTCGAGGAGGTCGGCACTTCGCAGGACAGTATTCTTTGTGATCTTGCCGTTTTCGGTAGAAATGTTTTCATCATTGTAGGGATCAAAATAGAAACTATGGATACTCTTGTAATGGGTGATGATGTCGTAATCAGGATCGCCATCCTCATCAACAGTACCGAGATCGACGAATTCAGCGGTTATCTTAGGCTCAAGGCTGAAGTATGAGGCGATACCGGGTTCACATACCTCGATGATCTGCAAGATATCGAAGAAGGCCTCCTGAAGGTCACCTTTGTACTGTTCAGCAGTGATCTCGAAGTCTTTACCGGCTTTAGCTGCGGCAACGATCTGATTGTAGAGAGCTTTTTCATTAGCATCCAATGCGGAATAGTACTTATCAGAGTCGACGTCGTACTTATATGTGATATCGGAGTGGCGGCTGTCCTTCATGGCATTGACGTATGAGATAGCCTTAGCAATGGCTCCGTCGATGATATCGGAAGCATCCTTCTCGAGAGGATCGGTGAAGTTCTCTTTAGGCAAGGTATAAGGAACGATCTCGGGAGGAAGATCATAAGGAATCGTATTAGTCTTGTTGGTCGTGGTTGTAGTTTTGCTTGTCGTGCTAGTGGTCTTGCTCGTAGACGATGTGGTCTTACTCGTAGATGAAGTGGTCTTGGTAGTTGTATTCGACGTCCCCGAAGTTGTAGTCGTAGTATTGTCCAGTTCATTTTCGAGATCATTTACCAGGCTCGTTATAGCGCTGGGAAGGGCATCGGACACCGCGTCTTCAA
>JAEEOC010000012.1 GCA_016284035.1 Dehalococcoidales bacterium
TTCGCGGACGCGTCTTGCAATGAGTTCCTTATACTGTCCGCCGAAATCTAATATCAAGATGACTTCTGAAGCCATGAGGTCCCTCCGAGTCTTAGTCTACTTTGATGTATTCGTCGCGTCCCGGACCGACCGAGATGTAGCTTATCTTACAGTTTACTTCTTTTTCGATGAAGCGGACGTATTTCTTTGCTGTTTCAGGAAGTTCGTCAAAATGTCGGCACTTCGTGATATCTCCGAAGCCGTCCATGTATTCATATACCGGTCTTGCTTTCAGGAGCCTCTCGCCGGATGGGAATTCCTTGGTGATCTCGCCGTCGATCTCATAGGCGACACAGACGGGGATCTTGTCCATGTATGAGAGGACGTCGATCTTGGTGAGGGCCACTTCATCGGCTCCCTGCATCTTGACGCCGTAGCGTGAGGCGGGAATGTCGAAAGCACCCACTCTGCGGGGCCGTCCTGTAGCTGCACCGTATTCAAAGCCAAAAGTCCTGAGATCGTCGGCTTCCTTGCCGCTCATCTCAACTACGAAGGGACCTTCGCCGACGCAGGTGGAGTACGCTTTCATGATGCCGATGGTCTTATCGATATGTGCAAAGGGGATTCCTGAACCGATGGGAGCGTAGCTAGCCAGAGTACATGAAGATGAAGTATAAGGGTAGATACCGAAATCGATATCTCTTAGCGCTCCCAGCTGAGCTTCGAACATGATGTTTTTGTTCTGCTCCATGGCATCACGCAGGTATAAAGTTACGTCTGTGATGTAAGGCTTTATGAACTCTCCATACTTCATTGCCCATTCGTACATCTCTTCAGGGTCGACCTTTTCATGACCGTATCCGGGGATCGTGAGGTTCTTCCAGTCCACGACTCCGCAGATCTTCTCCTTTAACAGAGCGGGAGAGAAGAGGTCTTCCATGCGGATGCCTTTTTTGATGTATTTATCTGCGTATACAGGTCCGATCCCGCGTCCGGTTGATCCGTATTTCTTGTCGGCCAGTCTCGACTCTTCCATGACATCCAGAAGCTTGTGGAATGGCAGGCAGATGATGGCCTTGTCGCTGACTTTTAGGTTGTCGGGACCGACGTGGATTCCCTGATCTGTCAGATGATTAACTTCGTTATAAAAATGTTCGATGTCGACTACCATGCCGTTACCGAGGATGTTTACGGTGTTGGAATGCAGGATACCTGAAGGAAGGAGGTTCAGGACGAATTTTCCGTTGTCATTTACTACTGTGTGCCCGGCGTTATTGCCGCCCTGATAGCGGCATACGATGTCATAATCTGCGGCAAACAGGTCGACCATGCGGCCTTTGCCTTCATCACCCCAATTGATACCTACGACTGCAGTCAACATTTTCTTCTCTTCTCATTTCTTGCATTAAACGTTAATGGGATTATCCACCTCATCAGCCAGATCTTCTGTGTTGTCTTCGAGTATCTTGCTGACTTTGATGAGATAGTCGGCGGTCTGCTCTTCGGCCATGCCTGTAAAACCGCCTTCAGCGATAATAGTGTCTATCTCTTTGCGTGTTATCTTGAATACTGGATCGTTTGCGATACGGTCTAATAGATCGTTCTCGATGCCTTCTTCCTTGATGGCCTTGCCACAGGCTACCGAATGCTTACGGATAGCTTCATGCAGTATCTGTCGGTCTCCGCCTTTCTTCACGCAGTACATCAGTATATTCTCCGTTGCCATGAAAGGCAGTTCTTCCATGAGATGTTTCTTGATGACATTGGGATAGACGGTGAGTCCCTTGATGATATTGGCATAGAGAGACAGGATGCCGTCGACGGCCAGGAACGATTCAGGGATCACGATCCTGCGGTTGGCGGAGTCATCGAGGGTCCGCTCGAACCACTGTGATGAAGCTGTCTCGGCGGGATTGAGCGCATTGGTTATCACGAAGCGGGACAATGAGCAGATACGTTCGCTTCGCATGGGATTTCGTTTGTAGGCCATGGCGGAAGAACCGACCTGACCCGCTTCAAATGGTTCATCGACTTCTTTCATGTGAGAAAGGAGGCGGATGTCTGTCGCAAACTTCTGTGCCGACTGTGCGATGCCGGAAAGTGCGGACAGAATGAAATAATCAGCTTTTCGGGTATAGGTCTGTCCTGTCACGTCATACGTTGAATCGAAGCCGAACTTTTCGGCAATGAGCTTATCGAGTTTCTTTACCTTGGCTTGATCCCCGTTGAAGAGTTCCAGGAAGCTGGCGGAGGTGCCGGTGGTTCCCTTGCATCCCAGGAGCTTCATGTTGGCAATGACGTGATCGATGTTATCGAGGTCCATGACCAAGTCCTGCAGCCACAGTGAAGCACGCTTTCCCAATGTGGTCGGTTGTGCGGCCTGATAATGGGTATATGCAAGCGTGGGTAAAGCTTTATATGTGTCTGCAAAATAGCAGAGGTTTTTGATGACCTGAAGGAGTTCTTTGCGGATGAGTCTCAGTGCATCGCGCTGGATGATGACATCGGTATTGTCGCCGACAAAGCAGCTGGTGGCGCCTAAGTGGATGATGGGTTTTGCTTTTGGACAGCAGATGCCGTAAGTGTAGATATGCGCCATGACATCATGTCTGACTTCCTTTTCACGAGCTTCGGCTGTTGCATAATCGATGTCATAGATATGGGCTTTCATCTCATCGATCTGTTCATCCGTGATATCGAGCCCCAGTTCTTTTTCGCTTTCAGCAAGTGCTATCCACAGCTTTCTCCAGGTCGAGAATTTCGTGTCTTCGGAGAACAACTGCTGCATACGTTTGCTGGCGTATCTCTTGCAAAGAGGATTTTCGTATCTGTCGTGCATATCACTCATTGGCTTTCATGACCCTTCTAAGAATCTCCTCATAATAATACATGACGTCGCCCATATCCCGTCGGAAGCGGTCCTTGTCCATCTTCTCATTGGTGGCTTTGTCCCATAGTCGTGCACAGTCCGGGGATATCTCGTCGCAGAGGATGATACCTCCGTCGCAGCGTCCGAATTCGAGTTTGAAATCGATCAGTCTGATTCCTGCCTTGTCGAAGAATCTAATCAGAAGCTCATTGATCTTGAGTGCCTGTTCCTTGATCTTGTCGAGCTCTGCCTGTTCGGCGATGCCAAGTGCAGTGATCATGCTGTCTGTGATGAGAGGATCTCCCAAATCATCGTTCTTGAAACTGTATTCAACGACGATATTTTTGAGAGGGGATCCTTCTTCAATGCCGTAGCGGGAAGAAAAATGACCTGCCGCCACGTTTCTTACCACGACTTCCAAAGGAACGATCTCAGCTTTCCTTGCTAAGATCATTGTGGGCTCGACGACCCTAAGCATATGGGTCTTGATGCCGTATTTTGACAGATAGTCGTAGATGATATTGGAGATCTTGGCATTGATGCGGCCTTTTTCGGGAAGATCTTCCTTCTTGGCACCGTTTCCGGCTGTAGCCGTGTCTTTGTATTTGATATAACAGGTCCACTCATCGGGACCGGCATAGACTATCTTGCTCTTTCCTTCATATAGCTTTTCCATAAGATCTCTCTCTTTCTATTTCTTTTCGCTGTTTTCCAAAGATGCCTTGACGAATCCGTAGAAAAGCGGATGGGGTTTGTTGGGTCGTGACTTGAATTCAGGGTGGTACTGGACACCGACGAAGAAAGGTCGGTCGGTGAGTTCCACAGTTTCTACCAGTTTTCCGTCAGGAGACATGCCGGAAAGGGTAAGACCGGCTTTCTGCATCACATCTCTGTAATCGTTATTGAATTCATATCGGTGTCTGTGACGTTCAGAGATGTTTAGCGTGCCGTAGCATCGTTCCATGGTCGTTCCCGGTTTGATATCGCAGGGATAAGCGCCGAGTCGGAGCGTTCCGCCTTTGTCGATGTCGTCGCTCTGACCGGGCATGAAGTCGATGACCTTATCTTTGCACTGTTCGTCGAATTCACCGGAATTGGCACCTTTGATGCCGCAGACATTTCGGGCGTATTCGATCACACATATCTGCATGCCGAGACAGATGCCAAAGAAGGGTATGTTGTTTTCACGGGCATATTTGGCAGCGAGGATCTTGCCTTCGATGCCGCGGTTGCCGAAACCGCCTGGTACCAGTATCCCGTCAACGTCTTTGAGGATCATACCGCAGGTCGATTCAGTGAGCGCTTCAGAATCGATCCAGTTGATATCGACTTCTGCTCCAAGTTTGAACCCGGCATGTTTTAATGCTTCCATGACTGAAAGATAGGCATCATGGAGCTGGACATATTTACCGACGAGACCGATCTTGACGGTCTTCTTGAGCTTTTTGATGTTTTCGACTACGGCGATCCAGTCTGACAGGTCGGGAGCCGGAGTATTCAATCCCAGTTCGCGGCAGACGACATCGGAAAACCCTTCGCTTTCCAGCATCAAAGGTGCTTCGTAGATCGAAGGAAGAGTGATGTTCTGTATGACGCAATCAGGTTTTACATTACAGAACATGGCAATCTTCTTGAAGATGCTCTCTTCAAGGGGCTGATCGCAGCGTAATACGATGATATTGGGGTTGATACCCATCTGTTGTAGTTCTTTTACGGAATGCTGGGTAGGTTTGGATTTGTGCTCTTCTGAGCCATGCAGGAAAGGAACGAGTGTGACATGGATGAAGAGACAATTCTCTCGACCGATCTCGAGGTAGATCTGACGGATGGCTTCGATGAAAGGCTGTGATTCGATGTCACCGATGGTACCGCCGATTTCAGTGATGACTACGTCTGCATCGGTCTTCTTGCCCACTCGGTAGACGAATTCTTTGATTTCATTGGTGATATGAGGGATTACCTGAACGGTGGAACCCAGGTATTCGCCACGGCGTTCTTTGTTCAGGACGTTCCAGTACACTTTACCGGTGGTGAGGTTGGAGTATTTGTTGAGGTCTTCGTCGATGAATCGCTCATAATGTCCCAGGTCGAGGTCGGTCTCAGCGCCGTCGTTGGTGACATAGACTTCGCCGTGCTGGTAGGGGCTCATGGTGCCCGGATCGACGTTGATGTAGGGATCCAGTTTCTGAGCGGCGACCTTGAGGCCTCGGGCCTTAAGCAGTCGTCCGAGGGATGCGGCCGTGATGCCTTTTCCCAAACCTGAAACTACACCGCCTGTGACAAATATGAATTTAGCCATCTCTCCACCTCATTTGTTATATGTCGCAATTATTTCTTCGGCAACAGCCCTCTTGCTCATGCAACGGTCCATTGCACGTTTCTCGATGAATTGGTGGGCTTCTTGTTCACTGAATCTCAATGGGTCTATCAAAAGCCATTTGGCGTGGTTAACTATTCTGATCGCGTCCATCTTGTCTTCGATGCAGGCGGTATTCGGTTCC
>JAEEOC010000123.1 GCA_016284035.1 Dehalococcoidales bacterium
ATATCGCGGGCATAGTTAAAATCATCAGGAACGGTGATCTTAAAGTTGGCCTTGAAGTCATCATAGTTATCAAACTCTTCTCGAGGTAAATAGCGTGAGAGTAATTCCATTTGCGTTCATTCCTTGTTATTGATAATAAGTAACTATTAAAGTACAATTTGCAACATTAGTAAAGTTCAACTTTTTCAACTGTCAAGTGAAAGTTACTCAACAAAGAGGGATGCCGTGAATCTTACGTTTTTTAAGATGTTCCATACCATCGTTCAGGAAGGCTCTTTTGTAAAGGCAGCAGAGCTTCTGCATATGACTCCTTCAGCCGTGAGTCATGCCGTATCAGATGCCGAAGCAGAGATCGGTTTCACCCTCTTCAACCGTAACCGCAACGGAGTTTCCATGACCGAATATGCAAAGACGATCTACCCGTTGGTCATCCAAATGATCAACGGCGAAGAGTCTTTACAGCAGACTATCGACCAGCTGAACGGTCTTGAACGAGGTGTAGCCAAGATCGGCATCTTCAACAGCACCTGCACCAACTGGATGCCTGAGATCCTAGAGAGATTCAAAAACGAATACCCGGGCATCGATGTAGATATCTATGAGGGCGGTTATGACGATGTCATCAAATGGATCAAGGATGGCACCGTCGACTTCGGATTCCTTTCGAGCTCCTGCACCACCGAGCTTTACGTCGAACCACTGTACAAGGATCCTCTCATCTGCATCGTTCCCCCGGGATTCAAGACCAAGACTCCAGGATGCATCACCATCGATGAGATGAAAGACCAGTCCTACGTGATTCAGAGCGCAGGGTCCGACTCTGACGTACAGGTACTCATCCAAAAATACGGGCTCAAATTCAAATCAAACTGTCACGTGCTTGACGATACGTCTATCATGGCAATGGTTGCCTGTGGACGTGGCATTTCCGTAATGCCCACACTCACTGCCAAAGGCCTTGAGAACGGACTTCAGGTACTCAAGATCATCCCCGATGAATTCCGTATGATCGGTCTGTCTGCCTTAAATAAAGAAACGCTCTCGCCGGCGGCGAAAGCGTTATATGATTCTATCTGTTATTACGTAAGGACTGTCATCAATAACGAAAACGTTCTCTGATGACTATTCAGCAATGACACGCTTGATGATCTGAACAGCCTTTTCAAGATCAGCCATCGGGATATTGAGCGGAGGAAGCAGTCTGACCCTATCTTTAGCCGTAAGACACAAAACGCCCTCATCGATACACTTCACCACTACATCCTTGGCAGGCTTTACAGGTTTGATACCTACCATGAGCCCCATGCCGCTCACAGTCTCGACACCGGGAGCATCTTTAAAAGAATCAATGATGAATCTGCCCTTTTCGGAGATCTCCTGCATGAACTGATCGGTCATCCTTTCAAGGATATTCAATGCACCGGCACAAACAACTGGATTTCCGCCAAAGGTGGAACCGTGATCACCGAACGACAGCACATTCTCAGCTTTATCGCCGATCAAACAAGCGCCAATGGGAAGACCGCCGCCAAGACCTTTAGCCGTAGTCACGATATCAGGTTCGACGTCATAGTTCATATACGAATATAGCTTTCCTGTCCTTCCGTTGCCTGTCTGGACCTCATCGATGATGAGAAGGATATCCTTTTCTTTACAGATGCGCTCAACAGCCTTGACGAACTGCTTATCGAGAACATTGACTCCGCCTTCACCCTGGATACATTCCAACATGATACCGGCAACTTTATTCTCGCTGACCAGTTTATTCATCTGGTCGATATCATTGGCATCACAATACAAGAATCCGGGAGTAAGAGGCTGATACAGCTCATGATAATGTTCCTGTCCTGTTGCAGCCAAAGTCGTGATAGTTCGGCCGTGGAAACCGTTGTTGATCGTGATGATCTTGTAGCAATCTGCACCTTTCTTTTCAGATGCATACTTTCTGGTGACCTTGATAGCGCATTCATTAGCTTCAGCTCCGGAATTTCCGAAGAAAGCCTTCTTCATTCCGGTTCGTTCACAAAGAGCCTTAGCCAGCTGAACACAAGGTTCCGTATAAAAGACATTGGAAGTATGCTGGACTTTACCGAGCTGAGCCATGACAGCATCTTTCCATTCATCATCAGCATAACCAAAGGAATTTACCGCGATGCCGCTCGTCATGTCGATATATTCTTTACCATTCTCATCATATGCCCTTGCTCCCTTGCCGGATACGATCTGT
This sequence comes from Dehalococcoidales bacterium, assembly GCA_016284035.1. Lineage (GTDB taxonomy): Bacteria > Chloroflexota > Dehalococcoidia > Dehalococcoidales > UBA1222 > UBA1222. Next base: position 2,228 of record JAEEOC010000123.1, read on the forward strand.
ACCGGGAATCTGGCATATGCATGAGCGATATATTGTTTATCTAATTCTTTAATGTTTTCAGTCATCTAAATTATCCATTGCAATCATGGTCCCTGCACCTTCATCAGTGAGCAGTTCCATGAGTATTGAGTGCGGGATACGACCATCCATGATCACCACTTTGTTCACACCACCGTTGATCGCATCGATACAACATTGAACTTTGGGGATCATGCCGCCAGTAACTACCTTTTCCTTCATCAATTCCTGCGCCTCAGTCACAGAGACCCGTCGGATGAGAGTGCTGTGATCCTTGGGATCACGCAGTATACCGGCGATGTCGGTCATCATGAACATTCGTCGTGCACCGATAGCACTGGCAATCCAGGCAGCCACAGTATCGCCATTGATGTTATAGATATTGCCATCGTCATCATAACCAAGAGACGAAATGACAGGGATATAACCTTTTTCCAGAAGATCCATGATCGGTTGTTTGTTGATCTTGGTGATCTCACCGACATAACCCAGCTTATCATTCTTAGGCTTGGCCTGGATGAGCTTACCATCCATACCGGAGATGCCCATGGCATTGCCGCCGCACTTCTCGAGGAGCGCAACCAGGGATTTATTGATCTTGCCGGCCAGGACCATTTGAGCGATTTCAACGGTTTCCTTGTCGGTCACACGCAATCCGTCGACAAATTCCGGTTCCTTACCGAGCTTGGCCATGAGTTCCGTGATATCAGGACCGCCGCCATGTACCAAGACGACTTTGATGCCGACAAGCCACAGCAATACGATGTCGTGCATGACCTGTTGCTTGAGCTTTTCATCGACCATGGCGTTGCCGCCGTACTTGATCACGATGATCTGTCCGTTGAATTTTCTGATATAAGGAAGTGCTTGAGTCAGTACTTCCGCGCGTTCTGCATTAGTAAACGAATCATTCATCTCTAAGTCCTATAATCACCATTGATCTTGATGTAATCATATGTGATGTCGCATCCCCAGCATGTGCATTCGGCTTCGCCATCGGCCATATCTACATCGATGGTAATATCATGTTCAGTTAAGATCTTCTTTGCCAGATCCTCATCGAACTCAAGTCCGTGTCCGTTCTGGCAGACTGCGATGCTGCCGGCACCGCTGGAAAAAGTAACATTAACCTTGTTGACATCGAAATCAACTCCGGAATAGCCCATAGCACAAACGACCCTGCCCCAGTTGGCATCACAGCCAAAAATAGCGGCTTTAGTAAGCGTTGACGAGATAACAGATTTAGAAATAGTTTCAGCCTCTGATTCAGTCTTTGCGTTTCTTACCTGACAAGTAATAAGATGTTTGGCGCCTTCACCATCTGATGCAATATCGATAGCGAGTCTTGTGCATAATCTTGTCAATGCAGCAACAAATTCATCATAGTCTTCACCCTTGGCTGTAATACAGGCGTTATCTGCCTCACCGTTAGCCATAATGAGACAAGTATCATTAGTGGACATATCTCCGTCGACACTGACCCTGTTGAAACTTACATTGACAGCCTCATGGAGAGCGTCATTGAGCATCTCATGAGAGACAGCACAGTCGGTGGTAATGAAACAAAGCATAGTGCCCATATTGGGATGGATCATTCCAGAACCCTTGGCAATACCGCCGATAATGATCATCTGACCGCCGATAACAGTCTCGATAGCATATTCCTTCTTGACCGTATCAGTGGTCATGATGGCACAGGCTGCACCATCTGAACCTTTATCGTCATGAGTCAGCATATCGACTAATTCACCGACATTCTCCTCGATCCTCTCGATCCTTAGTTCCTGGCCAATGACCCCAGTCGATGCCACGAGAACATCTTCAGATTCACATCCGAGTTTGGCGGCGACTGCATCACACATTCTCTGGGCATTCACAATATCATTGGGAGCACAGGCATTGGCATTGCCGCTGTTAACGATGACGGCTCGGGCTTTATTGTCCTTAAGGTGCTCGATATCGACATGGATATGAGCAGATTTGACCACGTTCTTGGTATAGACTGCAGCAGTCGTACAGTCCACATCAGAAACGATCAGGCCAACATCCTTCTTACTGAGGTCTCGAGATTTGACACCCACATGCATACCGCTGGCTTTGAAGCCCTGCGGGGCACAGACACCGCCATTCGTAAATCTCATTTTTTTCTCCTTTATAGGACCAGACCTGTCGTCTGATCCAATCCAAGTACGATATTCATATTCTGTATAGCAGCTCCTGCAGCACCTTTTCCGAGGTTATCGAAAAGTGCCGTCACTGATATCTGCTCACCATTGCCGGCCACGATGACCTGTAACGTGTCTTTCCCGGCATATTGATTGGCATATATCTTTTCAGGAGTGTTTAAGATACTACTAACCGATATCAATTGGCAACCTGAATAAAAATGGTCATACATTGCCACCAATTCATCGGCAGATACTTTCTTGTTCAGCTGATGGGACTGAAGCATAACAGTAGTCGCCATTCCCTGCGCATAATCATCCACAACCGGAAGAAAGATCGGCTGGGTACCGAGTCCGCAAACTTTCATCATCTCCGGGATGTGCTTATGATGCTGTCCCATTGCATACACACACGGACTGTTGAGAGCTTTTTCTTTTTGATCGCTCTCATAGGTATTGATCATCGACCTGCCTCCGCCCGTATAACCGGTAAGGGAAAAACAGCTGATCTGAGCATCTTTAGGCAGAAGGCCATTCTTGACCAGAGGATAAACGGTGCTGATGAAACCGGTAGCATGGCATCCGGGATTAGCAATGCGTTTGGATCCGGCAATCTTTTCTGTATTGCCGATCTCGGGGAAACCGTACACCCAATCAGGATCACATCTGTGAGCCGTAGACGCATCGATAACGCAAACATTTTTGTTGTCGATCAGAGAGACCGATTCCTTAGCAGCTGCATCAGGTAGACACAGGAAGACGATGTCAGCCAGATTAAGGAGACGCTTTCTCTCATCAGTGTCTTTTCTCTTATCTTCAGCAATCTTCAGCAGTTCGAGGTCATGCCTGGACTTCAGTCTTTCTTCGATTTGAAGACCAGTCGTTCCTGAATTGCCGTCAATAAAAACCTTAGTCATCGGTCCCTTATCCTTTATCACCGCATTCACAGATCATCTTGATGTGCGGGATACCATCTTCAAAAAACTCTTCAGAGATCTGCTTGAAGCCAATCTTTTCGTACAGGCTTCTGGCATATACCTGAGCCTCAACATATATACTGTCGGCTCCAAATCTCTCCTGAGCGAGTCTTATTCCTTCTTTTAACAATGCAGTAGCCAGGCCGGATCGTCTTTTTCTGCTTACGACTCGGCCAATTGCTATCTTGTTATTATGCTCGCTTTTATCCATCACCCGCAAATATGACTGGATACCGTCTTCATCTCTGTAAAAAAGATGCACTGCATCCTGATCACGGTCATCCAGATCCTGATAGATACAATTCTGTTCCACAACGAAGACAAGCGAACGGAGTTTCAGGATCTCATAAAGTTCCTCGTTCGTTAACTCTTTAAATGTCTTTATAACTAATTCCAACTTACTAACCCTCGATTACGAAAAAGCCTGTTTTCAAAGTATTCGAAAACAGGCTCAGGATGACTGATTGATTCGAATACTAAGAACCCAAATAGGCCGCTCGGACCGATTCATTACCCAGGAGTTCCTCACCGGAACCCTGCAGGATGATTCGGCCAGTCTCAAGTACATAAGCATGATTTGCGGTCTTGAGTGCCATATTAGCGTTCTGTTCAATCAGGAGAATCGTAGTACCCTGCTTGTTGATCTCGCGGATGATAGAAAAGATATCACGGACAACGATGGGGGCAAGGCCCAATGAAGGTTCATCCATCATGATGAGTTTAGGTTTACTCATAAGGGCACGTCCCACGGCCAGCATCTGCTGTTCACCACCGGAGAGCGTACCACCCAGCTGCCAGGATCTTTCTTTCAGTCTGGGGAACAAAGAGTAGACCCATTCGATATCATCAGAAAGATCGTCTTTTCTGAGATAAGCGCCGATCTTGAGATTCTCAAGTACAGTCATATCAGGGAAGATTTTTCGTCCTTCAGGAACAAGGGTGATACCGCTGGAAACGATGAAGTTAGGATCTTTGCCAGTGATCTCATTGCCCTCGAAGAAAATGGAGCCGGATTCAGGTTTAATGAGACCTGCGATAGTATTCAAAGTCGTGGACTTCCCTGCACCGTTTGAACCAATGAGGGTGATAATACTGCCTTCCTCGACATCGAAAGTGATACCTTTTACGGCTTTGATACCGCCATAGCTAACATGTAGATCTTTAATTTCAAGGATATTACTCATTGTCAGCTCCTAAGTATGCATTGATGACGGCCTGATTCGTCTGGATGTCCTTGGGGACACCCTGAGCGATCTCACTGCCGAAATCGATGACATAGATATAATCAGAGATCTGCATGACAAGATCCATATGATGTTCGATAAGGAAGACTGAAAGGTTGTATTTGTTCCTGATCTCTTTGATAAATTCGCAGAGTTCCACCGTTTCCTGAGGAGTCATACCTGCAGCAGGTTCATCAAGAAGCAGAAGCGTCGGATTGGTGGCAAGTGCACGCGCGATCTCAAGACGTCGCTGGAGACCGTAAGGAAGACTGGTAGCCAGATCATCCTTGAATCTGAAAAGATTCTGTTCTTCAAGGAGCTGGACAGTTTCTTCTTTCATCCTGTTCTCTTCAGCAATGCTGGTCCTGAAAGTCGCAGAGAAGAGGTTCTGCTTAGCACGCATATGCTTAGCAGTAAGTACATTGTCGAAGACAGTCATGCTCTTCCAAAGCCGAATATTCTGGAAGGTTCGAGCAATACCGCAGTTGGTGATCTTATCAGCTGTAGGCGCTAACTGAGTGTCGGTAAAAGCATACTTATCGATCTCTTTGAGAGCTTCCTTACGCTTTTCGTAAGCATCATCAGATTCGTCGAATTCCTTAGGCAGTACAAATTTTGATGTATACCTGTCGGCGTTGAGACCGGCATAGGTCTTCTTCATGGCACCGACAGGATGATTTCTTACGATAGGTTCACCATTGAATGTAATAAGACCATTGGTCGGTTCATATACACCGGTTATACAGTTGAATGCCGTAGTCTTCCCTGCACCGTTAGGACCGATCAAGGCAATAATCTTACCCTTAGGCACATCGAGAGAAAGGTTATTGACAGCAACGACACCACCAAACTGCATCGTGACATTTTCAACGTGGAGAACAATATCTTCGTTCATGATTATTCTCCTTCCTTAGAGGCGTTGATCTTCTTGGCCAGTTTTCGTTCTTTACGATTCTTGAACCAATTGATCACGCCAGTAATCGATAATTCTTTGTCACCCATGATACCGCGAGAGAAGAACAGCACGATGATCATGATAGCAATAGAGAAGATAACCTTTCGGAAACCGCCTCTGAAGAAAGAGACCTCAATACTGCCGATGGAACCGCTGTCGAGGAATCTCAGCCACCACTCATTCGCTGCGATGTAGAGGAATGCTGCGATACCGCTGCCGGAGACCGAACCGATGCCACCGATAACGACCATGAGTAAGATCTCGTATGTCATAGCAGAGGTAAATGCGGCCGACTGGATGGTAGTCTGATACATTGCAAGGAGAGCACCGCCTACACCGGCAAAGAAGCTAGAGATGATGAAAGACATCATCTTGTGTTTGAAGAGATTGATACCCATTGCTTCCGCAGATATCTCATCATCTCGGACCGCATTGAAGGCACGCCCATATGATGAATTGATGAGCAGGACGATGAGCAGGATACAGATTGTAACGATCAAGAAGACAAACACCGTTCCGAATTTAAGTGAAACCGATCCGATGTCCCATCTGATATCTGAAAGCGCTGTGTATTTTCGAAGAAGATTCGAGCCGTTAGTGATGATACCAAAACCATTCCACTGGAAGATGGCTCGGATGATCTCGGCAAAGCCCAGTGTTGCAATGGCGAGATAATCGCTCTTAAGTCGCAATACCGGTATGCCGATCAGTGCAGCAAACAATGCTGCTATGACACCGGCAATGATGATACAGATGATGGAACCGACAAAGGAACCAAGTCCCGCACCAAGGAATGAACTGAAAAATTCAGGGATCGAAAACTGTATGGCACCGCCGTCAAAGTACTGATAAACAGCGGCATGCTGAGACGCAGGGATACTGAGGATCGCATAAGCGTAACCGCCGATCAACATGAAACCGGCCTGCCCCAACGAGAACAACCCAGTGAAACCATTCAAAAGGTTCATGGATACACAAAGGAGCGCATAGATAGCACCTTTTCTGAGCACCGGGATAAGCATACCGGTAAAAGAACCAGCAGGAAGGAAGTTATCCAATACGAACAGGAATACGTAGAGTATCGCAAGCAGGATGATCGCGCCGACTTTATTGATCCTGCTGGCCCTTTCCTGTTCAGGATGTCTTAATGACGGATTGAGTGCATTGTTGATCTTCTTAAACATCGTCCCTACACCTTATCCGTCTTCTTTTCGCCAAAGATGCCTGTCGGCTTGACCATCAAAATGACGATTAATAGTACAAAAGTAAAAGCATCAGAGAATGTCGTCCAACCGACACCCTTGATGATATTCTCGACGATACCGATAAGGAATGCCCCGATCACAGCACCGGGAATCGAACCGATGCCGCCGAATACGGCAGCAACGAAAGCCTTAAGGCCAGGCATAGAACCGGATGTCGGGATGACTGACTGATAGTTGGAGAAGTAAAGGAGAGCCCCGATAGCAGCAAGGAAACAGCCGATGATAAAAGTCATGCTTATGACATTATCGATCTTGATGCCCATTAATTGACTGGTCTGGAAATCACGAGACACGGCACGCATAGCCATGCCGACCTTAGTTTTCTTGATAAAGAGTACCAGTGCAACGACGAGGATGAGAGTGATGATAGGAGTGATCACAGTAACTCGTTTAGTAATTGCGCCGAAAATAGTGACAGTATCAGTCAACCAAGGTATAGATGGAAAAACACGAGGAAGACCGCCAGTAAAATAAAGCGCACAATTCTGGATCAAATAAGAGACACCGATGGCTGAGATCATTACCGACATCCTCGGAGCTGATCGGAGTGGTTTGTAAGCAACTCGTTCGATTACAAACCCGAGAAGCACAGTAACGATAATAACCAACGGGATCGAGATATACATCGGCAACGAGGCCGCTGCAAAGACCATGATCAGACCGGCTGCCATAAAGACATCACCATGGGCAAAGTTAATCAAGCGCAAAATACCATACACCATCGTATAACCGATAGCGATCAATGCATACTGACCACCCACAGAGATACCAGCCAGCAGATAAGGCAGATTAGCCTGTATGAAATCTGACATGCTGTTCACTCCTTACTGTTATCGTTTAAGACACTTCCATCTGCCACTTAAATACTAAGAAGCAGATGGAAAAGTCTGTCTTTGCATTTAACACATAGCGGGCATGGTACCCGCTATGTGTTAAACACTAATCTATCTTGTTAAAGACCTACTTGATGGTCTGGACCTTGACGAAGTCCCAAAGACCAGTAGAAGTGTTGACTTTCTTGATATAAGCAGTGTCACGTGCTGCATCACCGATTGAATCGAAAGCGATCTTACCAGTTACACCAGTGTATGTGGTGCTGGGAAGAGCCTTGAGAACGTCGGCTGCTTTGACTGAATCTGCTTTCTTGAGGGCTTCAAGAGCAGTGTAGTAGGCATCGTAGCCCATTACGGATACAGCTGCGATGATGTCATTACCACCGTTGTTCTGCTTGTTGACAGAATTGCCGTTGATGAAATCACGGAAGCCTTTTTCGAAATTGACGTCACCGCCTTCAGCGTAGAAGGTGGAAACATAAATCTTAGCATTAGGGGCTTTGGCCTTAGCGGCATCAAGAATCTGGTTGGAATCCCAGGTATCGCCGGCAAGGATAGGAACATCGATACCCTGCTTTTCAGCCTGTTCGATGATCAGCTGAGCATAGCTGGTGGAACAGGGAGCAAAGATAACATCTGCCTTAGCATTCTTAGCATTAGTAAGATAAGAGTTGAAGTCAGAATTGTCTTTAGGGAATTCAGCGGTTATGACTTCCATACCGAGCTTTTCAGCTGCCTGTTTAAAGTAGTTGATCAAACCGATATCGTAGTCGTTACCGAGCTGACCGAGACAATATGCTTTCTTTGCCTTGAGTTCGTCATTAGCAAAGTTGGCAAGGACTGTGCCCTGGAACGGATCCAAGAAACAGATTCGGAAATAGTGGCTGTTGCCTTCGGTGACCTGGGGATTGGTACAGGTAACACCGATAACAGGGATACCAGCATCAGCGAAGGTATCGGAACCGGCAATAGAAACACCGGAACCATAGGAACCAAGTACTACTGCACAACCTTCAGATACGAGCTTGGATGCGGCAGAAACTGCCTTGTCATTGGATGATTCGTTATCAGAGATAACTAATTCGACTTTGTAAGTCTTACCACCGATTTCGATCTCGTTGGTAACTGAATTGGCATACTGCATGCCGAGGATTTCCTGCTTACCACCGGCACCATTGTCGCCGGACTGAGGTTCATAAACGCCAATCTTGATGACGTTCTTAGAGCCGCCGCCACAGGCACAGAGGGAGACGAGCATAAGCACTGCGAGGGAAACTGCTAAAAGCTTTTTCATAAAATTAGTGTCCTCCATAAAAAAAATCGACCTTTGAATGGTTATAAAATATACCACAATATACTAATCGATACAAAGGAAAATAGCTTTGAAACCGTGCCTAGAACAGGTCTCTCTACACACGAAATGATAAGAGTTTCTTTTAGTCTCGTTTAGGTAAAGGGATCCAGCGTTATGTAATGAAATCTAATTGCTAGCATATTTCCATTTGCGGATATATCTGTGATCCAGCCAACGGAAAATGACATATTCAAAGATATTGATGATTATGGCAAAGACGAACGTCCAGCAGAACACCCTGTTCAGCTGATAGCCGTCATAAGACAGTGAGATCATATAACCCATACCAGA
>JAEEOC010000124.1 GCA_016284035.1 Dehalococcoidales bacterium
GGTTTCTTAGCGCGGCGGAGCAGGAGATCCCGGAGGCAATGTATAATGTCGCAAAAATCCTGCTTGCAAAGGATTATGAAAAGAACAGAGACGAGGCTATAAGGTGGCTTAAACGTTCTGCAAATGCCGGGTATGACACGGCTTATGATATGCTCTCTGATCTGACTGAATGATCGTGCGAAGATCAGAGTATCTTTATAATCAATTAACAACTGATTGATGAAAAAGGAATACGGCTCGGAGCAGAACAACTGATGTGGGTGTCATAATCGGAGAATGTGAGAATATCGAAACCATCGGTTATGACTATCGCGAGAGAAGAGGAATTCGCTGTACATCTCTTTGGCCGAACCGACAGTATAGCTACACCTGCGGTATCAGTACTTCACATACTGTGGTCTTGCCGGAAATTTTATGTCTGTTGACTGTTATTACTCGCCATTCTTTTTCCTTCGAAGTTATAGTAGCAAAGTATGCTTTTAAGGTTTAGTATCGAACTGGGAGTAATCCCGATTAAAGAGTTGTTCTATGAGCTCATGTTTGATAATTTGAGGTTCAAGAGAATCCAAAATGTATTTTTCTCTAAAGCTGCGAGACTTATTTAAATACATGTGGAGCTTATGACGTCGTTGGATATCCGCCATTTCACGTTTCCAAAGTAGTTTCAGCTGATAATTGAGTGTTACGCGAGGAGAGAGCCTCGGTTGGCGAAGTTCGTAAAAATCTGCTTTGCCCTGTTCTTCGTCAGTTATTATAATGCCCCAGTATTCCGGTACATGTTCCTGCACGTGTTGAACATGAGTCGCACCTGCAACGATAATGTTGTAATCACAGTAACGATCGTAATCCTTGATCTGGCGAGGCAGGCGGCTGTACGAATCTGCATCACTTTTTATTTCGATTCCATAGAACGCCGTTCTTGAAATCATCAATAGATCTGCACGTGATCTTCCTATTCCTAGTTCATCAAAGAATCGAACTTCTCCAAACTTTTCCGCAATGAACTCGCAAAGCGCATCCCTTATGTCTGCATCATACAATGTCATATGTTGTACTTACGTTATCTCCAATATCTATCAAGGAACTGCAGCATGTTTTTGAATCCGACCGGATTCATAGTATGAAGTCTGATTTTGTAAAACGTTTCTCTTTCTGCCAGCCATTCGAGGAGTTTTATTCCGTCTCCTCCGTCTTCTGAATAATCACCCAGATCATGATCACAGTCGATGACTTCAATCTCCGTGTGATCAGACTCACACTGTTCAATTAGGTCTTTGGCTTTGTTTACGCTGTGACAGGTATAATAACCGTCGGGTGCTGTTCGAACATCATCCAGCCATATCTTGACGCTGACACCTTTTGGTAACCCAAATAAAGAGATGTGATCGCAGCTTCTTTCTTCGTTTTCATATGGATGATCTTCTGAAGTACCCTCCTGAAATGATATTACAGTAATAATACCTTCCTTCGAATCATCAATTTTGATATACATTTTAACAGCAGGTATAACCTTACCGTTAATATTAAATTCCTTATCTGGTACAAATATAGATAAAGTATTACCTAAATAAAAAGCATTAGTTGATTTGCTAGAATAAGAATAGTCAGAAAGTGAGAGTTGCTTAATAATTTCTCTCCCATCATCAAGCGTTAAATCATGATTCTTTAAAAAAATAATGTTTACAGGTCTTTTAGAAATAATGGTACTATAAGCATTCAAGATATTATTAAGTACTTTATCGACTTCGGATTTCGATAGTATAAACTTTTCAGGAGCGCTGCTCTCTTCTTCTACATCTTTTCCTTCTTTATTCTCTTCTACATCTTCTTCTAACGCTATTTCCCAGTCTTCTAAATCCTTCTCAAATTCTCTATTAAAATCTTCTGTAGAGAATTCTTTAGCATTATTTGCTAATATTAAGAATGTTGAATCTATGTCTCCCAGCCCGGGTAGATTTCGATAGTCTTCAGAAACAGATTCTCCAGAACCCATCGCATTATTGAAAAATGTAGTATTGTATTCTACATCTCCGGCGTTAAGATGAGTAAATGGAGATAATCCTTTTTGATGCTTTTTCGCATACTTTGCTCTTTTCTCTAATTCATTCATAATCCTTTACTCTCTTCAAAACCGGGGTAGGGTGTTGCGCAGATTAGTTTGATATCAGGGCGTTCACAATCACGAATGTCTATCACTTCTGATGCTGCCAGCTGATCAACTCCGGGTGCTATTCCTGAAATGAAGGTATCATATCCGTCTTCGATTGCTTTCAGTATCTCTTTGCGGAGAGCCTTGCTTATTGCTTTTTCGGAACCTTTGCATTTCTTCGGGCGGTGGCCTGTAAAACAGCATGTCTTGTTTATTTCCATGATACTTATCCTCTTTTCAATTCATCTTCTGTCACCGGGTCGGTCTTGCACATCGGTCTGATCATATCGATGACTTTGTCGAGACAATCCAGACAAAGATCAAGTTTGATGTGTTCATTATCATGTTTTGAACCGTAGCCTACATAAAAGTCGAAGCTGTTCGAATGGTTCAGAAATGCGTTTTCCAGATCACAGCAGTCAAAGATTTTTCCGCACATTGTGCATGTGACTATTTTATGCATGGCCTTTTGATAATCTTTGCTGTTGTCTAACGCTTCGTAGATCTTATCTTTCAATTCGTCATTGTGATTAGCCAGGTATTCTTCAATTGTTTCAATGGTCTGCTCTTTATGGTTCATCTGGATTTCCTCCATATCCTTTAATTGATCGAATAGTTTTCAACAGTGTTCATGCGTTTGATTAGTCTTACCAGAGCAATAGATGTGCCGAACTCTTCGATTGCGTTAAGACGTATTGGAGAAGTATGGGGACATCATCTACATTTTTACGTTTTCCGGTGTCTCCCCAGATCCTTTCATCGATCATGTCGCTGGTTTCACTGAGACCCCAATCGTCGTTTTTATTGATACAGACCCAAAAAGCAACCTTGGGTACGGAATGATCCCTGATATAGCTTGCAGCTTTTTCTTCCAGGTCTTTAAAACTGTTTTCCAGATCATATGAACCGATGTAGTGCACATTTGCTTCTTCAGCGTTAAAGATTTGTTCACAGACACATTCATCATCCGAGCCAATGAGCCAGCTCATGTAATTAATGTTCAGTAATTCATTGATCCCGTTGCAAAGCAGATCACACTGATCTTTATTATCTGCAGTTATCCTGATGATCCTGTTAAGATACTGATGATATTTTTTTAGTTTGTCTTTTTTATAACTATCCTCGCTGCCATCATATGCAAACTGACAAGTCTCTTCAGGAGCCAGATCGGGATATTTGTGGACATCGTTTTCCCAGTCAAGAATATAGTCGGGTTTCATGTTTTTCAGTTCGTCTTCCGACACGACTCTCAGCTCTGCAGAAGTTTCGCCGGTCCTTCTGAAAAAGAATGAGGATATTCCCAGTTTTGTCCATTCAGTCATTTTTTTCTCCTTGCTTCGTTTTATTAGTGTTCCCCGATAATGGGATTGGTCTTGCACATGGGGATGATCATGTCGATGACCTTATCGAAACAGTCGATGCACAGGTCGCATTGAAAACGGGCATAGCAGTACTTTGTCGATCCGAATCCGATATAGAAGTCAAATCTGTTGTTACCCACGAAGATGTCCCACGTATCGAATGGCTTTCCGCACATGGTGCATTTGATGGCTGATGCAGCTTTGTCTGTTTCAGACTTGCCATGTGTCTTTAAGAATGCAGACCACTCATCGTTGTCCATTTTTTCAAAATCCCAGGTGATTAACTTGCCTAATGGTGTGACATCATCGATTATATGGGTATTTATGTACTCGATGAGACGATCGTACAACTCTTCTTTTCGTTTAGTTTTGATTCTATCCCATGGAATCTGATTGCTTAATTTTGAATAGTCTCCTTCATTATGGTTGTTCATGTATCTGATTAGTCTGCGCCAGAGTTCTTCTTTCATGTCGTCCATTTCGTTTCTCCTCGATCATGCTGTTGATTATTCTATCAGTCGGCTTGGTCAAATAATATCAGGTAGTCGTTGAAAGAGATTGCCTCGCAGCCAGTTTTTGCGGCATCAAATCCTCTTATAAATTAGTCAGGACCTAGGTGCTGAATCCGATCGGGTGTTTGGTGTTCTTAAGACATACCTCCGGCATTTCGATGTCTTCCGCGCATATGGTGATAAGGTCTTCTTTGCAGACTGAGTCGGGATCCAGTTCGATCAGTCTGGTGGCCTGTGTCATTTTGGCCTTATCGAGAATATTTCGGACGTATCTGCCGTTTCCGAAATCATTTTCCAGTCTGGCAGTATCAAAAATACCGTGCAGTTTTTCATATGCATCGTCGGTAAGTTTCAGTCCGTCTTTCTTGGCGGTCAGACGTGCGATGTCACACAGTTCATCGGAGTCGTAGTCATCAAACGGGACATGGAAAGCGATCCTGGAGCGAAGGCCGGGATTTCTGTCGAGGAACTGCTCCATTTCGGTTGGATATCCTGCGAAGATGACAACCAGATCGTTCCTGTTGTTCTCCATCTCCTGGACGATCGTGTTGATAGCCTCATCGCCATATGAGCCTTTGTGCCCGTCGACAAGGGAGTATGCCTCGTCGATGAATAGTACGCCGCCCTTTGCTTCCTTGAATTTCTTCTTGATGATCTGTGCCGTCCATCCGACGAACATTCCGACCAGATCTTTGC
>JAEEOC010000125.1 GCA_016284035.1 Dehalococcoidales bacterium
TATTTGTTTTATCCGATATGAACAGACTGTCCTTGAGGACTGTGGCATCATCTAAATCTTGTTTATTAATAAAGGTTGCGACAGTCTCTCCATTTTTATCTCTGACTCCAAGTAGTCCTTCGTCTATATAGTCACCTTCATATTGCTTAACATGATAATTGTGGTCAGGAAGGCTAACAAGAGTAAGTGTATCGTTTTCTGTTATTACGTTAAATGGACCTAGATAATAATCCCCGTATTTTAAGAGAATACCGCTAGTGTATATTGAGTCAGGGTCATTGGGAAGAACTATTTTACCGGATTTAGTATTGAGATCATCATAATCGAATGTGTTAGGTGAAATGACTTGATAAACATGGCTTCCTTGTGAAAAATCGGTTATCAGTATGTCAGAATTGCTTTGTCCGTTGTAAAAAGACAGGTATTTGTTGTAGGTGTTGTTATTATTTGTAAATGGAGGTTTTTGAAGGCGAATACTTACAACGTGTCTATGGTGAAGTGTTGTGTGTAGGCTTTCACATGTTTGACCAGCTTTCGTGATGACCTCAATACTGCCGAGGTTGGGGAAGTCTTCTGCAGGGATTGGAACGTAGCCATAATCGTCGTAAACGAATCGTGGGTAAACGTAACAATGAGTGTTCTGTGGCTGTTCGATATCGTCTGCCAACGTCGAGTGACTTGGTTCCCAGTTGGGATCATAATAAAACCACGCAATCATGTTCTTGTTGAGGTATTTATCAGAAAACATTTTGACCTCCGATGATTACAAGTTGGTTTAGTATACATTAATTGGGCGGACAATTATTGTATTATTCATGTCACATAGTGAAAAACAAAACAGGGGTGAAAGAAATGGGCGTAGTGAGAAGACGCGTTAGTTCCAAAGACGTAAGGTATGTCGATAATAAGAGAGACGGAGAAAACTGTGAACTCCTGTTCCCTGATGGTACTTGCTATAAAGGTTCTTTGACTGACGGAATGATATGTGGAGAGGGAACGTTGCGACAGGTTGATAGGACAATTCAGGGTCATTTTACTGACGGTAATAATTGTACGGATGCTACAGTTAGTTTTGATAGTGGGAAAACCATTAAATGCGATATCGTTAGGGGCGAGATTACTGGTACTGGTCAAATCAGTTTTGAGAATGGTTTTCTTTATAGGGGAGAAATAAGGGCTGGCAAACCGCAGGGAGAGGGTATATTAACTTCGCCTGATGGAGAGATTTATGAGGGACACTTTGATAACGGTAGACTAAGTGGACAGGGAAAAAAACAGTTTGCTAATGGTGATGTCTACACAGGCTCTTTTAAAGATGACGTTCCGAATGGAAGCGGGGAATATAAGTTTTCTACAGGTGATAACTATACAGGCGGGATAAGGAATGGATTGTTTGAAGGTAATGGAGCAATGGTGTATTTAGATGGAACGATTCATGATGGTATTTGGAATAAAGGAAAGGCTAATGGGCAGGGAAGACGAACTTTTCCTGATGGTGGTCTTTTCATAGGGCGATTCAAGAATGGTGAATTCAAAGGCCGTGGCAAAATGACATATCCTAATGGCGCATTTTATGATGGAGAGTGGGATGGAGGTAAAAGACATGGAAAGGGTACTATGACGTTTCCAGATGGAAGTATTAAAGAAGTTGTTTTTTCCAGTGATGAATTAGTCCAGACAATTGAAAATGAATTACCCCTTACTGAGATAAAAAGTATTATCTCAAACGATGAAAAAGAGACAGTAAACACTGATGATCCCATAGAGCAGGAGGATGATATCTATCCTGTGGAAGCTCATCAAGGTGATGCATCACATCAATCTATAGATAGGATTTATGATTATGTCCCTGAAGAAAAAGACATTAATAATCCGCAGGATAGTTATAAAGGGCTTCCAGTTAAGATTATAAAAGGAAAAAAGGAAGGGCGCGGAAGCTTTACGTATGAAAATGGTGATTATTATGAAGGAGAATTCCATAATGATAACCGAGAGGGACTGGGCGTGATGCGCTACATAAATGGGGATGTTTTTGAATGTACGTGGAAAAATAATCGTGCATACGGGCATGGTGTCTACACTTACAAGGATGGTACCATATTTGAGGGTGAGTTTAAAAACGGTTTAAGAAATGGATTTGGTGTTGAAACATCATTGGATGGAATTGTTTTTAAGGGCGATTGGGTCAATAACAAGCTGTCAGATAATTGTTTTCTCGAGATTTTGAATGCATAAAAACTCACTTAAATTGAATGCGCTGATTTCTCAATCTATAATTTAGGCATGAGTAAAGACGAAGAAAACGAACTTTCTACATATAAGATAAAAAAACGTTATTTTAATCCCTTGAAGAAAGCGGTAGGTACGTTTGTCGGCTCCGTGCATGAAATCGCGGAAGAAGATCGCGCGGAAAAGAAGGAAAAAGTCGTTGATGCTGCCAACAGAGTCCACAAGAGATATGTAAAGCCGATGAAAAGTGCCGCTTCGACTTTCGCAAAGAATGTAACTGTTCCTTATGAGGAAGACAGCCCCGCTGGTCAGCCAAAAGATGCAGTAGAAGGGATCCTGCAGAAACCGCTTTTCTGGGTCTGGATGGTGTGTTTCTTCCTGACTGTGGTCATGTTCCTTTTCATGAATAACCGTTCATATTATGGTATCGATCTGTCATTTACTCGATTCCTTCAGTCTTCATTCACTGCGCCGATCTTTCTGACGATTGCTAAAGTGTTCTCTTTCATCTTCGATGATATCGCCTATATCGTGACTGTCGTTGCGATAACACTGGCGATATTTGTCAGCAAGAAAAATAAACGTTATGCAGTTATCGTCCTCGTAGGCGGTGGATTGTGGGGTGTGACGTGGTTGTTCAAGAGAATCGTGAACAGGCCTCGTCCCTCTGCTGATCTCATCAATGTTTGGGAGACCAACACTAACGGTTCTTTCCCCAGCGGGCATGTCATGGCGGCATTCCTGCTGCTTGGAGCGCTTTGTTTTGTTTTGTACCTTATCACTCGTAAAAAGTCATTAACCACTATTGCTGTCATACTGTCATCGGTGATCGTAATTGCTGTAATGCTCAGCCGGGTCTACATCGGTGCGCATTGGCTGACTGATTGTCTGGGTGGTGTATTGACGGCATTCTCGTTCTATATCCCGTTCGTATATCTCGCCAATCTCTACCTGAAAGCTTATGACAAGATAACGAATATATTTAAGAAAAAGAGATGAAACCATGAAGATTGCTGTTCTTTCTGACATCCATTCCAATTCATTGGCACTGAAAGCCGTTCTTAGAGACATCGATAATATCAGCAATTTGGATGATGTATGGTGTTTAGGTGATATCCTCGGATACGGACCGGATCCTTTAGGCAGTTTCAGTGCGCTTGCACAGTACAATCCTTTGGCCATCAAAGGCGAGATGGATCAGATCATTGCGACTGAAAAGATCCCTGCTTATATCACGGGTGATGTCAAAGAGGCGATTTACTGGATATCCACTATCATCTCTCCTGAACAGAAAGAATTCCTTATGAAGCTTCCCGAAAAGGTCGCAAATGATGAATTTACCCTTGTTCATGGTTCACCGAGGCTTCCTTTGAAAGAGAGCATCGTGGCTAACGGCATCGCAAATGCTAATCTCAATTATTTCAATACCCGTTATTGTCTGGCCGGCCGTTCATGTGAAGCTGGAATGTTCGTTAAACTGCCCGGTGCTAATTGTGAGTATAAGAAACTTGAAGATGGTCAGATCTATGACCTTTCCTACGAGAGGATGATCATCAATCCCGGAAGTGTAGGCAGTCCCGTCGATCATGATCCCAGAGCATCTTATGGTGTTCTTGATATTAACAACATGACATGGGAGCATCACCGAGTCGAGTATGACCACGAGCTGTTCATGAAACAGGTCCAGGAAGTGGGTTTCCCGTACGATTATTATCTGAAGACCACACGGGGAGAATAAGTGGGAGCCGAGACTCTTTCGGAGTTCACCCATCGACGCTTGAATGCGTTGGGGATACGCCCCCGCAAAGGACTGGGGCAGAACTTTCTTATTGATCAAAAGATCATCGACAGGATCATTGAGGCAGCTGATCTTAAAGAATCAGAAACAGTTGTTGAAGTTGGTCCCGGTATCGGCGCATTGACCCGTTCACTTGTCCAGACAGGAGCCAAAGTCAAGGCGTTCGAGATCGACGAGATCTTGGCGGATTCTCTTCCGGAAGCATTAGGAAACCCTGCAAATCTTGAAGTGATCAAGAAAAATATCCTGGAGTGTGATATCGCAGGTTATCTGGCAGAGACTCCCTATAAAGTCGTCGCCAATCTTCCGTACTACATTACTTCTCCAATAATCAGGCTTTTCCTTGAGAATGCTAAAAAACCGACCGAGATGGTGATCATGGTCCAGCACGAAGTTGCACAGACTATCATGGCTAAGCCTGGCGACATGAGTCTTTTGGCGCTGGGCGTACAGATGTACGGAAACGTTTCTTTGGTGACCAAAGTAAGCCATGGCTGCTTCTATCCTGCACCCAAAGTTGATTCGGCAGTGATTAAGATCGTTCCCTACGAAAAAGAGGTTCTTTCTTCTGGTGATAGTGCCAAGTTCTTCGTCTTGGCCAGAGCAGGTTTTTCTATGGCTCGTAAGCAGATACTGAATCCGCTTTCACATAGTCTTGATATGCCAAAGGACGATATCAGACCTATCCTGGAAGCAGCTAAGATCGACCCGACGAGAAGAGCTGAAACATTAAGTATCGATGAATGGCTTGAATTGTTCTCTCATTTTAAAGGGGTATTGAAATGATCGAAGAAAAAGCCTTTGCCAAACTGAATCTTTCGCTCGAACTGCTGGATGTAGTTCGTAATGACGGATATCACGAGATAAGCACGGTCATGCAGTCTGTCTCACTTGCAGATACGCTCATCTTCGAAAGAGCAGATGATATCGTTATATCATCTGATAAGCTGTGGTGGAGAGCTGACTCCAGTCTCGTCAGTAAGGCTGTTGTGCTCATGCAGCGAGAGATAGCAACTGAAGAAGGTGTTCATATCGAAGTCAAAAAGAATATTCCGCTTTCGTCCGGACTTGGCGGAGATTCTTCCGACGCCGCTGCCGTCATAAGAGGTCTCAATTCTCTTTGGGGTGCCAGGATGTCTGTCAACGAGATGCTTTCTTTAGCTGAACAATTGGGAAGTGATGTTCCTTTTTTCATTCAGGGTGGTACCCAGCACGCTAAAGGGCGTGGAGAGATCCTTGTTCCTGTCGAGACTCCCGCTTCTGCTAAGATGGTCGTTGTATTTCCTGAGCTAAAAACGCCCCCTCATAAGACCAAGATGTTATACGGACTTATCTCTAAGGAAGACTATTCCGATGGAGGGCTTACCAACTCTCTCTGCTGGGGATTGGATGCGGGAGAGCCGCTGACAAGCTTTGCTTTGGTCAATTCCTTCGACCGCGTTGCAGGAAAGGTCTTTGAAGGACTCGATGCTGTCAGACGGGATTTTTCCAATTTGGCTGGACGGCAGATCTATCTTTCGGGATCCGGCCCGTCGCTTTTTGCCGTATTCGATCTTGATGAACCTACTGGAGAGATCGTAGAAAAGCTAAAATATCTGCGTTATCAGGCATGGGAAGCAGGTTGTATTGGACGAAAGCTGGTCCTATAGCTTTATAGCTCTTGCGATAGCATCTTCTCTTGAATCGATTTCGCCATCCAGTTGCAGCATAAATAGCTCCTGGAGCTTTTCACCGAGCAGCTTTCCTTCGGGGTAGCCTAACTCCTTGAGATCATCTCCGGTCAGGAATGGTACCGTTTCACGCGCGGTATCCAGGTAATAAGAGAGCATATCTTTCATTCTGCTGTCCCGTGTCAGTCTGCGAGCGATCTCCAGAGCCTTTTCCGGATAGTTTTTGAGTGTTTTATAGATCTTGCTGTGCTGTTTCTGAACAGTGCGACTCTTTAAATCTTTCACTTCCATAAGGATGTCTCTGTCATGACTGTTCAGTCCCCAGTATTCGCATTCTCTCAGTATCACATCATCGGTCTTGTCTTCAAGGTAAACTGCCATGAAAGTGAGTTCATCGAGCTCTCCCGCATCTTCGAGCCGTTTGATCAGCTCTGCAGAGAGATCGATCAGTCCTAGCTCTTTTGCTTTTTGAAGAGTTTTGACAGGTTCTTTTTCATTGAGGACACATTCCATTTCATAGCGTCTTCTTTCGGGTGTTAGAAGCGAGAGATTGCCTTTGTCTCTTTCGATAAGAGTAAGAGTGCTGGGTTCTATCTCAAAATCGAATCGGCAGGCATAACGGACGGCCCGCCAGATACGGGTCGGATCATCAAGGAAACTCTTCTTATGAAGGATACGGATAATGCCATTCTTCAGGTCTTTTTCTCCGCTGAAGATGTCGACCAGTTTGTTTCCTTCGGTCAGTGATATGGCCATGGCATTAATCGTGAAATCGCGTCTTTTCAGGTCGTCTCTCAATTCTGCCGGTTCAACAATGGGCAGAACTGCTTTTTGCGGATAGCTTTCTGTCCTGCACATAGCTATGTCTATATGCAGATCATCGCTGATAGTGAAGGTGGCGGTGTTGAACGGTTCGTGGTATATGAATCCGACCGGTTCGATCTTGGATCTGAACAGATCGGCGAATTCAGCCGTATCGCCTTCGATGGCCAGGTCGATATCATGGATGTCGTAGTCCTTGAGCAATATATCTCTGACGGCGCCTCCGACCAAATAGATGTCATAGCCGAGCTCCAGTGCCGCATCCCTGGCGATATCCAGATAGTGCGTGATGATGTCCGGAAGGTACTTATTGAGATCTATCACTCTTTCCATGTCACGGATTATAGCATTATCGGGTGATTGAGAAGAGATAGACAGAATTATTGTATAATTAAAAATTACAAAGAAGAAGGAAAAGGAGATAAATTAAGATGGCGTATAAGATTACTGATGATTGTATCAGTTGTGGTGCCTGCGAGGGCGAATGCCCCAACAAGGCGATTTTTGAGGGTGATGATCACTATATGATCGATCCTGCAAAATGCACTGAATGCAAGGGATTCTTTGATAAGCCCCAGTGTGCAGATATCTGCCCTGTCGGTGCTCCCTGCAAAGCTGAGTAGTTTTTTCTTTCAGTACCTGTCAAATGATAATAGGAGGGATTTGATCATGAAGTCTTTTAAGACGGTAATGGCTATACTATTGACCACAATACTGGTGGTCAGTGTATGTGCATGTTCGTCTAAGCAACCGACCAAACCGACTTCTACTACGAGTACTACATCTACCAAAACGACCAGTTCTACAACAAAGACTACCACTTCCAAGACGGAGGAATCGGAATGGGACTGGTCATGGCAGGAAGATAAGACCATTGTAATCACAAAGTACAAAGGAACTGCCTCAAAGGTCACGGTTCCATCGAAGATCAACGGTACTGCTGTTACAGCGTTGGGAAGCTGGACTTTCAGGGAGAATAAGGAACTCAAAGAAGTCATCATTCCGGATTCCGTCACTATCCTGAAACAGAATCTCTTCATGAACTGTTCTAATCTTGAGAAAGTCACCTTACCCAAGAAGGTCACTGAATTCGGAGACCAGTTGTTTGAAGGATGCTCCAGCATCAAGAGAATTGTCGTTCCGGAAGGCGTCACAAAACTTGAATATCGTGAATTCGCAAGATGCACAAGTCTTGAAGAAATCGTCCTTCCTGCTATCGATGAGATTGGTGAAGCAGTTTTTTCGCAATGCAGCCAGATCAAGAAGGTCTATTACAGAGGTACCGAGACTCAATGGTCGAACATCAAACGATCCAAGAACGGCACACCAGAAGCTAATCATGCCGAATACGAGCATATCTGTAATTACAAAGGCAATTAACAGGACTAATAAATGATGAAAATGGCGTCCAGATGGACGCCATTTTTGTATTAGGGGACGTGACCCCGTCGAGTGCGTAAAACGCACGAGATATCAACCACCCGCTATGCGGGTGCGTGATAAAAGTTATACAAAGAAAAACCTTCCAATCATAATGTGGATGTTCAAGTCACAGAAATGAAAGGAAGGTAAGATGGCCAGACAAAGTAGTTCGCTGGCGC
Source organism: Dehalococcoidales bacterium (assembly GCA_016284035.1). Lineage (GTDB taxonomy): Bacteria > Chloroflexota > Dehalococcoidia > Dehalococcoidales > UBA1222 > UBA1222. The sequence continues at coordinate 8,121 of JAEEOC010000125.1, forward strand.
ACACAAAATGGTTGTGTAAATACCATATAGTGTTTAGTCCGAAGTATAGGCGAAAGATAATCTACAATCAATACAGAGAAAGCGTAGGAGGGATCATCAAGACGCTTTGTAAATACAAAGGTGTAGAGATAATCGAAGGGCACCTGATGCCAGATCATGTACACCTGTTGTTGAGCATACCACCCAAGATGTCGGTAGCATCATTCATGGGGTATTTAAAAGGGAAGAGTTCGCTGATGATCTTCGATAAACACTCAAATCTGAAATACAAATTCGGGAATCGAAAGTTTTGGGCAGAAGGATACTACGTCAGTACAGTAGGACTGAACGAAGAAACGATAAAGAAGTACATACAGGAACAAGAGAAAGCAGATATCGCGTTAGATAAACTAAGCGCGAAGGAGTATGAAGACCCTTTTAAGGGTCAATACAAGTAATACGGATCCACATCTGTGGAGAGTTAAAGAGGCAAAGACAACTGTGGCTTGAACGCAGTGAAAGCCCTGCGCCTTGAGACGTTGTCGGTGACAGGGGCTTATAGCCGCAGAGCAAACCGCCCCTTTGGAGGGGCGGTTATGATTAAATTATGATTGTTAAATGATGAAGAAGTCTTTGACTATACGTAGGTTGTCCGGCAGTAAAACGACTACAAGAGGAATTACCTGCAGTATCAGTTTGGCACACAGCGAGTTGGCAATGACAGAGCTTTCTGGCTGGATGTGCAGGAACAGAGTCAAGATTGTTCCGATGAGCAGCATCGCTGAGATAGCGAAGACCAGACCGCCGATAAGTCGGTCGACCCATCTGATTTCTAGTTTTTCCAGCATCTTATTGATGATGATACCAACGATGGATACTGCAACGATCACTAGGATCAAGACGGCTGCAAAACCGGCTACCTGTGCCCATCTTTCATCTCTGATGAAGTAGAACCAGGAGGCAGTCGTCTCATAGGTTCTACCGGAAAGGAAAATACCAAGTCCCAGACCGACCAAAACGGTCAGACTCTTGATGATGCCGTTGAAACATCCCAAAGCGAATGTTCCAAGGATCATGATCAGTATTACGATGTCTAGCCAATTGATGCTCATGGCCTAATTATAGCGCATGTATTCTACTTAACAACTATGTTGAGTAATTTGCCTGGGACATAGATCTTCTTGATGATCTCTTTGCCCGCGAGGAACGTATTGACTTTATCGCTCTTTTCAGCAGCCAGGATTGCATCGTCTTCAGAGATATTGGGTTCGACCATGATCTTGTCACGGATCTTGCCGTTGACCTGAATGATGAGAGGGATCTCATCGTCTTTGGCCAGTTCTGCATCATATG
>JAEEOC010000126.1 GCA_016284035.1 Dehalococcoidales bacterium
AACATGGGCGATATCGTATGTCCGCCGGAGATATCGGAACGATCCATCTGCATCGATGCAGATGCCGATCAGATCATCAGAGCGCTCCAGTGACCAGGAATGAGTATGGATCTATGAATACAAGTGAAAAGATAATCCAGACACAGGAAGAAACCTGAAAATGAATACTTTATTCGCGATAGCGCTACTGTTATATCTCATCACTTTCATCGTGATCGGCATCCTGAACAACAGGAGCATCAGATCATTCACAGACTATTCAGTAGCGGGAAAGAATCAGAACACCCTGTCAGTAATCATGACGCTGCTGGCTACGATGGTGGGAGCATCCACGACCATCGGCATCACGACAACAGTCTATAATATCGGGTTCCCGGGGATCTGGTGGCTGGCTTTCGGTGCCGTCGGACTCATCCTTCAGTCAGTATTCCTTTCAAAGAAAGTCAGGGATATCGGAGCTGATACACTGCCCGACCTAGCAGGAAGGATCGCAGGACGACCTGCCGAGACGATCATATCACTGATCATCGTGATCTCATGGATCGGCGTCATAGCAGGACAGCTGGTGGCCATGGATTCTCTCATTACTTTCGCGCTCGGCCGGAGCAGCACCCTCATCTTCATCATCGCATCGCTCATCATCATCGCCTACACTGCCATCGGCGGACAGCTGTCGGTGGTCAAGACCGATAAAGTGCAGCTGATCATCATCCTGCTCGGTGTGACCGTCTGCATGGGTTATCTTTACATCACACAGGGCGACAACAATGCGGTCATCGCTCAAAACATCGAACTTCTGAATGAGAAATACAAAGCATCCGATCTGTTGACCCAGTTCTTCGTGATCGGCGGAGTGTTCTTCCTTGGGCCCGATATCATGTCCAGGAACTTCATCGCCAAGGACGGCAGGGCTGCCAAGAGCGCGGCATGGATAGCAGGCATAATTTTATTAGTCTTTGCAGTGATCATCACGCTGATCGGAATGTGGATCAGATACAATGTCACTCCTGAAGAGATGGGAGATATGGGAGCCCTCATGTATGCCGTTTCCATCATGCCCAGATGGACTGCAGTGCTGCTCGTCTTCGGACTCCTTTCCGCCATCCTGTCATCGACAGATACATGCATCATCAATGCATCGACCATCTTCGTGAAGGACATCCTCAGAAAAGAGAGCATAACGGGCGTCAGGATCACGGTCATCGTGATCGGAACTGCCGCACTGCTTTTGGCAGTCCTCGGACAGGGCGATATCATGAGCCTGCTCACAGGTGCCTACAGCATCTACACGCCGGGAGTCATCTTCCCGCTGACGGTCGCGATACTCGCATACAAGAAACGCCCGCTCGATATCAGGATATGGATCGCCGCCGTAGCAGCAGGCGGTATCTTCGGGATCATGGGCACATATTTCGGAACGGCATTATCCGATCTCGGGATACCTGCAGTGATCATGGATCATCTGACACTGATCGGAATGGGACTGTCACTGACACTGTCGCTGGCATCAGTCAGATGGAAAGAATCTGTTTAAGATAAAACTAGATCTTTTCTACGACCAGGTCCTTGCAGCCGTCAAAAGCCTTATGACCTACTGAAGCATTCGCAGGAACTGAGATCTTCTTCAGGGAAGTACATCCCTGAAAAGCATAATCACCGATGGAAGCAACGGAAGCAGGAATGCTCACGGATGTAAGAGTGATACATCCTGCAAAAGCATAATCCTCGATCATCTCCGCACCGTCGGGGATGACGACCGATTCGATATCCGTGTGGTCTTTGAACGAGTTGTCGCCGATGAGTTTTACTCCCGACGGCACGGTTATCATCTTGCTCTTTCCGCAATAGCCGTAAAGGATGCCTTTGATGACGATGAAGCCATTGTCATCGATCAGTTCTTCACAGTCTTCAAAAACGTCATTGCCGACCGTAGGGATGACCCCGGAGATCTCGACTTCTTCAAGATCTTCACAGCCTTCAAAAGCCCTGTCCCCCAGGCTGGTGACGCTCTTAGGGATGACTACTGAGCACAGTGAGGAGCAGCCGGCGAAAGCGCGGTAGCCGATGGTGGTGACGCCTTCGGGGATCTCGACTTCTTCCATATCGGAACAACCCGCATAAGCACGTCCGGCGATATTGGTAACGGAATCAGGGATGATCGCTGATTCAAGAGAAGAACAGCCTTCAAAGACAGACTCCTCGATAGATGTAAGACCGGAGGAAAGAGCTATCTCTTCAAGAGAGGAGCATTCATAAAATGCCTTGGCACCGATGGTCTTGACGCTGTCAGGGATGTCGACTGTCTCAAGGGACGAACATCCGATGAAAGCTTTTTCACCGATGGAGACCACGGAGTCAGGAATGGTGACTGACTCTAGATCGGAACAGCCGCTGAAAGCCTCCTCGCCGATACTGACGACGCCAGATGGTATGACGACGGACTCGACATCAGAACAGCGGTAGAAGGCATAATCGCCGATGGCCGTGATACCGGCCGGGATGACAACTTCTTTCTCATCGCCGTTGTACTTTTCAAGGATCCGGTTATTGATAACGAACGCATCAGCTTTCATAAGGGCTGCCCTCTTTCATGAGTTATTGTCTTTTAATGATATAACATCCGATGCTGATTGAGGAAAAACAGGTCAGCACTCGGCAACGACTTCGATCTCGACGAGGGCATTTTTAGGGATCGCAGAAACTTCCACACAGATCCTGGCCGGAGAGCTCACAAAATACTTGGCATACACTTCGTTGAAAGCACCGAAATCCTTGATGTCCGAAAGGAAACAGGTGGTCTTCACGACCTTCGAGAGGTCGCTTCCGCCGGCTTTGAGGATCGCCTCGACGTTCTTTATGACCTGCACGGTCTGATCTTCAACAGAAGATGCTTCGATCCTGCCGGTCGCAGGGTCGATGGGAAGCTGCCCCGAAGTATAAATGAATCCGTTAGAAATGATGCCCTGGGAATAAGGTCCGATGGCGGCCGGTGCCTGGGGAGTTTCGATCTTTTTCATATCACTTGCTCCTGTATCGCAATGTCAAACTACTTCAGTGGCGTTTGAACAAAGCGCTCTGATTGGTAAAATCATAACCCATCATCTGTTTTTAAGATATAGCGATTAATGAACACAGAATGGAAATGAGATAATGAATTTAGATGAAGTTTTGATCGTAGCCGATTCCTCCTCAGACACACTTAAGGTCGAGGGTATCAATTTCAAATCAGTCCCATTGAAGATAATCACCAAAGAGCGTGAATTCGTAGACGACGGATCGCTGGATACCGAAGAGATGATGAAGTTCCTCATCAGCTACTCAGGAAGGAGCTCGACATCATGTCCCGGTATCGGTGAATATGTCGAAGCTTTTGCCGGATACAAGTATGTATTCTGCATCACTATCACAAGCGCATTGTCCGGAAGCTACAGTTCAGCGCTTGCCGCAAAAAGGATCTTTGAGAAGGAACATCCCTATTCGCAGGTCTGTCTCATCGATTCGCTGTCCACAGGAGCAGAAATGGTCCTGCTCATCGAAAAGCTCAGAGAACTGATACTTTCCGGCAAAGATTTCGACACCGTTGAAAGCGAGATCCGGCAGTATCAGAAGAAGACCGGACTCGTCTTCATGCTCAAATCCATCAAGAATCTGGCCAACAACGGCCGGGTGAACCATGTAGTCGCCAGAGTTGCCGAGGTACTCAAGATAAGTATCGTAGGCAAAGCCAGCGATGAAGGTGAGTTCCAGCAGCTGGATAAGTGCCGCGGCGAGAGCCGTGCTTTCGCTGCACTCATAAAACGTCTCCGCGAGGAAGGCTTTGCAAAAGGCAAGATCGCCATCGGACACTGCTGCAATCCGGATGCCGCCAGATCATTCGCCGAGATGGTCAGGAAGGAATTCTCAAACGAGAACATCCACATCTTCCAGACCAGAGGATTATGCTGTTTTTATGCCGAGCTCGGCGGTCTGATGATCGGATTTGAAAAGGATTGACGCACTAGCGTTTATCGAAATGATAGATCTGACGCTCGTCATGATCTAAGATGCTCATCCTGACATTGAACACTTCATCGATCTTGCGGGATGCAATGATATCTTCAGACGTGCCCTCAAGCACGAGGTTCCCGTCTTTCATCACTAAGATATGGTCGGAATAATCGAGAGCCAGATCGATATCGTGGAGCACCATGACGATGGTCTTACCAGACTGCTGGAGAGACCTGACCAGCTCCATGATCTCGAAACGTACACTGATATCCATATAGGTCGTAGGCTCGTCCAGGAGGATGATGCCGGTATCCTGAGCGATGGCCATAGCGATATAGACACGCTGGCGCTGGCCGCCGGAGAGCTGTGAGAGCATCCTATTGCGGAATTCAGCGACATGAGTGGTCTCCATAGCAGATTCTATCCTCTCTTTATCCAGAGGGCTCAGACCGGCGCCGTAGCGCTGATGGGGATAGCGGCCGTAACTGACCAGTTCATAGACGGTCTCGTCGAGAGCCAGTTCCTTCTGAGACAGGATCGCGATCTTCCTGGCAAGTTCTTTAGGTTTGAAAGTACGGATATCGACATCATCGAGAGTGACCGAACCTGAGGAAGGCGTAAGGATATCGGCACAGATCTTGAGAAGCGTCGATTTGCCGCAGCCGTTGGGACCGATGATGGTCGTGACTTTATTCTCCGGGAAAGAAGTCGTGACTCCGTGGAGCACTTCCCTGCCCGGCATGTAGGAATATGAGATGTCGCTGACTCTAATCACGGTTGGCCTTCCTGTATCGAACGACTAAGTAGATGAAGAACGGACCTCCGATGAACGCCAGTAAGATACCAACGGGAAGTTCGTAAGGCGAAAAAGCAGTCCTGGATACGAGATCGCACAGGACGACGAAGGCCGAGCCCGCGAGAGCACTGGCCGGGACCAGATAGATATTGTCATGTCCGATGATGAAACGCATGGCATGCGGGATGATGAGACCGACGAAGCCGATCATACCGGCAAAGCTGATAGCAGCGCCGGCAAGGAGAGCGGCAAAGACGAGCAGAAGGAAGCGGATCACAGGGACATTGAGGCCTAAGGATTTTGCGGTATCCTGACCCAGGCGGATAAGGTTGAGTTCACGTCTGAGCATGAAAGCACCGATGAGACCGACGAGGATGTAGATCCATACGAAACGCAGCGACTTCATGGTAAGTCCCGAAAGACCGCCGATAAGGAAGTCGGAAGCCCCGACATACGCATCGGGATTTACAGTCAGGATAAAGTTCATACCGGCGCCCGTGATACTGCTGATGGCGATACCGGTAAGGATGAGCGTGACTTTAGATGACCTGCTCCCCATGGATATCAGATAAACGAGGATCGCCGTAAGGAGCGCACCCAGGAATGCCGCCATAGGATACATGGAGACGGCAGCCGGGAAAAAGGATGCACAGATAAGGACACAGATCCCTGCACCGCCGTTGACGCCGATGACGTTGGGGCTGGCGAGAGGGTTCTGTAAGAGAGACTGAAGGATACAGCCGGAGACTGCCAGAGCGCCGCCGGCGAGAAGACCTCCCAGTACCCTGGGAAGCCTCACATGCATCACGATGCGGTAAGCCATACGTCCGGTCTCACCGTGTATGAGCGCATCGATGAAATCGAGAGGAGATACATTGACAGCACCCAAACAAACACCCAGCAGGGCTGCGAGTATCACGAGCCCTGCCAGGATAATGATCACTAATCTTCTGTTGAGGTGGAGTTCTTTTTTAAGCATTAAGTATGTCAGCTAAGTACTGATAAGCCTGATCCCATTTTTCGTTAGGTTTGAACTGGAACATCTCGCGGGGAAGGAGATAGTACTTACCGGCCTTCACTGCAGAGAGCTGGTTCCATGCCGGATCGCTCTCAACCAGTTTCTTGATGGCTTCTTCAGCGGAAGCTTCGGTGTAACCCATTGAGATAGCGAAGATATAATCCGGATCGAGTTCGATGACCTTTTCCATGCTGAACTCTTTAAGGAGGCTGGGCATGTCATCGATGATATTGTGAGCACCGAGATCGCTGATCATCTTACCGGTCTGAGTGGTGGAGGCCTGAGGGCGGATACCTCCGGAATAAGTGATCATGAGAAGATAAGAAGGAGCACCGTCGACCTTATTGTCCTTGATGATCTTCTCAATGTTGGCTTTCACATCAGTGCCGTACTTCTTGAAGTTGTCTTTCTTGCCGGTGATATCGGTACAGATATCCAGCATATGGAGATAGTCTTCAAAATGAGTGACGGTGAAGTAGCAGTAATTGATCTGATTCTCCTTGAAGGTGTCTTCGAGGGTCTTCTGATCGGTAGTGAGGCTGGAACCTCCGGTGAGGATCACGAGATCGGGATCGCATCCGATGATCTTTTCGATGTTGGGAGCGGTGTAGGAACCGATCTTGGTGACTTCGTGATCGATACCGAGTTCGCGGGTATCGATGGTGTCATCGGTGGTACCGACGAGCACATCGCCGCCGCCGGCCAGACACCAGATCTGGGCAAAGCTGCCCATGACGGTGACGACACGCTGGGGATTGTTGACGGTAACGGTATTGCCGAGTGAATCGGTAAACGTGTAGTCCTTGCCGGACTGGGTCTTGGTATTGGAACCGTTGCAGGCTGAAAGCACCATCATGAGCGCAAGCACAGCCAGCAGAGAAAACTTAAGGACTTTCTTCATAGTCTAATCTCTCTTAATAAAACTTTTTGGAATTCTTCTATCTGGTCTTCTGGACCAAAGCGCAGTATGAATCCTCTGCCAGGATATCGCCGTCATGATAATAGCTGGCTCTGGCACGGCATCCGCCGCAGATGCTCTTGTAGGCGCATTTGCCGCAGAGACCTTTATAATCCTGGGTCCTGAGGGTCTTGAACAATTCGCTGTTCTTCCAGATCTCGTCGAACGGCAGCTCACGGACATCACCGGCTTCTTCGACCATGTAGGCGCAAGGTTTGACTTTACCGTTGGGAGTGATGATGCAGTAAGTCAGACCGGCAAGACAGCCGCGTGAGAATCTGGGATCGAGCTCAACGCCGACCTGCTTGGCGATCCTGGTGAACTGAGGACCGCAGGTGGGCTTGATGGGGATGGGACAAGTCTTCTGCTTGGTCATGATATCAGTGAGGAGCTTTTCGTATTCCATGGATTCGACGGCCGTGCTTTCGATCTCGATACCTCGTCCGACAGGAACGAGGAAGAAGATATATGCGGCCATAGCACCCATCTCGACGGCAAAGTCGATGATATCGAGGATCTCAGACTTGTTCCAATCCAGCACAGTGGTATGGATCTGGAAAGCAAGACCTGCTTCCTTGCAGTTTCTCATGCTCTGGACGGTCTTCTGGAAAGCGTCCTCCATGACACGGAACTCGTTATGCTTCTTTTCATCAAGGCTATCGAGACTGATGCCCATAGCCATGGCACCGGAAGCCTTGAGCTTCTTGGCAACATCAAGAGTGAGGAGAGTGCCGTTGGTACCGAATA
>JAEEOC010000127.1 GCA_016284035.1 Dehalococcoidales bacterium
GGTTATTACGATTGGGCAGTCAATTATCTTACAGGCATGAATTAGCTTTGCTGTTCCTTGACCCTCTCAAGACTATGTCGGTATAATCTTCATTTGATTATGGACATCAAATCACAACTTGCTGAACTAAAAAAGCAGGCTCTCGCCGAGCTGGGCGAGATTAATCTAAGCAGCGACATCGAACAGTGGCGTGTCCGTTATATGGGCAAGAAGAGCCAGCTGACCGAGATATTGCGCGGTCTGGCCGGATTGCCTATCGAAGAACGAAAGGCCGCTGGAGCAGCTTCCAACGCACTGAAAGCCGAATTGGAGACGGCTCTCGTAGCTAAGGAAAACGAGATGAAAAAACTCGAGATTGCTAAATCGGCGGAAGAGGCTATCGATGTTACATTACCCGGACGACCTTGTCCCCAGGGCCATCTTCACCCTGTGACTCAGGCCATCGAGGAGATGTGTTCCATCTTCCAGGGTCTCGGTTTCCAGGTCGTCGAAGGCAACGAAGTTGAATGGGACCATTACAACTTCGACGCTCTCAACATCCCTAAAGAACATCCTGCCCGTGATAACATGGCGACGTTCTGGATGAACGGTGAATCCAAAGAGGGCACTGACTGGAAGATGCTTCTTAGGACCCATACTTCCCCCATGCAGGCCCACATCATGGAGACCACCAAACTCCCCATCCGAATCGTGGTCCCCGGCCGTGTCTACCGCTATGAAGCGACCGATGCCACTCACCTTGCCATGTTCACCCAGATCGAAGGTCTTGCCGTGGATGAAGGCATCACCTTTGCTGATCTCAAGGGCACATTATATGAATTTGTCCGACGTTTCTACGGTCCTGACAGAAAGGTCAGGTTCCGAACAGACTTCTTCCCCTTCGTTGAACCGGGTGCTGAGATCGCAGTCTCCTGCGCATCCTGCGGCGGTTCCGGCTGCCGTGTCTGCGGCAACTCCGGCTGGATCGAGATCCTGGGATGCGGTATGGTCCATCCCTCCGTTCTCGAAGGTGCCGGTATCGATTCTACTAAATATTCGGGTTTCGCTTTCGGTGTAGGTATCGAGAGGATCCCGATGCTGCGTTACGGAATAGAGGACGTACGTAACTACTATTCCGGAGACTTACGCTTCCTGAGGCAGTTCTAATGAGAGTATCAGTTAATTGGCTTAAAAAGTACGTACCCATCGACATCCCTGAAGAAGAAGCTGCCTATAAGATCACCATGGCCAGCACTGAAGTGTCTGAGACCATCAAGATCGGTGACTGGAAGAACGTCCATATCGCTAAACTCGTCGGTATCGCTGCTCATCCCAATGCCGACAAACTGAGACTTGCCACTGTTGAGATGAACGGCAAGCAGTTCACTGTCGTATGTGGTGCTCCAAACCTTACGATCGGTGATAAGGTCTGCTTCGCTCAGGAAGGTGCCATCCTCAAGAACGGTCACACCGGTGAGGTCGAGACTTTGAAGACATCTAAGATCCGAGGTGTCGAATCATCCGGCATGCTCTGTTCCAAACTTGAACTTGGACTCTCCGAAGAACATGACGGCATTTTGATCCTTCCTGAAGACGCTCCTGAGGGCATGGACCTCGGCGAATATCTCGGCGATACCATCTGGGAACTCGATGTCACTCCCAACAGACCCGATATGTTCTCCATCCTGGGCGTAGCACACGAACTGGCATCTCTTACTGACAAGAAAGTTACTGAACCTGAGATCTACATGGGAAATGAAGACTCAGATGATATCAAGATCACTAACGATGCTCCTGATCTCTGCCCGGTCTATTCCGCAGCTGTCGTCAAGGGCATCAAACTTGGTCCGTCTCCCGCCTGGATGCAGGATGCACTTGTATCCGCCGGCATGCGACCCATCAACAACGTTGTCGATATCACGAACTATGTGATGTTGGAATATGGCCAGCCTCTGCACGCTTTCGATTACGATACCATCAAGGATCATCACATCATCGTCCGACGTGCCAAGGATAAAGAGGAAATGGTCACCCTCGATAACGAGAAGCGAACGCTTGACAAGGATATTCTCCTCATCACCGATGCCGATCAGCCGCTGGCTGTTGCCGGTGTCATGGGCGGTCTGACTACTGAAGTTACCGAAAAGACCGTCAATCTCTGTATCGAATCCGCCAATTTCAGCTCGGCCGCTATCCATCATGCCAACTCTGTACTCAAGATGAGCAGCGAAGCAGGGCGTAGGTTCGAACGTTCCATCAGTGCAAGACTTACTGACCGCGGGCTCAGAAGAGCCGTGAAACTCATTCTGGATATCTGCGGCGGTACTGTCACGGTAGCCCGCAAAGCCGCCACTTCTGCTGCGGTCAAGGCTCCTGAGATCGATATCACCAAGAAAGACGTCGAGAACCTTCTCGGCATGGATGTCGATGAAGTTCTCATGGAACACATCTATAAAGCCATCGGCTGCGAAGTCGCATCCAATGGCGAAGTCTTCCATGTGGTCGCTCCTTACTGGCGATCCGATATCAAGATCAAGCAGGATCTCATCGAAGAATACGGACGTATCGTCGGCTACGACAAGATCCCATTCACTAAACTGTCCCGACCTCTTCCTGAGCATATGTCCTTCCCCATGTTCTCACTGAAGTCGAAAGTAAAGCATCTCTTATGCGGTCTCGGCGCCAGCGAGATCATGACCATCTCGATCACCAATAAAGACATCCTTTCCAAAGCTTCCAACAAGGATTGGTCGAAGGATGTCGTTACCATCGCTAATCCAATGGCGTCTGATCAGGATTGTCTGAGGACTTCTTTACGTTCGTCCGTCCTGACAGCACTCGTCAACAACCTGAAGTATCCCCAGGGCCTCATCAATATCTATGAAGTCGGTCATACCTTCTTCAAACGACACAAGGATACTCCTGTCGAGATCGAGAGCCTCTGCGGCGTAGTGACCGTTGACGGCACCGATAAGGTCTGGAACAAGGATGCTTCAACTGTCGATTTCTATGATGTCAAGGGCATAATCGAGTCCCTCATGCGCAGTCTCAAACTGGATGCCCAGTACGTCAAAGGCGACGATGTGGGTCTGCATCCCGGCTATCAGGCTGAGATTAGAGTCAACGGTAATGCTGTCGGCGTATTCGGCAAACTGCATCCTGTAGTTGCCAATGCCTTCGAGCTTTCAAGTGATGTCTATCTTTATGAGATCGACCTCAATAAGCTCCTCGAGAACATGACCGAGAATATCAATTATTCTGTCCTGACTAAATTCCCGACAGTTGACAGGGATCTTGCTCTGGTCGTCGAGGATAAGGTCACTCATCAGCAGATCATGAATATCATCTCTAAGTATTCCCTCATCAAGAAGGCAACGCTTTTCGATTGCTACACCGGCGAACAGATCGAGAAGGGCAAAAAGTCCCTTGCTTACAGCCTGGTGTTCCAGTCCAACGAGGGCACTTTGAAAGATGCCAAGGTCGACGGCGTCATGAAGTCGCTGACCAAGGATCTTGCCGATCAGCTGGGTGCGGCTGTCCGCGGCGCATAAGCTTCTATTCTGCTTTACGAAAGGGTATCAGTCACCTGGTACCCTTTTTTTGTGCAGTTTTTTGTCCGTAGGGCATGGTATCATTCAGTTATTATGATGAACATATCTAAATCGAAGTATTGCAGCATCTGCCAGTGCCCCAAAATCGCCTGGCTCAAACTGAATAAGCCCGAGGAGTACAAGGTCCTTGATTCCCAGGTCGAGGAGAGAATGCGGATTGGTCAGGCCATCGGCAAACTGGCACAGACCCTTTTCCCGGACCCTGTCGATGTCACGGTCTATAAGAGCGAAGAAGATCTCGATATCTCCGCAATGATCCGGAAGACAGAGGCTGAGATCGCCAAAGGAACGGAAACCATCTGTGAAGCTGCGTTCTCCTATCATAACCTTTACTGCGCCGTGGATATCCTTCACAAAGAGGCTGACGGGTATTCACTCTATGAGGTCAAAAGTTCGACCAGTGTAAAAGACGTATATCTGGCTGATATCGCCTTCCAGAAGTATGTCTTGAAGAAATGCGGTATCGACCTTAAGCATGTAAATATCGTCTATATCAATAACGAATATGTCTTTGATGGCAAATTCGATATCAACCAGTTCTTCAGTATCGTGAATTTGGATGAGGAAGTGTTGGAGCAGGAATCCATCATCGAAGATGTCATCCGAAGGGCGCTGGAAGTAGTGGACATGGTGGATGAACCGGATATCGATCTTTCCGCCAATTGTCATGCGCCTTATCACTGCGGCTTCTTTGAGTACTGCACCAGGAATCTGCCGCATCCCAACTGTTTCGATATGTACAGGATGCGGTTCGACAAGAAGTTGAAACTGTATCATGACGGAAATATCTGCTACGAAGACATCGAACCTGTCATTGCAGGTAAGGCCAGTTCCTATGCCCGGATCAATCAGATGCAGGTCGAAACACTCTTATATGATAAAAAAGTCATCATGAACAAAGAGGGTATCAGAGGATTTTTGGATTCGCTTACATATCCTTTGTATTTCCTGGATTTTGAAACGATCCAGCCGGTGATCCCCGAATATATCGGTACCCGTCCTTATATGCAGATCACGACTCAGTATTCGCTGCACTATATCGAATATCCGGGAGGACCTCTCCTCCATAAGGAATACCTGGCAAGCGGACTGGAAGATCCGAGACGTGGACTTGCCGAGAAGCTTTGTGAAGACATCCCCATGGGAGTCTGTACTATTGCATACAACAAGCAGTTCGAATGTACCCGTATCAAAGAACTGGCTGATGAATATCCCGACCTTGCTGACCATCTTAATGACATCAAGGACCACATAGTCGATCTCATGGATCCTTTCACCAAGGGTTTTTATTACGACAAAAATTTTGGGAAATCTCTGTCTATCAAAGTGGTCTTACCCACGTTCTTCCCCGATGATCCCGAACTGGATTATCACGCTTTGGAAGACGTCCATAACGGCGGCGAAGCCATGGAGATCTTCCCGAAACTCAAGGATATGGATCCTGCAACACGCGAGAGGGTAAGGAATAATCTCCTTAAGTACTGCTGTCTCGATACGCTGGCTATGGTGAGGATATGGGAGAAACTGGGAGAGCTCGTTAAGGACTGATAGTGATCACGCTCTGGATGTAGGCGAGAGTCTTTTCGCCGATCATGACAGTCATCCTTATCCTGTCGTTTTCTTTTACGATATTCAGTCCCGGATATCCGTTCAGTCTTTTCATATAGTCATCAAGCTGTTTTTCGGAAAGGATGAACTCGTGGATACTGGGGACATCGATGAATAACTCGGTGTCGGTATGTCCGATGAGGGAGTGATCGATGCCGTTCTTGAAGATGGGGATGCTTTTTAATGGAATTGCCATTTCCGAAGCCTGTCTGATATTGGTGATGCGTTCCAGATCATAGAACATGATGTCCTGTTTTCCGTCGTCGAAGGCCATCAGGAAATATCTTCCGTTATGGATGAGCAGTTCATAGGGGCTCACGATCACAGATGCGTATCTGTGGAGCCTTTTATTCAGTCCGAAACGGGAGATGTCGAAGGATATCTTGGTATTATCTGATATCGCCCGGCTTATCCTGTCCATGTCGTAAAAGACCGGGATGTATTCTTCGGTATTGATGTTGTCGAGATTGAAACATACGGTCCTGGGTGCGGCATGACGGATGCTCCCCAGTTCCGAGATTTTTGAAATCAGATCTTCAGCTCTCGCGGGAGTCAGCCTGTTTGTCGTTTGCAGTGCGTCGCAGATTATGGATATCTCCTGGTCGGAGAGGATCTTTTCCGAGATGTATGACCCTTTCTTAGTCACTTCGATCGGTATCCCAGCATCTTTGAGGATCGCGATATCCCGTCCGACGGCTTTTCTTTCAATGACGATGTCGTAATGCTCTTCAAGGAGACGTGATATCTCTGTATGAGTTAGCGGATTCTGGTAGTCACTGTGAGACAGGAGTAGTTGGTAGATATAGAAGAGTGCAGCTTTCTTGTTTTCCTTGGACATGGAGATATTGTACTAAAATTGGGACAACTTTCCAAAAAATTGTTAGATTAACTGCTATGAACTAACACGCAATGTCCAACTGTAGTACAATAGGGTGTTGTTTGTGTTTTTGTACCCGGTTCTTTCGGGTACTGATTACAACAGATTAGGGAGAGAGTTATTATGAGAATGTCAAAAATGTTCGGCAGGACCACTAAGGAAAATCCTGCTGATGCCGATGTCGTAAGCCATCAGCTTATGATCAGAGGTGCCTATATTACTCAGCTTTCAGCTGGTATCTATTCCTACTTACCTATTGCATGGAAGACCATCAACAATATCTGTGCCATTATTCGTGATGAGATGGATAAAGCCGGCGGTCAGGAAGTCCATCTTCCCGCTCTGCAGCCGGTAGAGCTTTGGCAGAAGAGTGAACGAGAGGCTCCTTTTGGTGACAACCTGTTCCATTTGGTAGACCGCAAGGATCACACTTTTGTTATCGCTCCAACTCATGAGGAAGCAGTCACTGATCTCGTTGCCCAGCATGTACAGAGCTATCGTGATCTGCCTCTGCGACTTTATCAGATCCAGACCAAGTTCCGTGATGAACCGCGACCTCGTGCCGGTCTCATCCGTGTTCGAGAATTCGATATGAAGGACCTTTATTCCTTTGACAGCACTCAGGAAGGACTTGATGCTGCCTATAACGATATGGTCCGTGCATACAAGAATATCTACAGCCGATGCGGTCTTTCCACGATCCTCATCGACGCTGACAGCGGTGCCATCGGCGGCAAGGATTCTCAGGAATTCATGGCTGTTACCGAGATCGGCGAGGACGAGATCCTCGTCTGCACATCCTGTCTGTATGCCGCAAATGTAGAGAAAGCTGTCTGTATCAAGGACCGCGCAGCAGATGAACCTGAAAAGGAGATGGAGAAAGTTGCTACTCCTGGTATGAAGACTATCGAAGAAGTCTGCAATTTCCTCGGTGCTGATCCCAGGAATTCCTACAAAGCAGTCTTCTATATGGCTGATGACAGATTCATTTATGTCGTAATCCGTGGCGATCTCGATGTCAATGAGACTAAGCTACAGAAGGTCGTCAAATGCAATAATCTGCGTATGGCCACTGACGAAGAGGTCCGCGCCAAGGGCATCGTTCCCGGTTATGCCTCCCCCATTGGTGATGTCTACCACGAACATGAAAAACGCGGCATTACCATCGTTGCCGATGATTCCGTCGACCTTGGCACCAACTTTGTCGCCGGTGCCAATGAAGAAGGCTATCACTATAAGAACGTCAATTATCGACGTGATTTCGTTGCTGATATCATGGCTGATGTTGCCAATGTCCGTGAAGGTGACCGCTGTCCGAAATGTAACGGTACCTACATGGTCAAGCATGGCATGGAAGTCGGTCATGTTTTCAAATTGGGTACTAAGATTGCCGAGAAGATTGGCGCCAACTTCACTGATAAAGACGGCGTTGCCCATCCCATCATCATGGGCTGCTACGGCATCGGTGTAGGGCGTTTGATGGCTGCTATCATCGAACAGAACCATGACGATAAAGGCATTATCTGGCCGGTCTCCGTTGCTCCGTATAAAGTCTATCTGTGTCTGCTCTCAAAGGACGAGAACGATGAAGCACGTGAGACTGCTGACCGCGTTTATGCCAATTTGATCAATGCCGGTATCGATGTCCTTTATGATGATCGAAACGAGATGCCGGGCGTTAAATTCAGCGATGCCGATCTTTTGGGTATTCCTTTCCGACTTACCGTCAGCCAGCGTTCTCTCCATAACGGCGGTATCGAGTTCAAGGCAAGGAATTCCGACAGCTCCGAGATCATCGCTGTCGTGAATGCAGTCTCATATATCCAGAAGAAATTAGCTGATTAATAGCGGAGGGCTATGTGCCTTTCTGGGAATTGTTGATAGTTGCGGTCGGTCTTTCAATGGATGCTTTTGCCGTAGCATTGGGCAAAGGACTTCAGATGCCGAGACTTGCGTACCGTAGGATGCTCGTCATTGCATTCTTTTTCGGTTTATTCCAGGCTCTTATGCCTGTCATCGGCTGGTTCCTGGGCGACCGCTTTGCGTCTTACATCTCAGCTTACGACCATTGGGTAGCATTCGTTCTGCTGCTTCTGATCGGTGTCAATATGATCCGTGAGAGCCTGACTCATAAAGAAGATCAGGAAGCGGAACATGAAAAACCGTTCAATCTTAAGGAGATGCTGTTGCTGTCCCTTGCGACCAGTATCGATGCTTTGGCTGTCGGTATCTCATTCGGCGTGCTTGAGGTCAATATCGTACTCTCCGCTGCCGTGATCGGCGTTACGACTTTTCTCATTTCTGCCGGCGGAGTTTTTGTTGGGTTCAAGTTTGGTTTAAAATACCGCAGATATGCCGAGATCGCCGGCGGCATCATCCTGATATGCGTCGGGATAAAGATCCTGATCGAGCATTTGTTCTTCTAGTGGCAGCCGCCACAGTTGCAGGAAGAACAGTCTGACGAAGAGCAGCCTGAACATCCGCCGGATACGGATGAGACTTCTCCGTTATTTCCTGAAGTGAAACATGCTACGGCTGATATGATGCGTTCTGATGAAGTACCGCATATCGGGCAATCAGCCGGCTTATCGTATTCGCTCATGGGGCGGAATTTATCGAACTTCTTGTTGCATTTATGGCAGTGGTATTCATAAGTTGGCATGTTTCGATTATAATTTGAACCTTTTTTAAGTGCAATTATGATGAAATCCTTTGACATGAAGGGTATTCACATCTATAATCTTTTAGTTGTGTAGTCGTTATTTGACTATGCATGCCGAAGTGGCGGAATGGCAGACGCGCTACGTTCAGGTCGTAGTATCCGTGAGGATGTGTGAGTTCAAATCTCTCCTTCGGCACCACTGATTACTCTATGCGCTTGTAGCTCAGTTGGATAGAGCGCGTCCCTGCGGAGGACGAGGTCGTGGGTTCGAGCCCCGCCAAGCGCGCCATTCTTTTTTCTTCACTTTTCATACAGATTTCAGAATGTACACTTTTGTTCTGATAGTGTAATGTTAGGAGAGAGTCGGCGGTTATGGGCATTTACAAAATTGACTTTTTGTCCATGATTAGCAAAAATAATACTGTTGCAGACCAACATGGTAGCACCCCATACCATGGAAAGTTTGTGGCCATTAAGCGGTGAGGACTCTTTTGATCCGTCGGGTTTATGTGATTATGAGTTTCATTTCTTTCGCATAGTCATACCAATCCCTTCCCGATGGTGTATATTCTGTATACAAGGAGTCCTCGCTTTTTTTTAGAGAGTGATTTATGGGTAAGAGTGATACTGTAATCATGATCAAGGGTGCAGGGGAGATGGCAAGTGCCATTGCGTGTTCCCTTTATAAAGCTGGTTTCACTCGTATACTCATGACTGAATTACAGAGACCTCTCTCCATCAGCCGCCAGAACTGTTTCAGCGAAGCATTCTTTTCATTGACGAAGGAGATCGATGGCGTCAAAGCCAGATCGGTCAAACCGCTGCGTCCCATTATCCATTCCAACTGGATCGACGGTTTTATTGCGGTCCTGCATGATCCGACTGCTGAGACCATTGTCGAGGTCGAACCTAAGATCATCATCGATGCCCGAAATATCAAGAATGATCTTGACACGGTCATGGAAGATGCCGAATTCGTTATCGGACTGGGAGATGCTTTTACTGCGGGTGTGAACTGCCATATCGCGATCCCTTCTGCTACTTGGAAGACTGCCGGAAAAGATAACGTAAAACATTCAAAGACTGCCGATACCATCTCTATCGAGAGCGTAAATATCATCAAGTCCAATTTGGACGGGTTCTTTACCACAGATCATAAGATCGGCGACAGCATTCAGAAAGATGCGGTTCTGGCCAATATCAATGAGATCGCTGTCAAATCACCGGTCAGGGGCCTGATCAGGAGCATCCTCCGCAATAAGACTACTATCACAGCCGGTACCAAGATCGCTGAGATCGATACTCAGATTGATGCGATTTCTGCAGGCATACGAAGCAAATGGAGCAAGCTCTCTGAGGCAGTTCTTGAAGCAGTCGCCGGCTTCATCGGCGAATAATTCCTGTTTGTTAATTTGACATCATTAGTGTTCTTGTCTACAATTCGTTAATTAGATATGTCTAACTATCGTTGTACTCAACTATCAACAATAATTGAGTAAAATAGTTAAACATATCTAAATAATGATGAAAGGTCAGTTATATGAACAA
Source organism: Dehalococcoidales bacterium (assembly GCA_016284035.1). Lineage (GTDB taxonomy): Bacteria > Chloroflexota > Dehalococcoidia > Dehalococcoidales > UBA1222 > UBA1222. The sequence goes on from JAEEOC010000127.1 coordinate 10,286, forward strand.
GTTTTCTAAGGTCATCGGCGTGGTCCTTTCGCTTGTCGTGCTTGCCAGCATGTTCGTTGGCTGCGGCAGTAAGACCGTGACCGAGACAAAGACCGTCACGACAACCAAAACTGTTACTGTGACGGAAAATAATACAACGACTTCTAAAGAACCTGATGTTCAGCCGTTGTCTTATCCGTATACCGTTATGGATCAGGCCGGACGTGAAGTCACTATCACCAAGAAATTCAAGAGAGTCGTATTCTCAAGCGTGCGACCGTTGCCGGCTGCTTACTATGCCGTTACCGGTAACATTGATTCTATCGTCGGCATGAATCCTTCATCCCGTAATGCTGCACTTGCTTCGATGTTCGTGGTGCTCTGCCCTGAGATCGCCAATGTTGATACTTCATTCGTCGTCAACAATGACACCAATATCGAAGAGCTTATGAAGCTTAAGCCTGATGTTGTGTTCTGTCTCAATAAGAATACCGACGAGATCAAAGCTCTTGAAGCTGCCGGTATCACTGCTGTCGGTCTCGAAACCAACGGCACTGATGCCATCGAACTGTTTGCCGCCTGGGCTGAATTGATCGGCCAGGTCATGGGCGAACAGAATCGCGCCAAGGATATCATCGATTTCAGCCGCGGTGTTGCCGCAGAAGTAAAATCCATCGGTGCTACCATCCCTGATTCGGAAAAGAAGAAATGTCTCTTCATCTACCGAAACGATAATGGTTCTTTGACGGTAGGCGGTAATAATCTTTACAGCCAGTACTGGTTGGAATCAGTCGGCGCTGTAAACGCTGCTGCCGAGACCAATAATGTTGCTCCTGTCAGCATGGAACAGATCATGCCGTGGAATACTGATTACCCCTTC
>JAEEOC010000128.1 GCA_016284035.1 Dehalococcoidales bacterium
TCTCGGACTTTCTCGGCAGGAAGATCCATCTGTTCGCCGATCTCCTGAGGAGTGGCTTCGCGGCCCAGTTCCTGAGAGAGCTGTCGGCCGACAGAGAGTAATTTATTGATAGTCTCGACCATGTGGACAGGGATTCGGATGGTCCTGGCCTGGTCGGCGATGGCACGGGTGATTGCCTGGCGGATCCACCATGTGGCATAAGTCGAGAACTTGAAGCCTCGGTGATAGTCGAACTTCTCGACGGCTCGGATGAGACCGATATTGCCTTCCTGGAGAAGGTCGAGGAGCGGCATGCCGCGTCCGATATGTTTCTTAGCGACACTGACCACCAGTCGGAGGTTAGCTTCGATGAGGTGTTCCTGAGCTTCTTCGGAATCCTTGAGGATCTGTTTGAAATCCTCTCTGAATAAGATCTCGCGTGACTTCAGAAGATCGATGAAATCCTGCTCAGTGATCTTGTCTTTAAGTCCGGAGATGGTGACTTTCTTATCGATGTTGTCGATGGCCACATCGGGAAGCAGTGCCAGATTGAGAGACAGTTTGATGACGGCCTGTTCGGCGTTATTGATATCTGTCTCCATGGATGCTGCCAGATTGTTCATGAAATCCAGATTGAATTCGCCCTGGATGTTCTGTTTGATGGTCTCGTCTTTATAGAACTTCTGGAACTCATTGTAGGGTTCGATCCCCAGTTCCTTCTGGATCTTTGAGACCAGATCTTCGGTCTCGCTGATCTCTTTGAGGACCTCGAGGATGACCTCTGATTCAGTGGGTTCGACACCGGTGGCTTCCTGAAGTGAGGCCTTCACTTCCTGGAGACGTTTTCCGAGCTCCATCTTCTGTGCCAGGTTCTTTTCGTCGCTGGCAGTGAGCAGGGGAACACGGCCGATCTCGTGAAGGTACATCCTTACGGGATCATCGACAGCTCCTGATTCGTCGATATCGGTGAGCGCCAGCGAAAGATCGCTGACATCTTCTTCTTCGATCTCGGCATCGGCGGGCATGTCTTCGATATCGTCGATGTTATCCAGATCATCGTCGCCTTCGCCCAGCATGTCTTCAGACTGGCCTTCGGCGTCCAGTTCTTCATCGAGGTCTTCTTTGACCTCTTCTTTGATCTCTGTTTCTTTAGATGCTTTCTTTCTTGCCATAATAACTCCTGTGGCGGGATACTAACTTGTCCTTAGCCTTATATACCTGACCGAGTGCCTGACCCTCGTTGATGGCAAGTTCTGACGCGGCGGAAGCCGAACGCTTCAAATACTCTTCTCTGAGCCGCAATACTACTTCTTCCAGTTTTGCCTCGTACAGGTCATCGACTCTTTCATTACCGGCTAATTTGGTGTAGTAATCCTCCATGAGAGGATCAAGCTGAGTCTCCTGTCCTCTCAGATATCTTAAGATACTTTTGTTTTCGGAATTGATAAAAAATTCCTCGTCCAGATCCTCGGCCTTGGCCAGAGCATCAGGATGGCGAATCAAAATTGACAAACAGAAACTCTCGACGGGGCGAGAAGCAACCGGGGCAGACTTTGCTGCTGATTCAACCGGTTTCTTTGAATATGTCGCGATCTTATTTTGATTCAGTCTATCTATGATAGCATTTTTATCGACTCTGGTGATACTTGCCAGTTTGTCGACATAGGCCAGCTGTCGGATCGGATTCGATATATTGGCGATGATGGGCACCAGCAGGTCGACGGCTTTCGATTTGCCGGCGACAGTCTTGATATCCACCGATTCGAATGTGGTGTCAAAGATATGATCGATGATGGGCTCGGCTTTCTCGATGAGGGCAGGCCAAAGCGTGCTGTCCTTGAGCATCAGTTCATCGGGATCCATGCCGTCCGGGATGCTCACCATCTTTATTTCATTGTCCATCACGTTCTCAAGGGGAACGGTCCTCACCATGCCTTTTTCACCGGCCTGGTCGGCATCCAGTGCCAGGACAACGTTCTTCGTGAGTTTCTTGAGGATATTGCAGTGTGACTCGCCGATGGCGGTACCCATTGATGCGATGACGTTGGTATAGCCGTACTGATGCGGCACGATCACGTCCATGTAGCCCTCGACGATGATGACCTTATCTTCTTTCCTGATGGCGTCCTTGGCGTAATCCAGACCATAGAGGAGACTGCTCTTGGAGAAGATGGGCGTGTCGGCGGAATTGAGGTATTTGGGATTGGAGTTGTCCATGGTTCGGGCGCCGAACCCCACAGTCTGTCCCTTGATGTCGTGGATGGGGAACATCAGTCTTCCGCGGAAGCGGTCGATCACTCCGCGCTCCGTCTGGGTGACGAGGCCGGAAGAAAGGATCTCTTCCTTGGTATAGCCGCGGTCCTGAAGGAGCTTCTGGATAGTATCATTCGATTTGGGACTGTATCCCAGTCGGAAATGTGCGATGGTCTGAGGCGTCAGTCCGCGCTTGGCAAGGTACTCGCGTACAGGGGCTGCTGCCTCGGAATGATTGAGCTGTTCGTTATAGAACTCGGCAGCCAGTTCGTTTGCCGAGATGATGCGGGAGTTCTTTTCTTTATTGGCATTGTTCTGTCCGAACTCCGGTACTACGATGCCTTTTCTGTCGGCCAGATACTTGATGGCATCTCCGAAGGAGAGCTGTTCTTTCTTCATGATGAAGCTGATCACGTCTCCGCCGGTGCCGCAGGCGCCGTAGCAGTGCCAGCTCTGCTGGGTCGGATATACGACGAAGGACCCGTGCTTTTCCGAATGGAAAGGACATAGGCCGGTGAGGGATTTGCCGGTCTTGGTGAGCTTGGTGTACTGACCGATGATCTCTACGATGTCTGTCTTCTGTTTGATCTCTTCAACGATATCCATTTGTTAACCGATCGCGGGATCGATGGACCTGGCGGTGCTGAGGGCGTAGTTGTCCGACATCCCGGAAATATAGTCTACTACACATCTTGCGACATTTTCCTGCCCTTTGTAATAATCTGCAGGCATCTTTTCGGGGTGTGCAGTGAAGTATTCATATAAAAGAGTGATGATCTTCTCGGCGTCTACCGGGCTCTTCTGATCCATGTCGGCGTTGTAGACGTTCTCGAACATGAATCTCCTGAGAGTATCGGATGCTTCGTTTATTTCTTCACTCATCCTGATCATGGGTTCGCCTTCGATCTCACCAGTCACGGCCCACGAACTCATGATGATATCTGAGACCATGGTGTTGATCCTTTGGGCATGTGTCCTTCCCAGGACGTTCTTGGAGATCTCGGGCAGGTCGACTTCTGAGAGGAGACCCGCTCTGATGGCGTCTTTTATATCGTGGTTGATATAGGCTACGGCATCGGAGATCTTCACGACATCAGCTTCGAATGTGCTGTTCTTGCCGTACTGATCGTCGAAAAGCGATATGTCGCTCTTCGAATGATGCAGTATGCCGTTCCTCACTTCGTATGTCAGATTGAGGCCGTGTCCGTTCTTCTCGATGACGTCAACGACCCTGAGGCTCTGTTCATTGTGACGGAAGCCTTCCTTATATAGTTTTGCTAATAATCTTTCTCCGAAATGACCGAAGGGAGTGTGTCCCAGGTCGTGTCCCAAGGCGATCGCTTCCGTAAGATCTTCGTTCAGATTGAGTCCGCGCGAGATGGTGCGTGCGATCTGTGCGACTTCCAGAGTATGGGTGAGACGGGTGACATAGTGGTCCCCAAGCGGCATCACGAATACCTGCGTCTTATGCTTGAGACGGCGGAAAGCGTTGGAATGGAGGATGCGGTCGCGGTCTTTCTGGAAACACGTCCGGATGGGATCATCTTCTTCGGGGATCATCCGGCCGCGGCTGTTCTTGCTCTTCATCGCAAAAGGAGAGAGCAGTTCTTCACGTTCCTCGGTCCTCTGTCGGAGTCTGTAATCTTCTATCGGCATGATACGCGGTACCGTCCGTAAATGGATGCAAAGGGATGGTTAACTGTTGGACTGGCCGAAATCATCCAGATTGAGGCTGTCCAGGAAGTCTGAATAAGCAGAGAGCTTGCCCAGTTCATCCTCGCTGGTCTTGCGTAGCTCGGCGCGCTCATTGTTGGGAGCAGGGGGTGTCGGACGGCGCTGAGCTCCGGGATCATTGGAAATGATGCGGCTGCCCGGCAGGTTGGGGGACATTCCGTCGCGGTCGACAGGGATGCCGGCCTTCTCCAGTACGCTCTCCTCAGCATAGATGGGAATGAGACTGTTGTCGCTGCAGGCAAGTGCCAGTGCGATGGCGTCGCTGGGACGTGAATCGATCTCGATCTGACCGTACTGGGGAGTATTAATGATGAGTTTGGCGTAAAAAGTCTCGTTCCTGACGTCGCAGATGACGACAGAATTCAATGTGCCGCCGAGTGCCTCGATGCAGGCGCGCATGAGGTCATGGGAGAGAGGTCGGGGAAGCTCTTCCTTATTGAGTTTAAGAGCAATGACGTGTGCTTCAGACTGACCGATGAAGATGGGAAGATAGAGATCGGCATCTTTTTCTTTCAGCATGACGATATAGGGGGTGCCTCTCTGCGGCATATTGGGATTTATAAGACCAGCTCTCAGGCTGTCGATTATCATTTCAATCATCTTTGTAGTTCCTCCAAAAACAGGGCTACTAATCTTTAAATTTTAGGTTTAGACAGATATAGTGTCAACCAAACTGACGATGTTCCTACTTTATTTAATATAATGTGCATTTTCATCATAGCATCCGGTCCGGACATTTTCGGAACTATAAAAGAAACCGCCGGATCCGGTCTCCGGGTCAGTGACTTATTAAAAAAAACGGACCCGGCTTTTTCGTTTTTCGGTAATTTTTAGCTTGCTTATTGCCAAAAAATCAAAAACTCTCAAGGCTATCAAAAGTGTTTATCTCATTTTGACCGAAGTCTCTGGGTAGCGTATATTTATATTCGGATTTCTGTGACCCTTTTGGGTTTTTCTTGCAATCATCAGACCATGTTAGGAGGGTTTTCATTCCGATGGAGAGAGAGAAGAAGACTGTAGTATGGTTCAAAGAGGTTGGCAAAAACGATATCCCCTTAGTTGGTGGTAAAGGTGCAAACCTCGGCGAAATGACCCAGGCAGGTATCCCAGTCCCACAAGGTTTCGTAGTCACATCAAATGCTTATTATGAATTTGTAAGCGCAACCGGATTAGAATCAAAGATCCGTGCTATCCTAGCCCCCGTCGATATCGACGATTCAGCAGCTCTTCTTAGAGCATCAGACGAAGTTAAGAACACTATCATGGAAGCCAAGATGCCCGATGACATCGCAGATGCGATCAAGTCATCCTATATCGAGATGGGGCAGGGCTTCGTAGCTGTCCGTTCTTCGGCAACAGCAGAGGATCTTCCCGATGCTTCTTTCGCCGGTCAGCAGTCCACCTACCTCAATGTCCGCGGCGCTGATCAGGTCGTAAATCATGTCCAGCAGTGCTGGGCCTCGCTCTTTGAAGCACGCGCTATCTATTATCGAGTCCAGCAGAATTATGATCATTTCAAAGTCGGTATCGCCGTCCCCGTCCAGAGGATGGTCGAATCCGAGAGCTCCGGTGTCATGTTCACCGTTGAGCCCATCTCGAGCGATACCTCCAAGATCGCCATCGAGGCCATCTACGGTCTGGGCGAAGGTATCGTATCCGGCGAAGTAACTCCCGATATGTACATCATCGACAAGGCCACCAAGACCATCCTTTCCAAGAAGATCGCCCATCAGAAGACCATGCTCGTCAAGAATGTCGATGCCAAAGAGGGCGAAGAACTCAATGTCTGGAAATATGTCGATGACTTACTGCAGGAACAGCCTAAGGTCAATGAATTCGACCTTGCTGAACTTGTCCGCATCGCAACTCTCCTTGAGAACCATTACGGATGTCAGCAGGATATCGAATGGGCTAAGGAGAACGGAGCCATCCGTATCCTTCAGACCCGACCGGTCACCACAGTCAAAGAGAATGTGGTCCTGTCCGATGAGATCGATGCTCCTGCTATCCTGACCGGCAATGCCGCATCTCCCGGTGTGGCTCATGGTCCCGCCAGGATCCTCAAAGATGCTTCCGAGATCGACCGAGTGCTCGAAGGCGACATCCTCGTTGCCGAGATGACCACTCCTGACTTCGTTCCTGCTATGAAGCGAGCATCTGCGATCTTGACCAACCGCGGCGGACGAACTTCCCATGCCGCTATCGTTTCCCGAGAACTCGGCGTTCCCTGTGTAGTCGGTGCCGACGGCGCCACTACCACTCTCAAAGAGGGTCAGATCATCACTGTCGACGGTACTCACGGCAAGGTCTATGACGGCGCCATCGAGGTCGTCAACAAGGATGCCGAAAAAGAAGCTGAGATGGAAGCTCTCAACACCAAGACCCGAGTATACGTCAACCTGGCTCAGCCTGACCGAGCCGAAGAAGTCGCCAAGCGTCATGTTGACGGCATCGGTCTGCTCCGTGCTGAATTTATCGTCAGCCAGATCGGCATGCATCCTCTGTATATGATCAAAGAAGGACGACAGGAAGAATACATCCAGAAGCTTTATGAAGGCATCAAGATCTTCGCCAAGGCATTCTATCCTCGTCCTGTCACATACCGCTGCACCGACTTCAAGACCAACGAATACCGCGAACTCAAGGGCGGTGAAGAATACGAGATGGTCGAAGAGAATCCCATGCTGGGTTACCGCGGTGCATCCCGCTACATCCGAGATAAGGAATCCTTCAAGCTCGAACTTGAAGCCATCAAGCGTGTCCGTGCCGAATATGACAACCTCAATGTCATGATCCCCTTCGTCCGAACCGTTAAAGAACTCAAGACCGTCAAGGGCATCATGGAAGAGTGCGGACTGGTCCGAAATGAAAAGTTCAAGCTCTGGATGATGGTCGAGATCCCGGCCAACATCTTCCTCATCGAAGACTTCCTCTCTGTCGGTATCGACGGTATCTCCATCGGTTCCAACGATCTTACCCAGCTCACTCTCGGTATCGACCGTGACAATGAGCTTCTGGCCGAGACCTTCGATGAACGAAATAAAGCCGTTCTCAAAGCCCTCAAGCGAGCTATCACCACCTGTAAGAGGATGGGCGTCACCGCTTCCATCTGCGGTCAGGCTCCTTCGGTCTATCCCGAACTCACTCAGAAACTGGTACAGTGGGGCATCACTTCCGTCTCCGTCTCACCTGACATGATCGCCAAGACCCGCGGCATCATCTCAGCCGCCGAAGCTGCTCTTGGACAGTAATAACTGACTCAAATGAAATCAAAAGGCCTCCCAAGCGGGAGGCCTTTTTTTATGCATT
>JAEEOC010000129.1 GCA_016284035.1 Dehalococcoidales bacterium
TATCCTGACGCTTGGCAGGATCCACAGCGCCCGTGATGGGGCCGATGCATCTGGGGCCATAGAAGTTGCTGATCTTTCGCAACGTATCCAGGAAGAATGAGAAGATCAGAATACGACGGTCATCGCTCTTGGCTTCAGCGACGATCTCGGTAAGTCTCTTCATCTTAGTGGAATCTTCGATATTCGGAACGTTCCAGGAGACCCGTCTGGCATCAGAATAACGTCTACCAAGGATAGATGCTTCGTAGATCTGTTCTTCTTCAGGAGACAGCGTGCACCATTCTTCACTTTCGATTAAATCAGGAAGTTCTGTAAGGACGTCTTCGCGGCGTCTCCTGTAATAGACGGGAGCGACCATCTCCCTGAACTGAGGAGCAGATGCCAAAAATGCTTTATTCTTGATCTCTTCCGCCAGTTTGGGATCGAGGATATCGATCAAAGAGATCATTTCATCGACCTTGTTCTCAAGAGCGGTACCGGTCATGAGCAGGATCCTTTCGGCATGCTCAGCCAGCTTTCGGGTACGCTTGGTCCTGGCCGCTCTCAGATTCTTAACGTAGTGGGCTTCATCCACTACCAGCTGCGAGAACTTAAAGTCTTCAGGTAAATCATTAAAGATGACATTGGATTCATAGGAAGAGACGATGACACCGCCATGTTCCATCCATTGTCTAAGTGCTTCAAACTTCTTATCACCATGAGCCTTGATAGCCGTGAGTTTGCTATGCTTCTCGATTTCCCTGCACCAGTTGGTAAGGACACTGGCAGGACAAACGACGACAAAATGCGTCGCTCCCACGTTCTTCAAAGACACCATAGTAGCGATAGCCTGAACCGTCTTACCAAGGCCCATCTCATCACCTAAAAGCACCCTGCCCTGATGCAGGATGTACTTAACGCCCCACTCCTGATAACGGCGGAGAGTGCAGATGAGGCCGTCTGGGAAGAAACATTCGTTCTGGATCTCTTTAGCAAGATCTTCGGGAAGACCGTATAACGAATCACCGCTTCCCAAGATTCCCGGACAGATGTCTTCCAGGATGTTGTAATACTCGATGGAATTGTCACGGAAATCCAGCCAGGCGGCATCGGCAGTATTCTTGTTTCCTGCCTTACGGTATTGCCTGATGCCTTCTGTTATCTGCTTCCGATAGTCGCCTTCAGCAAGGTCCTTCAGATAGGCATAAGCGTCTTTGGCGCTCTCCTTCACTTCATCGCTGAAGAAAGGCCAGAAACGGCCGTTCCCCACATGTTTCAGCGTTCTCTTTGCCTGTTCGGACGGATCGGCGTTGAATTCGATCTGTCTTTGGAGTTCTTTATAGATCGCAAATTTCGGCCGGTAGTCAGCGATCCTGCGGATGATCTCTTCGGATTCCCTGTTCCTGTCGTCATATGACAGTTTTATCCGGACATTGTTCCTGGCCTGCATTACATATTCGGATGCCATCTTTTTGATCGTCATGGCATTATCTTTACTGATGCCCTTGATCTCCTCAAGCTGCTTTTCCGATGCGTTGTAAACATCGACGATCCGTTCATAACCGGCATCCCTCAATGTCTTGGTGCGGATACCTGTCTTTTCCCGGTTCAGTTCCTCGATGGGAGTGTCTTTCAGAAGTTCCATGCAGCCATTGCGGATGATCGGTTCGAGCGCCTGTCTGATCCCGAGCCGCTGCTGCTCTTCAAGAGATTCCAGTTCCTTGACGGCATTCTCGGTCCCCTTATAGCCTTCGAAGACATAGCGAATGATATCCAGGTATTCTTCGTGCTCACGTGCCGGGATGAGATTCCTTATCAGTTCTTCATAATATCCATGGTCATAAAAGAATTCGTTCCTGGCTTCATCGACAGAAGTGCTGTCGAGAGCCTGATAATCTGCAATGGCTCTCTTTGCTTCGATGATCTCCTGAGAAGACATGAACTGCCCTAAAAAAGCATAAGCATCAGATACGGACTGTCTGGTGATCTCAGACGAAAAAGCCCATTTAAGCGAATTGTCGGCTTTCTCGAAAGAACGGATGTTCTTTACTACAGGTTCTTCTATCTCATCCCTGAGCACGGAACAGCGCGATGCGATATCAATGCTCCTGGAATAGCGGCAAAGCTGCTTTAAGATCTGATCGAACTGGGGAATGGGATCCTGTGATATCTCACCCAGCATCTCGCGTCTGGCGATACGGGAAAAGATGCCTTTTGACTGGATATCGTAAAAGAGTTTTACGATACGCTCCTTAAAACTGTCCGGCGTGATGATGCCGAACATGAGGCCGCTCTTTATGTACCGGTAGTCACTTATTAAGTTCTTCGCATCTTTGAAATCGAATCCGCGTTTCATATCTAACCTGTATTAAACCACATTCAAAGGGCATTTTTAATATAAAAACCGGATCACAGGATGTTGCGTAATATCAAAAGCAAAAAAAAAACAGAACAGCTACTATATACAAAGCGTATTATTCAATCACAGAAAGGATGAAATCATTATGAAGATCGCTATATTCAACGGAAGTCCCAGAAAAGAAAATACCGCCGCTATGGTCCAGGCCTTCAAGGAAGGTGCCGAAGCTGCCGGTCACAGCGTCGAAGAGTATCACGTCGGCAAGATGAAGATCGCCGGCTGCATGGCTTGTGAATACTGCCACACCAAAGGCAATGGTGCATGTGCTCAGAAAGATGATCTCGAAAAGATCATGCCCGCATACAAAGAAGCTGACATGATCGTCTTCGCCTCCCCCATCTACTACTTCACCATGACCGCCCAGATCGAAGCTGCCATCCAGCGAGTATACTGCATCGGCAAGCCTGCCAGCGCTAAGAAGGTCGCACTTCTCCTCTCCTCCGGTTCTCCCAATGTCTATGATGCCGCAATCACCCAGTTCAAAGGTTTCTGCGCCTATACCGGTATCGAACTGGCCGGCGTCATCACCGCCAACGGAGCCGAGAACAAATCAGCCGCCAAGATGGATGAGATCAAAGCCTTCGCCAAGGCTCTTTGATCCGCTTCCATTCTACACACCCTATAAAACAGCAAAGCCTAAGTCATCTGACTTAGGCTTTTTGTATTATTGTGTAAGTTTCGGACTAACCGAGGAACTTTTTGCCGGCTCCCCAGGCACCGCCAACGGAATCACCGACTTCACGGTAGCAGAGAGAAACGGTATCGAAAGTGATCAGAGGAACTTTACCGAAGTCCACCTTGCCCTCAGTAAGGACCGATTCATCGGCAACTGCGCCCACAATCTCGGCAACGACCCGGTTCTCACCGAATTCTTCTTCGATCTTTACGACCTTGCATTCGATGGAGACAGGTAATTCGTTGATGATGGGGGCATTGACTCTTTCAGACTTGGTAGTGGTCAGACCGCAGACCTCAAGCTTATTGGGGACCTTGTTCTTAGAGACCATGCCGACATAGTCGCAGGCGGCAACAGTATCGACTGTCGCATATCCGACCGTGAATTCCATATTACGCTTGATATTGTCAGTGGTGTTATGCGGGGAAAGAGAAATGGTGATCTGGTTGGGGCCCGCCTGCCCTGCCCAGGCTGCATTCATAGCATTGGGTTCACCGTTCTCATCATAAGTCGCAATGATAAATACAGGATGGGGTGCGACAAACCCCTTATCAAAACTTTTTTTCAAGTCTATATCTCCTAGTCAGCGGATTATTGGTCACGAGTCTCATATCCGCATCGGATACATCGCTTCATCGGGATTATCCTCCAGCCGAGGAAATTCTCTCCTCTAAACTTTTCAAATTCATGGGGACCATGATTATTGCTTCGGCAGTGTTTTGCAGCATTAGCGGAATCATTGTAGAAATCATCCCAGTTAGACCAGTAGACTGCCCAGCATCCGATTTCATGTCCGTCAGGGGCATCCTCGCCAAAACCGAAAGCACCGCCAGAGACCGTGGCCAGCTGTTCGTCATCGACTCTGACAGCGCCGCTGTTCATGTGTTTCTTGATGTCTTCCCACATGGAATTCATTTCTTCGTCTGTCATATCGATCTCATTTTCTTTGAGAGTATTCTTTATATCGTCGATATTCTCAGCATGCATGAGCTTTTTCTTAAGTTCTCTGTCGATATCCATTACAAAAACTCCTTTCTGAAGCATTCTTTTATAATGATACCCCTTATTGATATCAAACCGCCACAGTTAGCTTTTCAGCCGTTCAAGGGTCTCAACGACATTCTTTTTTTCAAGATCAATATCAGAAACAGCCTTTATGATGAAATACTTATCACTCTTGATATTATCCATAAACCTTTATCCCACTCTTCAATATCTCAGTCATTAAATCCATGTTATCACTGAGATCGGACAATCTTGTGAGATCAATCTTTTTGTGCAGTTTGGATCGAATTCTTTCAGCAAGCCCAACATATTTCAATCCGGTCAATGATGTCGAAACACACAGATCGACATCGCTGTTTTCTTTGGCGTAACCTTTGGCATAGCTGCCATAGAGGTAACAGAACTCAACCCCATCCTTATACTCCGCTAAAACTTCTTTGAGACCTTTCTTGATACTCTCAACGGTCAGCACGCCCTTGTCTTCAGTTATTTCGAATCTATCCTGCAGTACTTTTTCGATCATCTGTCGCTTCAGGGAATCACCGTATGATTCATTATTCTCGTATCTGATATAAGTCCTTAAAGGTATTCCAATAATCGCAGCTGCCGATGACTGCGACAGGTCATTTGTCTTTCGGATCTCAATCAATTTGCTGTTTTTCATTTCTATCACCACCGTGTTGGCATTTTAT
>JAEEOC010000130.1 GCA_016284035.1 Dehalococcoidales bacterium
TCCTGGTAAGTATCCTCTTCACTTTGATCTTAGTGTTCATCTATCCGTCGACCTCAGAATAAAACTGTTTTATGTAATTCCCGACATCTTCACGGCAGCCTTTGAACGGTCCCGGTGTCTCCATCTTCAGCGAGACGAGAGCTGTCGCATAAAGGAGAGCATCTTTGATGCCCATGCGGAGCCTGGAATTGATATAACCGCTGAAGGTGGTATCACCGCGGCCGGTGCGGCCGGAAAGGTTTCTCGATCTGATGGGGAATGTATAGAAATCGATACCGTCATAGACGAGGACTTCTGTGTTATGAGTGATCATGACTTCCCCTGCTCCCCAAGAATGCAGAAGCTCTGCCGCCTGTTTCCTGTCAGACAGTCCAGTAAGCACCTCTGCTTCAGCAGCATCAGTCTTGAGGAAATCGATGAAAGGAAGATACTTCTTTTTGTTCTCCCAGTCATGAAAAGCCATGGAGTGATCTGATTCGACATGTCGCAGGACTCCCTGAACGTCCACGGCAATCATGGCACGATCAGAAAACTTTTCAAAATAGGATTCGTCAAAGTCCCCCCAGACGAGTCCGGCAAAATGCAGGATCTCAGGGTTAACATCTTTGATGACACCATCGATCTCCGGCTCTGTAATGGGTGAACAGACCGAAATGGATGTGCACTGTCGTCTTTCCTTAGACTCATCGAAGTAGCGGTTCTCTATGGAACAGGATGTCGGAGACGGAAGATGGAAGATCTTGGCATCGCAAGCAGAAAAGACTTTCTTCACTTCATCATCCGGCAAAGCAGATTTGGTGAGGACTGCGACATCATACCCGGAACGCGAAGCTGCATAACCGGCAGCCACTACGGCTCCGCCGATCTCACGGCGTTCGTTTCCGTGGCAGTCGATATTGATATCCAAAGAAACCGGTCCGATTATAAGCGAATCTGTCATCATGCCGTGACCTTCTCTTTTTTCATAGTTTCTTCATAATGCTCACGAGCGATCCTGATGAGCTCAAGATCCACTAATGTCTCTGCATCAGTTTCATTCTCGAAGACGCTGTTATAAGTACACATGGCCATATCGATGATGAACATGAGATTCAATCTCTCACGGTCAACGAAACGGGCAAAAGAATTCAAAAGCAGTTCATATCTTTCCTTGTAACCAAAAGATGCATGGTCGCGGACGTCATTACGGATGAATCTCACACATTCCAATTCGATGGGTGCGATAAAACCATTCGGATCGATGCCGTAGAAAGCAACACCGTCATCGAGGACATTCAGATAATGAAGATCACCATGAAGAACATACTTGGGAGCATCGGCAAAGTAGCGTTCATAAAGACCGATAGCATACTTGAGTTCGCGTTCGACAGGTTCTTTCTGATAAGGAACGATATCCATAGCATTGAGCTTTCTGATAAGCTCGTCGTAATAATCTGGGATGTACTTCAGTTCAAGGTCATCGCTGTACGGAACAGCGTCACCGATGACCTTATGGAAGAAATCGGTAAGTTTCAGGTTCTCATCAAAGGAAGCAAAATGAGCATTCTCGACCTTTGAGAGGAGCATACAGCGGGATTCTAGATCCCAGTCATAGAGACGGCACATATAGCTTGAAGGAAGATGCTGCATGGCTTCCAGCTCTCGTTCATATCTTCCCACGAATTCAGGAATGAATTTTATTACCACGTCTCCGAACTTGGAACTGGTAGCCTGAAGTACCAGTCCGTAAAGCGAAGACTGGTTAGGAATGAATGAAGTGAGACTCCATTTCTGGATGAGCCGAGGGAACGCTCGATAGATATCATCCAGCCATTTTTCAGTCCTCTCCTTATCATTGCGGAGGAGGAATGAGCGCAGACCTTCGGTGACCAGGATACCGCGGTTGAAGAATGCGATATTGTTAGCATTCCTGGTCGCTCCGATCTTAGACAGCATATATTCGGCATAACCCAGTTCATAATCATATGTGAGCTTGAGGTTATTCTTAAATCCGTAATAGTATTTACGCTTGCTTCCGGGAGGCAGCATCCCGGCCATCTCCTGATACGGAAATTTCGGATCGAAGTTCTTATAGAAGATATCGAAGCGGAAAGCCTCAGGAGACTGGGTGATGATATAATCCTCACGGTTTAGATTTTCGTCATGAGTATTGGTAAGAGCACCCGTGATATGCTGGGCAGTGATCACGGCATCGTATTCATCGAGCCAGTCAAAATAATCATCGATGATCTTGGAATAGATAAAGGGGGCAACAGCATCCACGATGACGATCTTATCGCAGGTATAATCGCGCTTGATCTCGACTAAAGCGTTGTGAAGCGACTGGATACGTGTCTGGCCATTGGGGATGATGAGGAAATCCGAGTTCTTGATCTTGTCGGAATAGTTGATCCAGTTCTTATCCATGACGATAGCAATCTTGTCGGCTTTCTCAGACGACACGCAGGCATCGATGACGTAATCGATCACTGGTTTGCCGGCTACCACATGGTACTGTTTAGGTATATATGCACCGACGCGGTCACCTGCCCCGCCGGACATGATCAAAATGAAATTC
The DNA here is from genome assembly GCA_016284035.1 of Dehalococcoidales bacterium. Taxonomy (GTDB): domain Bacteria; phylum Chloroflexota; class Dehalococcoidia; order Dehalococcoidales; family UBA1222; genus UBA1222. The sequence continues at coordinate 2,558 of JAEEOC010000130.1, forward strand.
ATAACAAGAGGAATTCTAGCCTAATGTAATATATCAATCAACATTTCTTGATAATCACCATGTGTTGATTTATAATACACATATCAAACTGTTTTGGGTGGTTTTCATGTCCATCGGATCCAATATCAAACGACGCAGATTTGAACTCAACATGTCACAGGGCGAACTGGCCAAGCTCATGGGCTACAAGACCCGTTCCACCATCGCCAAGATCGAATCAGGCGAGAACGATATCACGATCGATAAACTGCAGAAGATCGCCCAGTTCCTGGAAACATCGTTAGAAGATCTCATCATCGGTTCCGATGTCGATTCCCAAAAAGTCACAAAAAAACAGGACCGCCCTGCCCGTACTCACAATATCGCCGTGATACTGGCCGGAGGACGCCCCATCAGGACCAACCAAAACGTCCCCACCCAATTCGTAAACGTCTTGGGAAAGCCTCTCATCATGTACGCACTGGAAACATATCAGAAACATCCCTTCATCGATGAGATCATCGTGGTCTGTCTTAAAGGCTGGGAGGACATCCTGCGGTCATACATCGACAGGTACAAGATCACTAAGGTGTCAGCAGTACTGCAGGACGGACCGTCAGCCATCGAATCCGCCAGGAATGCTGTGAACTACCTGTGGGCCAATACCAGTATCAAAGACGATGATCTCCTCATCTTCCAGGAAGCGACTCGTCCCCTGGTCCCAGAGGAACTGATCTCTAAACTCCTCTACTCTGCCCGCGAACAGGGCACGGCCGTCACCTACGAATCCATGCAGGAATATATACAGTTCTACCGCTCTGAAGAGAAGACCGAATGTCTCGACCGGGACAAGATAATCACCATCCAAGGTCCTGAAGCATATACATTCAGCAAGATAAAGAATGCTTTCATCAAGAGCGACGACATCAATCATAAGATGACCGAATCATGCTGCTACATGTTATTACACAACCTGGGTGAAGAGCTTTATTTCTGCGAGGGATCACGCAATAACATAAAAATCGTCCGTCAGGAAGATATCATCCTGATGGAGGCATTGCTGCGTAAGTAATCAGTCCTCGAGATAGGATTTGTTGAGGTCGACGAAAGCAAATTCGTGATCGGACTTCTTCCGGTCGCCCTCAGGCGGCTTGCGCCAATCACCATACAAATGAGTCAAATAGGCGTCGTAATCCTTGATGCTCTTGACCTTGAGATATTCGAAATCATACTCAGCTTTTTCCGTGAAGAGCTTTGTCTCGACGATGTCCCTTAGCCCGTATCCGCCATTAAGGACGCCGCCATACTTGCTGGAGTAAAAATCCCTTTTCTTGCACATGCGGTCAAGCTTAGCCAGGAGCTTCTTAGTGTTAACGAACTTAGCCGGGATATAGCCGACAAATCTGATGACGCGATTGAGCCAATTTGGACGGTCCCATCTTTCCGAGATCACATTGGCGGTAAGGAAGGTATTTAGGACATAGATGGGAAGGAAGTGCAGCTTAGCTGATAACCAGGTATTTCCGATTCCGTCTAAAGGAATGATATCGATAAAAATCCCCCGCTTGCACGGTTTCTGGGTATCTTCGATAACAGTCGTTGTAGTGTCATACAGCTTTGAGAACTTGTAAAGAAACTCAGGAGCATCAGAATATGAAGTCTCTACCCGATACCGACCATCTTCTTTTGAAAACATCTCGATGAATCGTTCGTAATCAGGTCTGGGAAGGCCGAAATCGATATCGTTATCCCAGGGTATGAAGCCCTTGTGACGTACAGCGCCCAAAAGAGTTCCTCCAATGACGAAGTAATTGAGGCCATGTCGGTCACAATAATCGATTAGGAACTTCAGTTCTTCTGTGAGTTTTTCCTGATATGCGTTCATAAAAATAAAACCCGTACGGTTCATTATAACGCATACGGGTCTATTCTTACCTTTTTTGAGAAAACGGATTATCTGATCAGGTTCTTAGCTTCTCGTCGGATAATCTTACCGGAAGAAGTCTTAGGCAGTTCTGGGACGTAGACGATCTTTCGAGGATACTTGTAAGGAGCAGTGTTATCTTTTACATACTCCTGGAGTTCTTTGGTCAATTCATAAGAAGGATCGACGCCATCATGGAGTACGATAACAGCACAGACGATCTGTCCACGGACAGGATCAGGAGCACCGACGATGGCTGCCTCCTTAACTGCAGGATGAGTATTAAGGATGCTCTCGATCTCAAAAGGACCGATACGATAACCGGAACACTTGATCATGTCATCTTCACGACCGACATACCAGAAATAACCATCTTCATCCTCGTAGGCACGATCACCGGTATGATAGACGCCATCTTCTGCGGGATCATATTTTGTACCATTCATGTAATAATCGAGAAGGCCCAGCTGATTCTTGCGGTCATGGACATAAATGACGACCTCACCTGCTTCTCCCTGTTTACACTGTTTGCCGTCGGGATCGACGATAGCGATATCGTAGAGAGGAGAAGGACGGCCCATGGAAGATGGTTTTACTTTAATCCACGGGAAGGTACAGGTGATAGGAGTGGTCTCACTCTGGCCGAAACCCTCATGAATAAACTGACCGGTGATATCCTTGAATTCAAGGTTGGAGGCACCGGAAAGAGGTTCTCCGGCAGTAGTGAACCACTTTACGCTCTCGACTTTCTTTCCATCAAAACCATCTTTAAGAAGGAATCGATACATGGTCACCGGAAGACAAACGGTGGTCGGCTTATATTTTTCGATCATATCGAGCAATTCGCCGGCATGGAACCTTGCAGGATCATAACCGAGGATAGCGGTGCCGCAGATCCACTGAGCATAGATACTGCCCCAGCCGAATTTGGCCCAACCAGAATCCACCTGACAGAGATGCAGACCATTATTCTCAACGCAATGCATGAATTTGGCGGTCACGATATGACCCAAAGGATACTTTCTGTTGTGAACAGCCATCTTGGGATAGCCGGCAGTTCCTGATGTGAAGTAAATGATCATCTCATCAGATTCTTTCGCATCGGAAAGTTCCTGAGCAGGTTCGCAATTGATAAATTCAGCAGTAAATGAACGATATCCTTCGGCAGTTGTATCACCAATAGTTGCAATGGTCTCTAATGACTCACAGTTAGCTTTGACGTTCTTGATCTGATTAAGGACGAACTCGTCATTGAGTGCAAGGATCAGTTTGGCTTTTGAAGTATTGACGCGGTAGATAAGATCCTTCTCCATCATCTGGATCGAGACAGGAATCAGGACTGCCCCGATACGATAGACAGCGACAGCAATGATCCAGTATTCCCAGCGGCGTCGTGCCAGGGTCAGTACCCTATCGCCTTTTTTGATACCGATCGAAGTCAGCCAGGTAGCAGCCCGCTTGGATAGTTCCGAGATCTCGGCAAAAGTATAAGTCTTGGAGAAGCCTTCATCGTTGCAGTAGATGAGAGCTGTCTTGTCCGGCTCGCCTTCGGCCCAGGCATCGATGATATCGCGGGCATAGTTAAAATCATCAGGAACGGTGATCTTAAAGTTAGCCTTGAAGTCATCATAGTTATCAAACTCTTCTCGAGGTAAATAGCGTGAGAGTAATTCCATTTGCGTTCATTCCTTGTTCTTGATAATAAGTAACTATTAAAGTACAATTTG
>JAEEOC010000131.1 GCA_016284035.1 Dehalococcoidales bacterium
CCGACGAATGCTCCTATGCTGCTCTCGATACGTATAGGCAGGTATTCTTCTTTTGATACAGTATCGGTTATGTTTCCTTTGATTTTGCCTTTTGAATCTATGATTATTTCGGCTTCAAGTTTCCCGTTCATGAATAGGGACTTATAGACATACAGGCTCTTTTCTTTAACGAACCCATAGGGTATCAAACGGTCCAAATTGATTGTTTCTTTTCGGAAAATCTCTTCTTCGATCTTCATTTCTTCTCACTTGACATACTCAGTCATAAAAATGATACTACATACGTTCCTTTTTTACTGCTATGAACGATAAGAAGAAACGACATTTGGGTAATCTTCTCCTGCTCCTGACTGCTGCTATCTGGGGCACAGCCTTCGTTTTCCAGAGAATGGGTGTCCAAGATGTCGAACCCATGACCTTCAATGCTTCACGAATGCTCCTGGCTGCTATTGCTGTAGGGCTTGTGGCTGTCATCATGTTCTGTAGGGAACGGAAGCAGGATAATGTGGTTTCTTCAGGAAAGAGCCTTTTTTTAAGTAAGGATGAGATTATCGGAGGGGTGTTCTGCGGTATCTTCCTGGCGGCAGCCAGCGCTTTTCAGCAGGTAGGGCTGGTCTATACTACGGCAGGCAAAGCAGGATTCATCACGGCTCTGTATATCCTTATCGTCCCTGTGATCAGTTTCATATTTTTTCGCAAGAAGATAAGCTGGATCGTTTGGGTGGCAGTACTAATCGGTGTATTCGGTATGTATCTCCTTTGTATGAACGAAGGATTCTCGCTCACTAAAGGCGACCTGCTCGTAATGGTATGTGCTTTGATTTTCAGCGGTCATATCCTCTGCATCGATCACTTCGTAAAGATCGGAGATCCCATCCGTATTTCGGCGGTACAGTTTTTTATAGCAACCATCATACTGGGAGTCATCTCTTTCATCTTGGAAAAACCGTCTTGGGATGCGCTTCTGTCGGCATATATTCCCATCCTTTATTGTGGTGTTATTTCTGGTGGGGTTGGTTATACATTACAGATGGTGGGACAAAAATTTACATCTCCCACTGTTGCTTCGCTCCTGATGAGTCTTGAGTCTGTTTTTGCCGTGATTGCCGGCGCCTTGATACTTCATGAGTCCATGACTATTAAAGAACTCATCGGATGTATCATCATGTTCATCGCCATCATTCTCGTTCAGATCCCGCTTCCCGGTAGGAAAGAATCGGAGTAGGGCTCTTTACTGTCGCAAAACAGTTCTTTATGTGCGAAAATAATGAGTAGAATCCCACGTAAGGAGGATGCTCATGTTCTGTCCTAAATGTGCTTCTCAAGTCGAGACTACTACCGAATACTGTCCCAACTGTGGCGCCAAGGTCGATCCCGAAGCTTATACCAAAAAGTCTGATAGACAGCGGGAGACTGAATATCCCTCCAACAAACGTCATGAAATCGAGACTTATCCCAGGGACATCCCCTCTATGGCCTTGAATATCGTTACAGGCTATATCTTCAATATCGTAGGTCTATTTGTTGCATTGTTCTATTTCTTCTTCACGGCTTATTATCGAAAGCCATCCAGCATCATTAAATGCGTAGGTATCAGTCTGATCGCAGTCGTCCTGATCGGTGCATTATGGTTTTTCGGAATCCTTGCCGGAATTATCTCAGGGTTCTCAGGTGCTGGCCTCGTCATTGCTCTGATCTTTGGTGGCTTATCCATCGGTATCTTCGGATTGGGACTGTACTGGTCTTACAGAGTTACAGTCAGCGATATCCATAAGGCGGAAGCAGCTATCAGAGCTGAGGGTTTTAAGGTCTAGGTCTATTTTCCTTGTAGTGCCTTAGTGGCTCCGTATTCGGCCTGCTCATATGAGAACCTGTCATATTTTAGCTGTTCGATCATTTCTTCTAATGTGAATGATCTTATCTTCAGGAAGTCTTTTGCCTCACGGTAGGCCTGTTCAAACCAGTCGACTTTAAGATGATCGACGGCGAAATTGGCATCCAAGAATGGAATCTTGTCCTCTTTTAATTGTTCGATTAGACCGTAGCGCGAGAATGCTCCGGCCTCAAGATAGGATAAAGCCTCATTGAATGCTTTGCGCTGTGAATCGGTGAAACCCGTGGTATTTCCCTGGACGATGGTCTTTTCAGTGATAGTCCCGTCGAAGTTATAGATGAATTCGGAATTACAGTACAGACAGGTAAGATGTCTGTGATCGCGTTTGAATTCGTGACTGCCGCATTGAGTGCATCTCAGCAGTTCTGCGGCTTTCTCTGCAATCTTATCGGCCCCGATTCTCTTTTCTTCCTGTCCCAGTTTTTCCATATAATCGACGCCGGGAGTGCCTTCCTGATTTGAAAGAGGCGGGGAGTATGTCTTGAATGATTTAATAGCATCCTTTGTAGCTGTGGTTATTTCATTGAGGCTCTTGTTTCCCAGTACCTTTGCTATCTCTCGGTGTTTGTTAATGAATTTACGTTTGATCATTCCAAAGATGACGCTGAAGATGATAATTATGATACCTACGACGACTGATGCGACCAATAGTGGTGGCCATACGGTATCCCAAATGCTCTTTGATGTATCGTAAGAGACCAGAAGACCGATTCCGAAGATTATCACAAATAATATGACTGCACCCAGGAATGCTATTGCTTTGATCCTATTTAACATGTCGTCCCCAGTGTCGTTTTAGATAATTATCATACTTGGAATGAACACTTTTCAATTCAATATAAATCTGACAGGGGTAATCTTAGTCTTCTTTTTTAGCTATACTTAATTAGTACCGATCAAATTGAGAGGTTTTGATATGAAACAGGAAACACTTGATAGGATAAGAAAATTTTCGGAGGACAGGGATTGGGATCAATTCCATTCTCC
>JAEEOC010000132.1 GCA_016284035.1 Dehalococcoidales bacterium
TCCAAGTGTAAAGAAAGTTCATAATTTGATAAGAGTAGAGGAATAAAGATGGGCTACATTAGACGCGGTTTGCTTTACAAATACACGGAGTATCTTCCTATTACCGACAAGACTCCGATGCTTTCTCTCTGTGAGGGCGACACTCCTTTGGTACGCGCTCCCATGCTCGAAAGTGTCATCGGCTGTGAAGAACTCTACTTCAAACTCGAAGGATGTAACCCGACTGGTTCATTTAAGGACCGAGGTATGGTCATGGCCATCGCTAAGGCTGCCGAAGCCGGAAGCAAAGCAGTAATGTGCGCTTCCACCGGTAACACCAGCGCTTCTGCCGCTGCTTATGCTGCACGCATGGGCATGCAGGCTATCATCGTGATCCCTGAAGGCAAGATCGCTCTCGGCAAGCTTGCCCAGGCCATCATGCATGGCGCCAAGATCGTAGCTATCGACGGCAATTTCGATCAGGCACTCAATATGGTCCGTGAGATGACTTCCAAACACCCCGTCACTCTCGTCAATTCCATCAACCCTAACCGAATCGAAGGACAGAAGACCGGTGCATTTGAGATCGTCGATGCATTGGGCGATGCTCCTGATATCCTGGCAATCCCTGTCGGCAATGCCGGCAATATCACTGCATACTGGAAGGGCTTTAAGGAATATCATGCCGCCGGTAAGTCAACTAAACTTCCTAAGATGACCGGTTTCCAGGCTGAGGGCGCTGCCCCCATCGTTTTGGGACATCCTATCGAAAAGCCCGAAACTATCGCTACTGCTATCCGTATCGGTAATCCTGCATCTTGGAAGAAAGCTGAAGCCGCCCGTGATGAATCAAATGGTTCCATCAGCATGGTTTCTGATGCACAGATCCTCGAAGCCTATCACATGATGGCTGAAAAAGTCGGTGTATTTGCCGAACCTGCCTCCTGTGCTCCTTTGGCCGGTCTCCTCAAACTCAAGAGAAACGGTACTGATTTCTCCGGCAAGAAGATCGTCTGCATCGCTACCGGCAATGGTCTTAAGGATCCCGATAACGCTATCAAAGATTTCCAGGGCATCATCAGAGTCCCTGCTGATCTTGCTTCAATCGAAAAACAGTTGGGTTGGTAAAGAGAAATGGATCAACAGCAGATCAAGGATTCGGTCCGACAGATATTACTGTCGATAGGTGAAGACCCTGACAGAGAAGGTCTCAAGGAAACTCCGCGCCGTGTCGCTGAGATGTACAAAGAGATCTTTTCTGGTCTCGAAGCCGATCCGATCAAAGAACTTGCTGTCGGTTTTGAGCTTGGTCATCATGAGATGATCCTTCTTAAGGACATCCCGTTCTATTCGATGTGCGAACATCATATGCTTCCGTTCTACGGAGTTGCTCATGTCGCTTATATTCCCAATGAAGAAGGACGTGTAGTGGGTATCAGCAAGATCGCACGTGTCGTCGATATCATTGCACGTAAACCGCAGATTCAGGAACGTATGGTCAGCGAGATCGCCGATGCCATCAATGATGGACTCAAACCGTTGGGTGTTGCTGTCGTGGTACAGGCTGAACACATGTGTATGATCATGCGCGGCATCAAGAAACCCGGAACCAGTGTCATCACGTCAGCACTGCGCGGTGCTTTCAAGAACAATCCCACCACCCGTGCTGAATTTATGTCGCTCATCCAGTCAAAATAGGCACGTACCATCCTTTATTCCGGTGCCTTTCATTCTTTTCTGAAGTGGGGTGCATAGTATGCTTTACAAAGAATTCAAAGGTGATAAGCTCTCTCAGTTAGGTTATGGTCTCATGCGTCTTCCTGTTACTGAAACGGGAGCGATCGATGAGGCTGAGACTACCAAGCTCGTTGAGTATGCTTTAGAGTGCGGCGTCAATTATTTCGATACTGCTTATCCTTATCACGGCGGCAATTCTGAGATCGTTATCGGAAATATTCTCAAGAACCATCCCCGCGATTCCTTCTTCCTGGCCGACAAGTTTCCTGGCCATATCATCTGTGATGATCACACTCCTGCTCCGATCTTTGAAGAACAGCTGCAGAAGTGCCAGGTCGATTATTTTGACTACTATCTGCTCCACAATGTCACTGAGTGCTCGTTAGATACTTATCTGGACCCTAAATGGGGGATAATGGATTACTTTATTGAACAGAAAAAACAGGGCAGGATAAGACATCTGGGCTTCTCGACCCATGGTGAGATTCCTACGATAAAAAAGTTCCTTGAAAGATATGGCGAACATCTGGAATTCTGTCAGCTCCAGATCAATTACGTCGACTGGACTCTTCAGCAGTCTAAAGAAAAGTATGACTTGGTAAGGTCTAACGGACTTGGAGTCTGGGTCATGGAACCGGTAAGAGGCGGACGCCTCGTCAAACTCGATCCTAAGCAGGAAGCCCGCTTGAAGGAACGTCATCCTGAATACAGTCAGGCAGACTGGTGTTTCAGGTTCGTTCAGGAACTGCCGGATGTATATATGACCCTTTCCGGTATGACTACTATGATGCAGATGGTTTCTAATGTCAGCATCTATAATTCTTTTGTACCGCTGACTCTTGAAGATAAGGCCGTGCTTGCCTCTGTCGCTGTGGATCTGACTTCTCAGGGACCTCAGTGTACGGCATGCCGTTATTGTGTCGACAAGTGTCCCATGGGCATCGATATCCCGCGCATCATGGAACTGTACCGTGATCTTCTCTTTGCTCTCTCTCCCACCATCGGTATGCGTATCGATGCCATGCCGGAAGGCAGCCGACCTGCAGACTGTATCCAGTGCGGGAACTGCTCAACCATGTGTCCTCAGGACCTTGATATACCTTTCGTGATGAAAGATTTCGCGGAAAGATTATCTAAGACTAAATCCTGGGCTCAGGTAAGCAAAGAGCGATTGGAAGCTAACAAGAAGGTCATAAGACCATAAAACGGTCCCATTCCTCACATATGCCCAGAAGCATGGGTGGCAGATAGGAAAAAGCAACTTTCTTTATCTGCTGGGGGATCTCAAAGAATGCTCCGGCGACAGAGCCGGTGATGGCTGCGATTGTATCGCTGTCACCGCCGACAGAGATGGCGTTGCGTATGGCGTCTTCAAAACTCTCCGCTTCTATAAATGCTGTCAGTGCGACGGGTACTGTGCCGTCACAAGATAGATCGTTCACGTAATTCTCACGATACCATTCCATGCTTTCATTAAGGGGATAGTAGTGAAGAGAGATATATTCACGGATCTTTTCCTGTGATTCTTCACGGAGTGCCATGGCGATGGCACGGCAGACTGCTTCGGCGCCTTTGATGGCCTGCTGGGTATTGTGTGTGACCGCTGTGGCTGCTTTGACATAGGCCGTCATATCAGCCGATCGGTAGAATGCATACCCGACAGGACCGATTCGCATGGCAGCCCCGTTGCCGATGCTTCCGTAGGCTTCCTTGTCGTCATCCATGACCCACTCAAGGAATCGTTTGCCGTAGCCGGCGTTGACGAAGGCACGTCCGAGATAACGCATATATTTCTTCACGTAATCTGAGAGAAGATCAGGGTATGCTGGAATCGGACCGTTCCTGACGTCTAATACTGCTTTGGCAACAGCTAATGTCAGGACAGAATCATCCGTAAAATGACATTCGTCAGTAAAGAGATCGAATTCTTTGGATTTGATATTGTTTGTTTCGAAACGTGATCCAATTATGTCGCCGATCAATGCTCCGAACATGATACGGGATCCTCTATTTCAGGAAGAACCAGTAATAGATGCCTACGGCGACGAATATGAGGAGCACAGCACTCATGATCCAGATACCGGTCATGCTTCCGTCTTTCCTGCCGTATGACCTTCTTGCCGGTGCTTCATGCCTTTCAGGTTCTTTGTTGTTCTTGTAGTTCCTGTAATCGTCCAGCGGATCATATGAACCGGATTTACCCGAATAACTGTTCTCCTTATAGGAACGATGTTCAGGAACAGGTCGCGAGTACTGGGGAGGAGGAGTGTATGTCGGCTGCTGAGGAGGGACATAACCACCGTAGGACGGCTGCTGATAATTATTCTGAGGATATGAATTATAGTTATTCATATAGCCTGCAGGCGGAGTATTGAAAGACTGCTGCTGAGGTTGGGCATAGCTTCCGTATGTCGGCTGCTGCGATGCCTGGTTCACCATCCTGAAGATGTCCTGCTGGGCCGGATTCGAATAGGAAGGAGTCTGGGCAGGCTGCTTAGGAGCATTGTTGACGATGTCGAAGACGTTGCGGGATGTCTCCTGCTTGTTGACGACCATCAAAGGATTGACGGTCTTCGGCTTCATCTCATCTTCGGGACTGGCCGGACTGACCGGTTCACCGGTGGGGTTTTCAAATGCAGGCTTGGTCTCTTTCTTGGCAGTTGAATCGCCGTCGCTGTTATAGAGACCTCCGGCATATCCGTTGGAGACCACATCAGGTTCAGATACGCTGTGCAGTGGCGGGAAGTTAGGTTCCGAGATCTTGCTAGCGGCCTGATATGGTTTCGGTTCCTCTTTGGGTTTCTCGATCTCTTTTCCGCAGTGAGAACAGATGTTAGTCGAGTCTGTCCTTTTGTTTCCGCAGTGGGGACAGAAAGCATTCTCTATCTGCTTCTCTTCCTCTTTGATATTGGCACCGCAGAACGGGCAGAATTCTATCTTTTCGTTATTATCAGTGGAACTCAGTACGTGTCCACATTTAGGGCATTTGTTTTCCATGATTGTTCCTCATGTCTAATTATATACTAACTGTTTCTTTTATACGATTTTCAGGCGTCGTATAACATCTCTTGGTATCATTGTAGCTTTTGTCGGCAGCAAGTCTACAATCAGACATGTTAAAGTGGGTGACAGGTATTACTGCCCGAGTTCTTTGTTCCTCTTGTATGCGCACTTTATGGCATCGATGCAGATGTCTCTGAAGTTATGTGCGTCCAAAGACTTTACACCTTCGATAGTGCTGCCTCCCGGTGAGCATACTCTCTGTTTGAGTATCTCGGGATCCTCATCGGTGTTGAGGACCATCTCGGCTGCACCTTTCATCGTGCTTGCGGCGAAACGGATCGCCTGTTCACGCGAAAGACCGCACTGTACAGCGCCTTCTGCCACTGCGTCGACCATCATATACATATAGGCCGGTCCGCAGCCGGAAAGGGAACATCCGGCATCTATCAGCTCTTCAGGAAGGTATTCAACGATGCCGGAATAACGCATGTCATCGACAAAAGAAGCGATGACATCATCGGTGATCCTGTCATTATATGAGTAAAGGGTCGTGCCGGCACCCAGCAGTACCGGAGTGTTGGGCATGATACGAATGATCCTGGCATGATAGCCGAGGAAAGATGCGATCTTTTTCATCGAAAGACCGGCCGCCATCGTGATGATGATGGGATCTTTTTCACTTAGGATCCCTTTGATGTCGTCGAGAACGCTCTGCATGACCTGGGGTTTAACGCCCAGAAAGATCCTGTCGCAGTTTGTGGCGATCTCATCATTAGTGCCGACCTTGCAGCCGAGTGAAGCGGCGGCTTCCCTGGCTTTTTCTTCGTCACGGTCACTTACGAGAATGTCTTTTGTGACTTTGGAGACTGCTTTTGCCAAAGCGCCTCCCATATTGCCGCATCCTATAAATCCGTATTTCATGTTATTTCCTATCTGATCTGTCCGTTGCCGCGGATGATGTATTTATAAGTCGTGAGTTCTTCCAGTCCCATGGGACCACGGGCATGGAGTTTCTGAGTCGAGATGCCGATCTCGCATCCCAGTCCGAATTCTCCTCCGTCAGTGAATCTGGTCGAGGCATTGACGTAGACTGCTGCTGAATCGACATTCTTAAGGAAGTAATCGGCAGCTGCATTGTCTCCAGTGACGATCGTTTCACTGTGCTGCGTCGAGTGCTGTGCGATATGTTCGCATGCTTCTTTGACGCCCGCTACGGTCTTGACTGCCAGGATGTAGTCATTATATTCGGTATCGAAATCATCTTTGCCGGCGGGAGTGCCGGGAATGATCTTGAGACATTCAGAGGACAGTCTCAGTTCCACAGGCTGGAGATTGGCTTTGAGCCGTTCTTCTACCAGTGTTTTATATACCATGGGCAGGAATTCCTTTGCGATCTTACGGTCGATCAGGAGCACTTCTTCAGCATTGCAGACACTGGGACGGCTGGTCTTGGCATTGTTGATGATCTTTATCGCCATATCGAGATCGGCTTTTTCATCTACATAAACGTGGCAGATGCCGGTACCGGTCTCGATGATGGGGACCGTGGAATTCTCGACACAGCTTTTAATGAGAGCTTTGCCCCCGCGGGGGATCAATAGATCCACATATCCGTTGGCTTGCATGAGCTTCTTTGTGCTCTCGCGGTTAGTATCTTCGATTATCTGAACGGCATCTTCGGTGAGTCCGGCCTGTTTGAGGCCTTTTCGGAGTGCTTTTACGATAGCAACGGAAGACTCGAAAGCTTCTCTTCCGCATTTAAGTATGCAGACATTGCCGCTCTTTATGCACAGTGCCGCCACATCGCTGGTCACATTGGGACGGCTTTCGTAGATACAGCCGATGACGCCGAATGGTACGGCGATCTTTTGGATAAAGAGACCATTGGGACGGGTCTTTTCTTCCAGGATCCTGCCGACGGGGTCTTTCAGTTCTATGACTTCGCGGATCCCTTTGGCCATTGAGACGATGCGTTCTTCGTTGAGACGCAATCGGTCGATCATGGCGATGGAGAGTTTTCCTTCAGCATTCTTTAGATCTGCAGCGTTGGCGGATAAGATGGATGTCGTTTCAGCCAAGAGCGAGTCTGCCATGTATTTCAGGGCATCGTTTCGCTGTGCTTCACAGCTGACGGATACCTCGGCTTTGGCTTTTCTGGCTTTCTCCAGAATGTTCTTCATGATGATCATTTTTATTTTCCTGTAAATCTGGTTCCGACTGCTTTGCCGTCGATAATGTCATAGAGATTGGCAGGTTCTTTGCCGTTGGTGATGACCATGTCGCAGCCTGCTTCGATGCAAATCTCGGCCGCTTTGAGCTTGGTGACCATACCGCCGGTCCCAAAAGTCGAGCCTTTGCCGTCGGCCAATGCATAGGTCGCTTCATCGACTTTCTTAACGACCGGTATCAGTGTGGCATTGGGATCTTTGCGCGGGTCTGCGGTGTAAAGTCCGTCGATATCCGACATCAGTATCAGCAGTTCGGCATGGACGCTCTTGGCGACCACTGCACCTAATGTATCATTATCGCCTATGACGATCTCGTCGGTAGCGATGGTATCGTTCTCATTGATGATGGGGATAGCATCGAGTTCTAAGAGACGGGAAAGGGTGTTCTTGAAGTTGGCATAGTTCTTTTCATTATGAAGGTCAGCATTGGTGATGAGGATCTGTGCGACATTGTGATTGAATTCGCTGAATATCTTGTCGTAGGTATACATCAGTTCGCACTGACCGACGGCTGCGGATGCCTGTTTGGTAGCCATATCGGATGGTCTGCCTTCCAAGCCCAGTTTGCCGACGCCCATGGCGATGGCACCTGAGGATACTACGATCACTTCGTGTCCGGCATTCTTGATGTCGGAGATCACTTTACAGATCGTTTCGACCCTGCGGATATTGAGATGTCCGGTCTTATGGGTCAGGGTGCTTGTGCCTATCTTTATAACTATGCGCATAGGATATCTCCCGTTTCTTTTGAGATATTATACCTGTTGAAGTGAAAGATTTATAACTAGATGAAGTTTGTGCAGAAGCTTTTTCTGTGGATAGGGGAAAGACCGTATTGTTTGATCAGTTTGGCATGCAGTGCGGTCCCGTAACCTTTGTGCTTGGCGAACTGCCAGTTCGGATATTCTTTGTCCATCTCTTCCATGATGCGGTCACGGGTGACTTTGGCAACGATCGATGCTGCCGCGATCGATAAAGACAGTGCATCTCCGTGAGTGATATCGATCTGGGGAAGATTGAGTGTCGGCAGTTTGAAGTGATCGACCAATACCGAATCAGGGAGCGGGGCGATGTCTTTTACTGCATTTTCCAGTACCTCACGCCCGCAGAACGACATGCCTTTTACATCGATGGTATAGGCATCGATGAGGCATGTGCCGTATTCGCAGTGGGCAGTTATCTCTGGGAACAGTGCGTCTCGCTGTTTTTCGGTCAGTTTCTTACTGTCATTGAGGAGTTTTATCCAGGGAAGTTCCCTGTCCGCAGGCAGGATGACGGCGGCAGCCACCAGCGGTCCCGCGATGCATCCTCGTCCGGCTTCATCGACTCCGGCGATCCTTTTAAAACCGTTCGATACCAAAATGTCTTCGTATTCGAAAGAAGGAGCCATTAAAGGATGATACCTCCTCCGATGAGAAGATCGTCCTTATAGAAGACTACTGATTGGCCCGGAGTTGGCGCCCAGACAGTGTCTTCGCATTTTATTTCAGCTTCGCTTCCGTTGATCCGGACCGTACCAGCAACAGGTCTTGCCTGATAGCGCACTTTTATCTGGGCTTCGAATTCATCTCCCATATCAGCAAGCATCGACACGTCCGCTGCTTTGATCGATGATGTGTTCAGTTCATCATGCAGACAGACTGTGAGGGTGTTTTTTTCTGTATCGATAGCTTTGACATATAGCTTATCGTTCAGCTTGGTATCGAAACCATGCCTTTGGCCGACGGTATAGCTGGCAAGTCCTTTATGAGTCCCGATGACGTTTCCATTGATGTCCAGTACATCTCCGGACGCGGAAGGGTAGCGTTTCTCGATAAGTGTTGCATAATCTCCGTCCGGGATGAAACAGATGTCGAGGCTGTCCTTATTGGAATGCGCAGTTAGACCATTATCTTTCGCAATCATCCGGACAGCTTCTTTGGTCATCTCTCCCAACGGGAATAGGATATACGGGATCACATCCTTATCGATGTCATACAGGAAATACGACTGATCTTTTTTAGGGTCGAGTCCTTTATAGATGCTGTTGCCGATCCTGCGGATGTAATGGCCGGTCGCAAAATAGTCGTAGCCGTTTTCCTTGGCGTATGTGACCAGCTTTCCGAATTTGATGAGCCTGTTGCATCTGACGCAGGGATTGGGGGTACGGCCGTTATGATAGGCAAGACAGAAATCATTGATGATGATGTTTTTGAATTCTTCGGTAATATCGATCTTGGTAAGCGTTATCCCTAATTCTTTGGCGCTCGTCTCTGCGGCTAAAGGGGATGCATCGTCCGTTACTTTCATCCATATGGCACTTACATCATAGCCGGCTTTTTTGAGCAGCAATGCACTCACAGAGGAGTCGACTCCTCCGCTGAGAGCTAAAAGGACTTTCTTGTTATTTGTTACAGCCATTTTCTATGCGGGATGATACTTCGTTCCAGATGATCTCGCTGATCTCTTCGATGGATCTTGACGCGTCGATAGTGACGAAACGTTTGGGTTCTGCTTTGACGATCGCTTTGAATCCCTTGCGTACTTTTTCATGGAATGCCAAGGATTCTTTTTCGATGCGGTCCAGTTTGGTCTTGATACGTGAGAAGCTGGACTTAGGATCCATATCGAAGAAGAATGTCAGGTCGGGTACTATCCCGTGAGAACCTAAGACGTTGGCTTTCCTGACGGTCTCGAGATCGAGTCCGCGGGCATATCCCTGATAGGCCAATGTCGAATCTGTGTATCTGTCACAGATCACGATCGCGTCATCATTGAGAGCAGGCAGGATGACCTGTTCGATGAGCTGGGAGCGTGATGCGTTGAAGAGCAGTAGCTCGGTCTCAGCTGAGATTGGCTCGCTGTGTTCTGATTTCAGTATCTTGCAGATGAGTTCGCCGACTTCTGTCCCGCCGGGTTCGTGGGTCAGGATACACTTCTTGCCGGATCCCTTCAGCTTTTCATAAAGGATCTTGCTCTGTGTGGATTTGCCGTTGCCCTCTCCGCCTTCAAATGTGATGAACATCTTTTCTATTCGTCCTCTGGATAGATCGAGACCCTGCGTTCTGTTCCCAGACCGTGGGACTCGGATGCTAGATTATTGCGCTCGGCGACCAGATGCTGCAAACGTCGGATGTAGGCGACCTGGGGGCTTAACTGCACTTCTTCGTTGTTCTCTTTGACTTCTTTGACAGCCCGTTCAGCTTCTTTGATGGCTTTTTCGATGTTGTAGTCATCGACCTTCATGTTGGCGTTAGACTTCGCGGCTGAGCGTGCAGCCTGGGGAAACAGTGTCTCAAGCATATGACGCATCTGTCCGGGATTGGGGTTCTTCAGGACATAGATGGGGATGTTGTGGGATTCGGCATCCCGGATCTTCTGAGGTTTCCTAATAAAGTATGCCTTAGTGGTCACCATGGTATCGGCATATCTGAGATTGTCGGTCACTTTGAGGCGGATGCCCATATCCTCGGCAACGGAAGCAAGTCGGGATGCATTGACTCCGAAGAGATAGAGTGTCGAACTCTCTCCGTGGACTTCTTTCGTCCTCTTGGTGTTATTGTTTTCGTTCTTGGTTTCCTTGGACGGAGCTTCGATCTGGGCTTTAGTGATCTTGACTTCGCCATTTTCGATGGTCCTGATCTCGACTTCGGGGGTATTTCCGAGGAGACTCTCATCGACAGCTTCTGCTACGTTGGGATGTACCGTCAGCTGATATCGGTCATGGATCTCGATCACGATCTCAAAAGTGGGCGGAGCCTTTCTTTCAAGGATCGTCTTCTGAGTGCCTCGTCGTTTGGCTTCTTCATCGCCCAGTGTCACGGCCTGGATACCGCCGATGAGGTCGGAAAGCGTCGGGTTGATCATGAGGTTCTCGAGGATGTTGCCGTGAGCAGTACCGATGAGTTGGACACCGCGCTCTGCGATAGTGCGGGCTGCGGCAGCTTCCTGTTCGGTACCGATCTCATCGATGACGATGACCTCAGGCATATGGTTCTCGACAGCTTCGATCATAACGGCATGCTGCTGGGCAGTGACGCTGACCTGCATTCGTCGTGCTTTTCCGATGGCAGGATGGGGGATATCGCCGTCGCCGGCGATCTCATTGGATGTATCGACGATGACTACTCGTTTTCCGCCGACAGTGGAAAGGATCCTTGATGCTTCTCTGAGGATCGTTGTTTTACCGATGCCCGGACGTCCAAGAAGAAGGATGCTCTTGCCGGAAAGGATAAGGTCTTCGATGATCTTGGCAGAGTCGGTGATGGCGCGGCCCACACGGCAGGTGAGACCGACGATCTTTCCTTCTCTGTTTCTGATGCAGGAGATCCTGTGAAGAGTTCGGGTGATGCCGGAACGGTTGTCATCTCCGAAAGGAGAGATACGGCTCGTTACATATTCGATGTCCTGTTCGGTCACTTCGGTTTCGGCCAGATCGAGTTCATAATCCAGGAAACGGGCAGTCGGGATACGGCCGATATCCATGACGACTTCCAGGAGTTTTTCCGTGTTTCCGTTCTGTCGGATGGCTTCTGCGATATGGGGAGGGAACTTCTCAAGGAACAGTTCCAGTTCAGCTGCAGGATCGCCGAAATAATTGGTTGCGTTTACATCGATCATAATGACCTCTTTCCCATCATAACAAGGGTAATTTTGATGGAATGCCGTTCCGTCTGGGGTATTTATCACTAGTTTTGCGTTTTTTCTGATATATGACAAGGAAACGGTCGTCACCTTCAAATTCAGATAACGTCACCGCTTTCTTTTCTTCCAGTTCACCGCCCAGGATGTGACAGGCATGCATGGCTTCTCTGATCTCATCATCGAGACTGCCTTTTTTCAAGGCGATCACTTTGCCGCCGATCTTGGTGAAGGGAAGAGTGTATTCCAGAAGTGTTGCCGCTCTGGCTAAAGCTCTGGCTGTTACGAAATCATATTGTTCACGGTGTTCCGGAAGCACGGCATAGTCTTCGCATCTTCCGTTGAATACTTCGACGTTCTTCCTCTCAAGCAGCTCTGCGGTCTCCTTGAGGAATACCGTTTTCTTACCGGTGGCTTCCAGAAGGGAGATCTTCATGTCAGGGAAGATGATTGACAGCGCCAGTCCGGGAAATCCGCCGCCGCTTCCGACGTCCAAAAGCTTTGCTTCGGGCTTTTTCTTGAGCTCGGGGTAAAGCGTGAACGAATCGAGGAAGTGTCTTGTAAGGATATCTGCTTCTTCGGTGATTGCAGTAAGATTGAATTTCTGATTGGTCTCGACGAGATGTTCCGCATATCTCCTTATGAGGTCAAGCTGTTTATCATCCAGTTCCAACCCCATTTTTCTGCAGGAGTCAGCGAATACTTCGTAGTTGTTTTCCATATGCTTTAATTATATCTGTAAAGTGCGATGACGAAAAATCGACTAATCTCTCCGCTAGGTATAAAATAAATCTGTTGTTTTGCCTGCACGGGAAGTACCCGTGAGGTGTGAAAGGATTAACAATGATAGAAGAACAGTATCTCCCGGTTTACCGCCACAGTTTGGCACACATTCTCGCCAAGGCTGTCCAGAAATTCTTCGGAGATGAGACAGTACAGCTGGCCATCGGTCCCCAGATCGACAATGGCTTCTACTATGATTTCGGTCTTCCTCATCCTATCACTGAAGCCGATTTCCCCGCTCTCGAAAAATTGATGACCGAGATCATCAAGAAGGGCGAACCCTTCACCAGAAAAGAAGTTACCAAAGATGAAGCTTTGGCAATCTTCAAAGACCAGAAATACAAGGTCGATATCATCAATGAGCTTCCTGCTGATGAATTGATCACTATCTATACTACCGGCGACGATTTCACTGATCTCTGCCGCGGCCCTCATGTCGCCAATACCAAAGACGTCCAGTCCGCTGCTTTCAAGATCGCATCTACCTCTTCCGCATACTGGAGAGGCGATGAACACAATGATTCTTTACAGCGAATCTACGTATACGCTTATCCGTCCAAGGGCGAACTCAAGGAATACCTCGATTTCCTGGCTGAAGCCAAGGCCCGTGATCACAGGATCCTGGGTCCGCAGCTGGATCTCTTCTTCATCGATCAGATGGCACCCGGTATGCCTTACTGGCTGCCGAGGGGTATGAGACTTATCAATACCATCCTTGATTTCTGGCGTGATGAACACGAGACCCGCGGTTATCAGGAAGTCGCAACTCCCCTCCTTAATAAGAATTCACTTTGGATCACTTCCGGTCACTGGGATCATTACCGTGACGGCATGTTCTGCATGGAGACCGAAGACAAAGATGTCTATGGTCTCAAACCTATGAACTGCCCCAACTCTCTCATAATCTATAAACGAAAACGACACAGCTATAAGGAATTCCCTTTGAGATATTCCGACTGTGATGTCCTCCATCGAAAAGAAAAGTCCGGTGAACTCAATGGTCTCCTGCGTGTACAGATGTTCCGACAGGACGACTCTCATAACTATGTCACCGAAGATCAGATCGCTGAAGAGGTCAACAACATCCTTGATATCGCCGACCGCTTCTATGGCATTTTCGGTATGACTTACCGACCTGAACTTTCCACCAGACCTGACGATTACATGGGAGAACTGTCTCTTTGGAATCGTGCTGAAGCTGAACTCAAGGCTATCCTCGACAAGCGATATGGTGAGGGCGGTTATGATATCAACGAAGGCGATGGTGCTTTCTACGGACCTAAGATCGATATCATCATGAAAGACTGCTTGGGCAGACAGTGGCAGACCGGTACTGTACAGCTCGACTTCCAGCTTCCTCGTAACTTCAATGTCTGCTATGTCGCTGCAGACAATACAGAAAAGATCCCGGTCATCATCCACCGCGTGATCTATGGTTCCCTCGAACGATTCATCGGTCTCCTGATCGAACAGTTCAAAGGTGCTTTCCCGTTTTGGATCGCCCCTTCCCAGGTAGGTATCGTTCCTATCCGAGCAGAGCACAATGAATATGCTAAGGAAGTTGCCAAGCTCCTCCGCAGGAACCATATCCATATCGAATTAGACCTTGATGATTCTCATATGAACAACAAGATCAAGAACTATAAGAACTACAAGGTCCCTTACATCGTCGTACTCGGTGATAAAGAAGTTGCCGATCGAACGGTCTCCATCAACTTCCGAGACGGCGGTCAGGCTCATGATATCCCACTCGATGACTTCATCAAGATGTGTAATTACATGAACGAGGCTAAATGTCTCGACCTCATCAAGAGCGTTGATGAGATCAAACCCATCGAATAGTTAAAAAAATGAAGGTCTCAGGAACACTTGAGACCTTCATCCTATCGATAAGGATCAGGAATGGCAGCAAAACGCGATAATAAAGAGATGTTCAAGAACCTGAAGTACTACCTGATACTTCTGGACTTTTTGGTCTATGTCGTAAGTGACGTCATCTTCCTAGTCTTCCATCTTTCCAACCCTGTCGGGATCTCCAATGAACAGCTCCTTTACCAGTTCCTGATGGGCGGCCTGTCGCTATTTGCCTTAAGGATCTTCTTAGGCGTCTATCGTCAGGACTGGAGACATGGTTATCTCGAACCTTATATCCGTCTGACTCTTGCCGATATTATCGGCGGCATCGCCTATATCATCTTTGCCAGGACCCTCGGTACCCGTGATATCCTCTTTATCACGCTCTTTGCCATCATCGTCTTTAACTTCGCTGGGGCGTTGCTTCTCCGCCTGGGGATCCTCTATATTTACCAGCGGGCTCAAAAGAAAGACATGGTCCTTCTGTCTTCTCCCACCATGCATGGGGAAGAACAGAAATTCATTCAGGAAGCTTTCGACCGTAACTGGGTGGCCCCATTAGGTTTCAACTGTGATGGTTTTGAGAATGAGATGGTCGATTATCTCGAGTCAGATCATGGTACTGCAGGAAAGAAACTCCATTCTCTTGCAACAGTTTCCGGTACTTCTGCCATCCATCTGGCAGTAAAGCTGGCAGGCGTGAAGCCCGGTGATCTCGTACTATGCACTGATATGACATTTTCAGCCACCGTCAATCCGGTCGTTTATGAAGGCGGCAAGCCTGTATTCATCGATTCTGAGAGAGAATCCTGGAACATGGATCCCGATGCTCTCGAAAGAGCGTTCCAAAAGTATCCTG
>JAEEOC010000133.1 GCA_016284035.1 Dehalococcoidales bacterium
AACGGATGTCGCTACGATCTCAAAATTACCGAGAAGCAATGCATTAGATGACGTACCGCTGTCAATGCCGAACATGAGAAAAATAGGCGCTGCGATATCGAGGACGATCATTCCGATAACGAAAGGCAGATCGTTTTTCGACAGTTTTTCTGAATGCTTCTCTTCCTTTTTTCTAAAGAGAGACAGTAGCCCTACCCCGACTCCTGCACCGAGATAAAGGAGTGCTGCCATTGTTGATGGTCCCACGTGGGAAAGCAGTAGCTTGGAAAAAGGTACACTTACCGAGTATGCAACCGCTGCAAGCAGTGCAAGTATGATAGATCTGAGTTTTTTTCTCGGGTCGTAAGCATCATTCATAGTTGTCGTCATTATACATTTTCGAAACTGCCATCGGTAAAACATAAATGTTTGAATAAAAGAAAGACCCGTGTTATAATGCATCACATTAGCGAGATAAAGTGATAAAGTGCCTAGCACATAGGAATTATAGGTCAAAAATGAAAGAAACGATAATAGATGAAAAGAATTTAAGAGATGACGAGAGAGCCATCCTCGCACTGCGCAGTATCTACAAGAGATACGGCTATCTCCCCTATCGGATGAGCAAGTTCGAGGAATATGAGCTTTATATCCGAAACAAGGATTTTCTCGTCAGCGACAGGGTCATCACATTCAATGATACCACCGGTAAACTGATGGCTCTCAAGCCTGACGTCACCCTTTCCATCATCAAAAACGGTGACGACATAACCGGCTACAAACAAAAGGTCTACTACAGCGAGAATGTATACCGCGTATCGGATAGCACCGGTCGCTTCAAAGAGATCATGCAGACCGGTCTGGAATGCATTGGCGACATCAATCTGTATGATATCTACGAAGTGATCGCACTGGCCGCACAGAGTTTGAACGTGATATCCGACTCATTCATAATCGAGATTTCCAATCTGGATATTCTGTCGAAGCTGATCAAGAGTTGCAATGACGACGAGAGCTTCTTTGAGAAGGCAATCTCATTCATTTCAGAAAAGAACTCTCACGATCTGAAGAGATTATGCGAAGAATACAAAGTAGATGCCAAAAATTGCGCTACACTGCAGATGCTGGTAAAGACATATGGTGAACGCAGTAAGGTTCTGGAAACCTTGGAGTCATGCTGCGCGGATGATGATCTCAAAAAAATGCGGGAGCTGTCAGTCATGCTCGACAATTCCCCCTTCAGTGATAAGATCCGCTTCGATTTCTCGGTAGTCAGCAACATCAACTATTACAACGGCTTCATGTTCAAAGGATTCATCGATGGCATCAGCGATAGGATCCTTGCTGGCGGGCAGTACGATAAGATGATGACTAAACTCGAAAGATCCAGCAAGGCCATTGGCTTTGCTCTGTACCTCGACCTTTTGGAACAACTGCCGGCAAAACGAAATGAATATGATGTAGACGTTCTTCTGGTCTACGATGGTAAGACCGATATGTCTCTTCTGATCAAGAAAGTAGATGAGATCATCTCTTCCAAGCGGTCAGTGACCACCCAGCAGATGATTCCTTCCAATCTCAGATTCAGAGAAATGATCGATCTTAGGGAGGATAGATAACCATGCTTAATATAGCTCTCCCCAAAGGCCGTCTCGGCGATAACGTCTATTCAAAACTCAGAGCATCAGGGCTTGAATGTCCCGATGTCGACGACAACAATAGAAAGCTTATCTTCGAATCATCGGATAAGACCGTCAGGTTCTTCTGGGTAAAGCCCTCGGATGTCTCGATCTACGTCGAGCGGGGGGCAGCTGATATCGGTGTAGTCGGAAAAGACATACTTGTGGAATATGAACCGAATGTTTATGAGATCCTAGATCTTGGCATCGGCAAGTGTCGTATGGTAGTCGCCGGACCAAAAGATTTCTATGACAACGGAGACAGGACTCTGCGAGTCGCTACGAAGTTCTCAAGTATCGCATCCAACTATTACACCTCCATAGGACGCGACATCGATATCATCAAGCTGAATGGTTCCATCGAGATCGCTCCGATACTGGGTCTTTCCGATGTCATCGTGGATATAGTTGAAACAGGAACTACTCTAAGAGAAAATAACCTTGAGATAAAAACTGTCATCATGCCGATTAGTGCAAGACTGATAGCAAACAAGACCTCCTTCAAGTTCAAGGATGATGAAATAAACAAAATCATGAATAAAATCAAAGGACAAATAAACAATGATTAAGATCTATAAGTATGGCGAAGTACCCAACAGCGAACTATTCCTCCGCGACAACATCGCTTCCAACGTGGAAGGCATCGTTGCCGATATCATCGCAAACGTCATCAACAACGGTGATAAGGCTCTATATGAATATTGTCTGAAATTCGACAAGGTCGAGCTGAAATCACTCGAGACCAGCAAGGAAGAGATCGATGAAGCCGTCGCTTCCATGGAACCTGAATTCATCCAGGTCCTCGAAGAAGCTGCCGACAATATCCGCAACTTCCACGAGAAACAACTCAGAACCAACTTCGTCATCAACGATAAGAACGGCGTCGTCATGGGACAAAAAGTGACCCCTATCGAGAAGATCGGTATGTATGTCCCCGGCGGTACAGCGGCCTATCCTTCCACTGTTCTCATGGACAGCATCCCTGCTAAGATCGCAGGATGTCAGGAACTCATCATGGTCACTCCTCCCAACAAAGAAGGAAAAGTCAATCCCGCCATCCTGGCTGCTGCCAAAGTTGCCGGCGTAGACCGTATCTTCAAAGTCGGCGGTGCACAGGCAATCGCAGCATTAGCTTATGGTACCGAAAGCATTCCCAAAGTCGATAAGATCGTCGGCCCCGGCAACGCTTTCGTAGCGGAAGCAAAGAAACAGGTCTTCGGCAAAGTCTCCATCGATATGATTGCCGGTCCCAGTGAGATCCTGGTGGTAGCCGATTCCAAGAGCAACCCTGTATTCGTAGCTGCTGACCTGCTCTCCCAGGCTGAACATGACAAGATGGCCACTGCCGTCCTCGTGACCGACAGCTATGAATTTGCTCAGAAGGTAAGTGACGAACTGGAACGCCAGCTCCCGCTCCTTCCCAGAGAGCCTATCGCCCGACCTTCGATCGATAACAACGGAAAGATCATCATTGCAGAGAACGATCTCATGCTCGCCATCGATATCGCAAACGAGATCGCTCCCGAACACCTTGAGCTCTGCGTAGATAATCCTTTCGATTATCTCGATAAAGTAAAGCATGCCGGTTCCATCTTCATGGGCAGATACTGCCCTGAAGCTCTGGGAGACTACTTTGCCGGGCCCAACCACACTCTGCCCACCAGCGGTACAGCACGCTTCTCATCTCCGCTTTCTGTCGATGACTATGTCAAGAAGACACAGTTCACCTACTATTCCAGAGAAGCACTCAAAGAGGTATACAACAAGATCGCATTATTCGCGACAAAAGAAGGACTTAATGCACACGCCAAAAGCATGACCGTGCGCTTTGAATAAAATGAAAAAGTATTTTTCTGAAAGATATGACGAGCTTGTGCCCTATGTACCTGGGGAACAGCCGCAGGACAGGAGCTACGTCAAACTGAATACGAATGAATCGCCTTTTCCGCCATCATCATCGGTGACGGAAGCGGTGCGTTTGGAGAGCCAGAAGCTGAATCTTTATTCTGACCCCGAAAGCCTTGAACTGCGCAAACAGTTTGCAGCTGTCTTCGGAGTGGACAAGGATGAAGTGATCATGGTCAACGGTTCGGATGAAGTCCTGAACTTTGCCTTCATGGCTTTTGCAGATGAGAAGAGACCGCTGGCATTTCCTGATATCACATACGGTTTCTACCCGGTCTTCGCCAAACTGAACCGCATCCCTTACACCGAGATTCCTGTAAAAGACGATCTCTCGATAGACGTAAACGATTATATCGGCATCTACAAGACGGTCGTCATCGCAAATCCCAACGCACCGACCGGTTTGTTCCTCAGTCTCGACTCCATCGAAAAGATCGTGGCATCTAACCCTAATAACGTTGTGATCGTAGATGAAGCATATATCGATTTCGGCGGACAGAGCGCGATCAGTCTCATCAGAAAATATGACAACCTGCTGGTCACCGGTACTTTCTCCAAATCCCGTTCCATGGCTGGAGCAAGACTGGGATTCGGCATCGCGAACAAAGAACTGATCGGCAATCTCAATACGATACGTTACTCAACAAATCCTTACAACGTTAACCGTATGACTTCGGCAGCCGGCATCGCTGCGCTCCGAGACAACGATTACTACATGGATAACTGCAAGACCATCATCGCAAACCGTGCTTGGACTACGGATGCTCTTAGTGCCCTTGGTTTCGAAGTCCTGGATTCAAAAGCCAACTTCGTCTTCGCGCGGACAGATAAACTATCCGGAGAACAGTTATACTTAAATCTTAAAGAAAACGGAGTCTTGGTCCGACATTTCAAACTTGACAGGATCAAGGACTATAACCGCATCACGATCGGGACACTCGATCAGATGAAGACACTGATAGAAAAAACAAAACTGATTTTAGAAGGTAAATAAAATGAGAAGTGCAGAAATCGAACGAAAGACCAATGAGACCGATATCAAACTCAAGCTCGTCCTAGAAGGAACTGGTGTAGCAGAGATCGCTACCGGCTGCGGTTTTCTTGATCACATGCTGAACCTCTTCTCATGCCACAGTAAGATCGACCTCAGCGTCGCCTGCGTCGGTGATACCGAAGTCGATTTCCATCACACCACTGAAGATGTCGCCATCTGCCTCGGTCAGGCTTACAAAAAGGCACTGGGAGAAAAGAACGGCATCGGCAGATATGGAGATGCAACGGTTCCCATGGATGAAGCACTGATCATGACTGCCGTAGATATATCAGGACGCGGCGGCTGTTACTGCTCGCTCGATATCCCGACCGCCAAAGTCGGAGATTTCGATACTGAATTATGCGAAGAATTCTGGCAGGCTTTCGCCCGAGAGTCCGGTATTACCATCCACATCCGACAGCTGGCCGGTAAGAATGCGCACCATATCATCGAAGGCGTCTTCAAATCTGCTGCACGCAGCATCCGAAGTGCCATCTTCGTACACCCAAATTCATCCAATAGTATCCCGTCTACAAAAGGATCGCTTTAGTGATAGCAATAATCGATTATGGTGTCGGCAATCTCTTCTCCCTATGCTCGTCCTTCAAGAGCATCGGGTACGATGCCGTCATTTCTGACGATGCCGAAACCATCCTCAATGCCGATAAGATCATCCTGCCGGGAGTCGGTGCATTTGAAGACGCAGCCAAGAAACTGCATCTGTCTGGAATGGACAAGACTGTAAAGAAAGCCGCTTCCCTCGGCAAACCGGTCATGGGCATATGTCTCGGGATGCAGCTCCTTTTCGACAAGAGCTTTGAATACGGCGAACATGACGGGCTGCACATGATACCCGGCAACGTGATCCCGCTCAAAGGCTATATCAAAGACGGGCTCATGATCCCGCATATCGGCTGGAACGCGCTTCATTTCAGAAAAAAGGATCCGCTGTTCAAATACATCAAAGAGGGCGATTACGTATACTTCGTCCACTCCTACTATGCTGCTGACTGCGACGAACACACTGTAGCAGACACTGATTACGGAGGGACTGTGACAGCCATCGTCAGAAAAGACAACGTAGTAGGCTGTCAGTTCCATCCCGAAAAGAGCGGTGAAGTCGGACTTAATATTTTGAGAGCATTCTGCGAGAAATAACGAATGATAATCTTTCCTGCAATAGACATATATGAGAATAAAGTCGTCAGATTGTACAAAGGCAATTATGACGAGATGACGACTTACAGCGACGATCCTGTGAGCGTCGCCAAAGCGTTCAAAGAGATGGGTGCGACGCATCTGCATGTCGTCGATCTGGAAGGCGCCAAGAAGGGAACTACTTCCAGCATCACGACGATCTCAAAGATCGCTTACGAGACTGGTCTCTTCATCGAGATCGGCGGTGGCATCAGGACCATGGACGCCGTAAAGGATTATAAAGATGCAGGCGTATCCCGCGTGATCATCGGGACCGCAGCCGTAAAAGACGAACCTTTCCTGCTGTCAGCCCTCGAAAGATATGGTGATCTCGTGGCAGTTGGCGCCGACATCAAAGAAGGCAAGATCGCCATCAAAGGCTGGCTCGAAGTCGCTCCCATCACTCTCGATGACTTCATGACCAAAATGCAGTCTTTCGGTATCAGGAACGTCATCTGCACCGATATCTCCAAAGACGGCACACTGCAGGGAACCAATAATTCACTTTATAAAGATCTTTCAGAACGATACACGTTAGATGTCACCGCTTCGGGCGGTGTATCGAGTATCGAAGATATCAAGATACTACGCAGCTTAGATCTGTATGGAGCGATCATCGGAAAGGCATACTATTCCGGAGCAGTCTCCATCGAAGAAGCGATCGAGGTGGCGAAATGATAACTAAAAGGATCATCCCCTGTCTCGACGTCAGGAACGGAAGAGTTGTAAAAGGAGTCAACTTCGAAGGTGTTGCCGATGTCGATTCCCCGGTAGCTCTGGGGAAATACTATTCCGACAACGGCGCCGATGAACTGGTCTTCTATGATATTACAGCTTCATTCGAAGAACGAAAGCTCTTCACTGACATACTGAGAGAAGTCGCCAGCCAGATCTTCATCCCTCTGACCGTTGGCGGCGGCATCAACACTGTCGAGGATTTCGACCGGGTACTCAAATGCGGAGCTGACAAGGTCAGCGTCAATTCAGGTGCTATCCGAAATCCCGGTCTCATTGGAGAGGCCTCCAAGATATACGGAGACCAGTGCGTCGTGTTGTCGGTAGATATCAAAAGAGTGGATAATACATTTCACGTATTTGCAAAAGGCGGCCGCGTCGATACCGGCATGGACGCCATAAAATGGATAGAAGAAGGAGTATCCCTGGGCGCAGGAGAGATCGTAGTCAATTCTATCGACACCGACGGCGTCAAAAAGGGATTTGATATCGAATTGTTAAAACTTGTACGTAAGGCGGTAAATGTTCCGGTCATCGCTTCTGGCGGTGCCGGATGCATCAAGGATTTTGTAGATCTTTTCGAAGAGATCCCGGATATAGATGCCGGCCTTGCCGCTTCGATCTTCCATTTCGGAGAAGTCTCCATACCGGATCTTAAACAGGAACTAAAGAAACATGGTATACCCGTTAGGCTCAACGGATAATTAATTAAAAAATAATCGATCAGGAGATATAAAAATGAAAAAAACAGTATTTCAGGGCGCAGCGACCGCAGTAGTCACCCCTATGAATCCCGACGGCAGTCTGGATTTTGATTCTTTCGGTAAGATCATCGACTGGCAGATCGCAGAAGGCATCGATGCCATCGTAGTTGCCGGCACTACAGGTGAAGGTTCTACCCTTTCCAACGAAGAACACGAAGCCGCTATCGACTATTGTGTAGGACGTGTAGCAGGCCGGGTCCCGGTCATCGCCGGCACCGGTTCCAATGACACAGCCTATGCCATCCAGCTTTCAAGATATGCCTGCAAAGCCGGAGCCGATGCACTGTTGCTCGTGACTCCCTACTATAACAAAGCCACACAGAATGGTCTGTATGAATCGTTCACTGCCATCGCTGATGCAGTAGATAAACCCTGCATCCTCTATAACGTCCCCAGCCGCACCGGATGCAACCTCCTGCCTCCCACCGTTGCAAGATTAGCCGATCACCCCAATATCGTCGCTATCAAAGAAGCCAGCGGCAACATCGCACAGATCTGTACTCTCGCTTCTCTCGTCGAAGGCAAGATGGATATCTATTCGGGTAACGACGATCAGATCGTTCCCATCCTCTCCATCGGCGGCAAAGGCGTCATCTCGGTACTCTCCAATGTCATTCCTAGAGAGACTTCTGAACTCTGTAAAAAGTTCTTCAGCGGCGACGTAAAAGGCGCAGCTGCCATGCAGCTCAAATACATGGCTTTAGTCAATGCCCTGTTCTGCGAAGTCAATCCCATCCCCGTTAAGGCCGCCATGGCCGCCATGGGCTTCTGCGACGGCGCCATCCGACTGCCGCTCACCAAGATGGAACCTCAGAACAAAGAAAAACTCTTACAGATCATGAAAGACCTTGGCATCAAAGTCGTGGAGAACTAACTGAAGATGAAAGTACTAGTCAGCGGTCTTTACGGCTTCATGGGACGCGAAGTCGTCAAACTCGCCGAGAACGGCTACTGCGGAGCAGAAGTCGTTGCCGGCGTAGACAATAACATAACCGGAAAACTGGACATCCCCTGTGCAGAATCGTTTGCCACAGCTGATAAAAATGTCGACTGTATCATCGATTTCTCGCATCATTCTTTGACGAACGATCTTTTGGCTTTTGCAGTTGAGAACAAGATCCCGGCCGTCATCGCCACGACCGGACAGACAGATGAAGAAAAGGAAGCAATCAAAAAAGCTGCTGAGAGCATTCCTATCTTCTTCGCAGCAAACTATTCACTGGGCATCGCTCTCCTAATCAAGCTGGCCAAAGAGGCAGCGGCAGTCATGAAGGATGCTGAGATCGAGATCATCGAGAAACATCATGACCGCAAAGTCGATGCTCCCAGCGGCACTGCTCTGGCTATCGCAGAAGGCATCAGATCGGTCAGACCTGAGCTCACGAATAAGCTGGGAAGGGCCGGGATGGGAAAACGTACTCCCAATGAGATCGGCATCCACGCCATCAGGATGGGAAACATCGCTGGTGAACATGAAGTACTCATCGGTACTCAGAACCAGACGATCACATTGAAGCATGAGACACTTAACCGCGCTCTGTTCGCGGAAGGTGCCTTGAATGCAGCGCAGTTCCTGATTACACAGAAGAGCGGTCTATATACCATGACTGACTTGCTCAAGTAAGAAAGGCTTTTGATATGAAAATCGCAATACTTGGATACGGAAACCTCGGTAAAGGCGCCGAGATCAGCGTGACCAATGCTCCGGATATGGAACTCGTTGGCATCTTCACCCAGCGTGATCCTGCATCCATCACGACCATCACCGGTGCGCCTGTATATAAAGCTATCGATCTTATCAACTACCGTGACAAGGTCGATGTCCTGTTGCTTTGCGGAGGCAGTGCCACTGATCTTCCTCATGTCACCCCGCAGTACGCAGGCAGCTTTAATGTGGTCGATACCTTCGATAACCACAACCATATCAACGAACACTTCAATATCGTGCACAGTGCAGCACTGGCCGGAGGACATCTTGCCCTAATCAGCACAGGCTGGGATCCCGGCATGTTCTCTCTTGCCCGACTCTATTCCGCATCCATCCTCCCCAGCGGCAAGGTGTACACATTCTGGGGCAAAGGCGTCAGCCAGGGACATTCCGATGCTATCCGACGGATCCCCGGCGTAAAAGATGCACGACAGTATACGATCCCTATCGAAAATGCCATGGAAGCAGTCAGGAAAGGGGAGAATCCTTCATTCACTGCCCGACAGAAGCATCTCCGACAGTGTTATGTAGTCGCTGAAGACGGAGCGGATAAAGCCGCTATCACAGAACAGATCAAGACCATGCCTGACTATTTCGAACCATATGATACGACCGTCGAATTTGTCACGGAAGAAGAACTCCTTCGTGATCATGGTGAACTGCCTCACGGCGGTGCTGTGATCCATTCTGGAACCACCGGTCAGAAGGACGAACACAAGGAGACCATCGAGTATAAGCTCACACTGGACTCCAATCCCGAATTCACAGCAAGCGTCATGACTGCTTTTGCAAGGGCTGTCTTCAGGATGTATCAGCGCGGATCACGCGGCTGCATCAGTGTCTTTGATGTCGCACCGGCTGATCTTTCACTGATGTCACCGGAAGAGATGCGCAAGAATCTTTTATAGGAAACTAACATGAATTACGACAAAGATCTCATTTGTGAGAACATAACTGTCGATGCAGAAGGAAAACTCCTTTTCGCAGGACAGGATACTACCGAACTTGCCAGGATCTATGAGACACCTGTCTATCTGATGGATGAAGACTATATCAGAAAACAGTGCCGGGCATTCAAAAAAGCTCTCGAAGACTCATTCGGAGAAGACTGCATGGTGCTTTATGCATCGAAAGCAGCCAGCTTCATCAAGATCTATGAGATCATCGCCGAAGAGGGGCTCGGAACTGACGTTGTCTCCTGTGGTGAGATCTGCACTGCCAAGAAAGCTGCCTTCCCCATGGAAAAAGCTTTCTTCCATTCCAACAACAAGACCGACCGCGATATCGCATACGCAATGGATAATGGTGTCGGCTACTTCGTGACCGACAACGAAGAGGAACTCTTTGCCATCGAGAAAGAAGCTTCTAAACGCGGCATCAAGCAGAAGATCCTTTTAAGGATCACGCCGGGCATCGACCCTCATACATTCAAAGCCGTCAGGACCGGCTGTGTTGATTCCAAATTCGGGTCTGCTATCGAGACCGGTCAAGCTGAAGAAATCACTAAGAAAGCCCTCGACTGTGAACACGTCGAACTGATGGGTTTTCACTGCCATATCGGCTCACAGATCGAGGAAACCGAGATCTATGTCAGAACGGCCGAGATAATGCTGGACTTCATTGCTGATATCAGACGCAAGACAGGATATGAAACCAAAGTTCTGGATCTGGGCGGCGGATTCTTTGCCAGATACACCTCAGAACAGCCTGTAAGGACTCCCTGGGATTATCTGCCGAATCTCGGAGAATACATCAACGCCAGCATCGAGCGTCTTGGGATACCCAAGCCGATGGTCTGCATCGAACCCGGACGCAGCATCGTGGCTGAAGCTGGTATGACTCTCTATACCGTTGGAACGATCAAAAAGATCCCCGGCTACAAGAACTACGTATCAGTCGACGGAGGCATGCCGGACAACATCCGTTTTGCCCTTTACGGTTCGCCCTACACCATCCTGCCGGCTAACAAGATGAACGATATATCAGAGACTATGACTGCCGATGTGGTGGGCAGATGCTGCGAGAGCGGCGATATCATCCAGCCCAACGTCGAACTCCCGTCATCGATGAAACGCGGCGATATCCTCGCCTGTCTCTCTACTGGAGCATATCATTACTCGATGGCCAACAATTACAACCGTATACCCCGACCGCCTGTCGTCATGCTGCAAGCCGGACGAGCCTATGTAGCGGTCAGACGGGAAACTGAAAAGGATATCTGCGCACTGGATATCTAAAGATAACGAGGCAAACACTATGGTCAACATTGATGAACTGAAATTTGATGAGAACGGCTTGATCCCGGCGATCGTCGTCGATGCAGAGAGCAAAAAAGTCCTGACATTGGCATACATGAACCGGGAAAGCCTGAAGATATCCATGGAGAAGGGTCTGACATGCTTCTACAGCCGCTCACGTCAAGAATTATGGCTGAAAGGCGAAACAAGCGGTAATTACCAGCACATCGTATCAATTACCGCAGATTGCGATTCTGATGCGTTAAAGATCGTCGTCGAAAAAGACGGTCCGGCCTGTCATACCGGCTCCGATTCCTGCTTCAATGACCTTGTATACAAAAACGATGAACTGAACGAATTCGACCTACAGGGCCTTTATGACCTTCTGGTCGACCGCAAAGAAAAGAAGCCCGAGGGGTCCTACACCTCCTATCTCTTCGACAAAGGCCTCGACAAGATCCTCAAGAAAGTCGGAGAAGAATGCACTGAAGTCATCATCGCCGGTAAAGCAGAAGACAAAAAGGAGACCGTTTATGAACTGGCCGACCTTGCATACCATGCACTGGTCCTCATGGTTCAGATGGACATTCCATTGTCTGACGTACAGAAAGAATTAGCATCCCGACACATCATCGACCATAAGGTCAAACAGGAAAAGATGACAGACTAGTCTTTGCGGTGTAAAAAGCACCATCAATGACTCCGGAACAAATGAAAAAGGGGCATGTCACGAATGACATGCCCCTAATAGTTTCAGCTGAGTAGTTTTTATTCTTCAGAGCTGGCTTCAGTCTTCTTGTTAGCGATGAGCTGCTGAGCAGTGAACGGAGGAACTTCCTCATAGTGATCGAACTTCATGGAGAAAGTGCCCTGTCCCTGAGTGATGGATTTTAGATCGATAGCATACTTCTGGATCTCGCCCATGGGGACCTCGGCCTCGATGTAGTTCATGTCACCGGAAGGATTCATACCGTGGACTCGGGCACGCTTGGT
Organism: Dehalococcoidales bacterium; assembly: GCA_016284035.1. Lineage (GTDB taxonomy): Bacteria > Chloroflexota > Dehalococcoidia > Dehalococcoidales > UBA1222 > UBA1222. The sequence continues at coordinate 12,231 of JAEEOC010000133.1, forward strand.
ATTAAGATCGGAAAGAATGTCACCAGTGAAATCATTGGGGATCTCGATGTTGACGAGCATGATCGGTTCAAGGATGATCGGATGAGCTTCAGAAAGACCTTTCTTAAGAGCCTGGGAAGCAGCGATCTTGAAACAGATTTCCGAAGAGTCGACAGGATGATAGCTGCCGTCATAAACAGCAACGCCGACGTCGACGATAGGACATCCAGCAAGGACGCCTTCCTTGAATCCGTCGAATACACCCTTTTCAACAGCGGGGATGTAGTTCTTGGGGATAGCTCCGCCGACGACTTTGTTCTCGAAGGTGTTCTCGGAACCTCTGGGAAGAGGATTGATCTCAAGGAGAACATGACCGTACTGGCCATGACCGCCGGTCTGCTTCTTATGCTTGTATTCAGCTTTGACAGGAACAGTGATGGTCTCTCGATATGCAACTTTAGGCAGTTGGAGATCGACGCCGACGCCGAATTTTCGTGCGATCTTTTCAGCGGCTACGTCAAGCTGAGTATCGCCCATACCGGAAAGGACGATCTCACCGGTCTCGGCATCACGTGCCTGAGTGAGAGTGGGATCTTCTTCGCAGAGTCGGGTGATAGCCTGGCCCATCTTATCAAGATCAGCCTTAGTCTTAGGATAGACGGCAACGCTGTAGACAGGCGGCGGGAAGACGATGGTCTCGAGCTTTACAGGATTATCCTGAGAAGCCAGAGTATCGTTAGTGGTAGTGACGTTAAGTTTAGCGACAGCACCGATATCACCGCAGACGACTTTGGCTTCAGGTTCCTGGGTCTTGCCATGGATCGAATAGAGCTGACCGACACGTTCGGTAGCATTCTGGGTGACATTGAAGACCTGACCGTTGGAAGCGATCTCGCCGGAATAGACTCGGAAGTAAGTCAGTTTACCGACATAAGGATCGGCAGTGGTCTTGAAGACGAGAGCTGAGAAATTGCCGTTGGATTCAGGAGAACCTTCGGCGTATTTGATAGGTCGCATGGAAGGATCAGGCAGGTATTCAGTGATGGCGTCAAGAAGCAGTTCACCGCCTACACCATTCAATGCTGAACCGACCATGATGGGATGAAGTTTGCCTTCACCGACAGACTTCTTGAGACATGTAAGGAGCTCTTCATCGGAGATCTCCTCACCGCCCAGGAACTTCTCCATCAGGTCGTCATCGCTCTCGGCGATGTTCTCGATTGCCATGTTTCGATATTTGGTAGCTTCTTCGCGGAGTTCCTCAGGGAACGGAATCTCGGCGAAAGGAGTAGCAGAATAGGCCTTCATCTTGAGGAGGTCGATGATACCGGAGAATGTAGTGAATGCACCGATAGGCATCTGAATAGGAACGCAGGAGGGACCGTATTTGCTCTGGATCTGAGCGACGACCTTGCCGTAATCTGCGTTCTCACGGTCCATCTTGTTGATGAAGAGGATTCGGGAGAGACCGGCAGCCTCGCAGTATTTCCAAGCCTGGTTAGTGCCAACTTTGAGACCAGATCGTCCAGAAATGACCAGGATAGCGCTTTCTGAGACGCGGATAGCTGATTTCAATTCACCAACGAAATCATTGTATCCGGGAGGATCGAGCAGATTGATCTTGTTGCCCTTCCATTCACACGGGAGCAAGCTCAGTCCGAGACTGATCTTTCGCTTGATCTCTTCTGGTTCAAAGTCAGAAACCGTCGTACCGGCTTCCACCTTACCGATACGGTTGATTGCCCCTGCGGCAAAAAGGACGGTCTCTGACAAAGAAGTCTTACCAGCACCGGCATGGGATAGTAGGACCACATTTCGGATCTGCTTAGTAGAATATTCCTTCATTGTTGAGTACCCTTTCTTTTCTTATTTTTCCGTTTCCGGATCCAACGGCGTCTGAATGGATTAACGCCGTGTTTATATCATTTCCATTACCCATGGAGTGATATACGTTTCAATGAGTGCGGCCAGCGGGATCGCCAGCACGCCTGCTAAAAATACCTTGAGCTGGAATATCATCTCGGGCCAAGCCGCCTTGAGTCCCTTGGTAAAGATGGCCACATCGAATGTTATCCCCAGGCTGAGTGCAGCCGCGGCACACGTGATGATACCCGCCATCTCGAGGATACCGTGAGGAAGTATACCAGCCAAGAACAGCCCGATACTGCCTGTCTTAGCAATAGTCAGTACACCTACTGCGGTGATCAAAGCACCGTTAGTGAACGTAATAAGAGGTTCAAAGATCAGAATGGGAGCCAAAACAAGGGAGATGAGGCACACCCTGAGATTATTAGTCAGGAGCAACCAAAAAGTAGCTAACGATGAATACTGTCCGGGATCGATATCTTCAACGATGACGCCCATTATCTGTTCTACCAGACTGCTGGGGATGAGAGTACCGATGATAAGGCCCAAAATAAAGGCCGCCAAGATAACGATGATCGAATATCTCAGCTTGAAGATAAATGCATGTGTGATGGTCTGTTCCTGTTCGATGAGGGGCGTCGGAGGTTCTGTCATCATGCCACCTCCGGGGAATAGCCGCACAATACCTCCACAAGATCCTTTCTGATCGGATCCGCATCGGTCTTATTTACGCTTCTTACAGCGCTCTTTTCACGGTCAACTTCCATATATGTACCCCACCTGGAACATCATCAGAAGGAACCGCTTTCGCGATTTATCTGAAAATGAACCAGAGAACAGTCAAAACTGCGAGCAATACAACGGTGATGATACCGATCTTGATCATGTCCTTGGGGAGACCGGCAAATCGCTCGACCAGCTCCTCGCTGACGACGGGATCGTTGGATGCAACGACCGCAGTCTTTTCTGCTGCAGGAGCGGCAGTCACTGTCTTATTGCTATATTTGTTCTTGTTCTTAGCCATTATCTAATTACCTTCCCTAGATAGATCTGGGATGAGCTCTATCGTATGTTTTTCTAAGATGGGACGAACTCAAATGAGTATAAATCTGTGTAGTTGAAATGTTGGCATGACCCAAAAGTTCCTGGACGGAGCGGAGGTCTGCACCGCCGTTCAGCATATGGGTAGCAAAGCTGTGTCGCAAAGTATGCGGAGTCACATGTCCCTCGAGATCTGCTTCCTTTGCATACTGCTTGAGTATCTGCCAGAAACCCTGACGAGTAAGTCTGGCCCCGCGCTGATTGACGAAAAGGGCCTGCTCCTCATTCTCTCTGAGGAAAATGTTGCGGGCACCATCGATGTATGTCTGGACGTCAAAAGCACACTGGGGATAGATCGGGACGATCCTTTCCTTGCCGCCTTTACCGAAGGCACGTACAGTGCAGTTCTGGGTGTCGACGTCGCCGACATTAAGGTTTATAAGTTCGGACACGCGCATGCCGCTGGCATAAAGCAAGCTCAGCATCGCTTTGTCACGGACTGCTTCGTTAGTGTTGTACTTATCTGGCTGAGCAAGGAGTTTTTTCACCTGATCAAGGGTAAGAGTGTCAGGAAGAGCCTTCCCTACCTTAGGGGAGTCGATGTCTTCCATGGGATTAACCTTGATGATGTCGTCTTTCTTCAAGAACGCAAAGAAAGAACGGCAGGCAGCATTCTTACGGGCCAGTGTCGTGACAGCATAGTTCCTCTCTTTGAGAAAGAGCAAGTAATCAAGTACATCTTCACGTGAAAAATTGCTCCAGACGAGCTTATCGCCGCGAGCAGCTAATCGTATCTCTGCAAATTCATCTAGTTGTTGAAGGTCATTCTTGTATGCAGCCGATGTGTTTCCGGAAAATCCTTTTTCTACCTTGAGATAATTTAAAAATTCTTCAACATTGGCCTTCATAAAAATCCCCTTGCTTGTCAGGACAGACAAACATAGCCATTCTATCATACACAACACTTACAGACAATCTCATTTTTAGTGTTTATGTAAAGAAATTTTTTATAAATCGAAGCTTAATTATGCTAGAATCACATCATGGTCACAACGAATTCAGAACTGGTCCGAGCTAAAGTCGAAAGCATGCCGTCAGATCCCGGCGTCTATCTAATGAAAGATGCGTCCGGCAAGATCATATATGTCGGTAAAGCGACCAGTCTGACCAAGAGAGTCCATTCATATTTTGTAGGCAATAACCACACTCCCAAGACACAGGAACTGGTGAAACATATCTGTGACATAGATTATTTCGTGACGAACTCAGAAGCCGAAGCCCTGGTCCTCGAACTCAATCTGATCAAGAGATACCGTCCCTACTACAATATCGATCTCAAGGATGACAAAGGCTTCCCCTATATCCGGATCCCTATCAAAGACGAATGGCCGACCGTCGAAGTGGTCAGGCATATCAGCGATGACGGAGCCAGATATTTCGGACCATTTTCATCAGCAAGATCCATTAGGATGACTCTCGAAAACGTGAAGGCGGTATTCCCCTTCAGGAACTGTACCGGTGCCGTCAATACCAAACGCACCCGTCCATGTCTGGAATACGACATCCATCATTGTTCTGCACCGTGCATGGGATACATCACCCATGATGACTACCACAAGACTATCCGCAATATCATCGCGTTCCTGGAAGGCAGAGATAAGAGCGTCAGCCAATCACTCTATAAGGAGATGAATTCATATTCGGAAGCAATGGAATATGAAAAGGCCGCCGTGATACGCGACCGGATACTGGCTCTCGATAAGATCATCAGCTGGCAGAAGATGTCGGTCAAGATCCAAGGCAATATCGATGCCATAGCCATAGCAAAAGATGATGATCAGTGCTGCTGTCAGGTCTTCATGATCCGCAATTCCGGCATCATCGGACGTGAGCAGTACATCTTGAAAGGCACATCAGACGAGACTGATTCAGATATCATCACATCATTCGTGGAGCAGTACTACTCAGTAGCTACTAGCATCCCGCCAGAGATCGTCACCGAATTCCCGGTCAACGACCCTCAGATCATCAAAGAATACCTGTCTCAAAGGCGGAATGCTTCTGTTAAACTGACCGTTCCTCAAAGAGGTCCCCGCAAAGAACTCGTCGGTATCGTCAAAGAGAACGCCGAGCGAGGCCT
>JAEEOC010000134.1 GCA_016284035.1 Dehalococcoidales bacterium
TATGTCATGGACACCAGTCAGACCTGCGGGATCATTCACATCGTTGGTGTAGTAGACGATTATAGGTTCTCCGTCTTGATTGACACTGATCTTAGCACCTGCTGCAAACGTACCGGTACCCTGGAGATGGGAGACCTGTTTGTGCCAGGACCATGAACTATTGATCCAGAAATCTGCGGCAAAGATCTCAGTATTGGCCGCCACCTCAGCAAGAGTCATCTCAGGAGTGATCTCGGTCATGGCGTTCCTATAGACCACATAAGTATTGTCTCGTGCTTCATCTTTGTAAACATACGGATCGTAATCAGCAGTACCATCATCGAAAACAAGTTCCGGATCAGATACGAAATCGTCATCAAGCAGTATGTAGGAAGTCATGAGAGCACCGCGATTGCCGGCGTTCCTAGACTTCTCATCGCCGATGAAGACCATAGTGATCTGAGAGTCCAATACACCTTTAGTTGTACGAGTCACTGTGATATGGCTGTCAGGATAAACATTAGAAGCTAAAAGATGAGCAAAATCACGATCGGTCTCCCACCCGGAATCGATACCGAGAGTCGGCTGAGAGATGTCATGCAGATACCATACAGTCTCACCTACCGGCTCATGTATGGTCCCTGCCATGTCGGCATAGTCTAATGCCAATAACAAATCCGCGATCGTCTTATCGTCCTGACTTAGATTGATTATCGCATCATCGCTTAGACTGGTCTTATCCAGGAAGTCGTAACTACCCGACGCTATCTTGAATGTAAAAAGTGTCTTGCCGAACAGCTTAGCTTTGAAACCGGTCTCACCTGCAATGATGAGACTCAGGATCTCGACAGAAGGATAGAGCTCAGTATTGAGAGCAAGAGAACCGGCACCATAAATACCGATTCCTACGATAGAAGCAAGTCCGACACCGCCAAAGAGTTCAAGTCCTGCCACACCACCGACCTGAACCTGGTCGGCATGGAAATGGTATTCATCTTTTTCCGGGTCTCGAACAAAGGAAAAATCGAATTCGCCGGTGGCACCGACTGTTACAGTGACCTCCCAGCAGAGGACGCCATACTGGCCATTAATGTCCCAGCCAGTACCGATATATGCCTGAAGAGCTCCTTTGAACGGCTCATCAGAGCCTACTTTTCCTTCGGCCCAACCGGAGACGATCATGATGAGGCCCAAGCTATCGCCCTTCCAGGAGCCTTCCTCTTTTTCCCATAGTTCAGTCAATTCTGCAACAGAATATGAAGTAGGCATCTTTCCCTGACGGGCATTGTTCCAGAACTTAGCATCGGATGAATTGACCCCCAAACCGATCCTAGTACGCCCATCGGAGAATGTCTTAATCGTGACGGGAATAGCAAAAGGCAGGAACTCCATGGCTGCGCCGGGGAATTTTTCACTTAGATCGATAACGAAACCCTTTCCGAATTCGGAACCGATATCGTCAGGCATTTCTGCTTGCAGAGCGCTCTTATGAGTCCTGAAATTGACGGGTTTAACGTATTGGATCTTTCCCGATTTGGCATCACAAACACGTAAATAGGACGGCCATTCAGGTGTAAGATCATTGGCATAAAAAGATAAGCGGGGCTCATCGCTCTCAGTGACCGTTCTGACCTGGTCACCTTTCAGCTGGACCAGCTGATACTTGACACCTGTCGGTACAGACGAATAATCAAGATCGAGAGTGATGATCTCATCTTCTCCGCCATCGACTTCAACCACACTGCTGAAGGCATCTGCCTGCTCATCCTTGTAGGTAACCAGCGCTTTTTGAGGATCGACTTTGATGTTTTTCTTCGTAGTATTGCCATGCGAACATCCTGTAAACAACAGGATCATAACCATCAACACTGAGAGTACTTTTTTCACGAGCACCTCCTGGAGCAAACAGAAAGTCAAACTAAAATAGACATATTTCTTTAGCATTAATAAAGCACATATCTACCTTATGATACAAGAGTTTTTTATGTAGGAAATAAAAAACAAAGCTATTTTAAAAATGTATTAAAAGATGAAGTGTCAAAATAATGTATAATTTATCTACACTTCAGTATCCGTATTTCCATTACGGAAAGGAGCAAAGACAAGATGGTTGATAAGACTATTTTCAATGTCACCGAATCAAATCTCTCAATGCGTATCGGACAGGCCGAGATGTATCTCAAAGAATTCGAGAACGAGGTGAACCGGGCCAACGGCGCCACGGGAGTCTTCCGCTCCAAGGATGATGCACTATCCCGCATCATGCTCCTCAATGAATTTGCCCCTAATGATCCGAGAGTCCAGGCTCTTTTTGAGCGTGCAAGAAAATGCATAATGGGTTCCACCGGCAACTTCATCGATATCACAGACGATATGACTGTCTACCTGAGGAATGAGGAAAACCTCCGCGCTATGTATGCGAAGAAGAGCGAGGACGCCTGGAAAGCGATCCTGGCAGAATATCAGGATAAGCTCATCGAAAAGCCATTCCCTGTTCCTGATGTCCTCCAGTCGGCACCTGATGAATATATCGGCAAATACGTGGTCCTCGACGAGGTTCGCTATCCCGCCAATCAGTTCATGGGCGTCACCGGCGAATTCATCTATACCGGCAAACGTTCCACCGGTATGTATTTCGTTAAGATCGATACCCGAAAATGGCTGGGACCCTATGAAGCCGTCAAGCGCTACCGACGTCTTGTCGACAGCACAATGAACGAAGTAGATAAATGGGTGGTATTGGGCGAGATCACCGGAGTCACCATGGAGATCCCCGAAGCCGGAGAGACCAAAGTCGGCGGCCCGGTCTACGCATTCGTCGTCGAACCGAAAGCGCTCTATATCCCCGGTCATTCCATGGCCGTATATGATGAGGAACACGAGACCGGCGGTTCGTTCGTCGGCGAAAGTGAATTAGCGGCCGTAAAAGAGAGCTGGTACTCAGAGAAGACCGTACCTGAGAATGTCACACCGGAGCATCTCGTCGAGATCTTCCGACAGGCTATCAAAGAAAAGAATTACGAACTGTATAAAGAATGTATCCAGGAAGACCGCAGACAGAATCCGATTCAGGAATCGCTTCTGCTCTACTACTGGGATCTGCATCAGGAAAGATTCCACGGCGAATACGTCCACGCCAATGTCGTACCCGATGCTACGAAGATCACCGTAGTGAAAGGTTACAGCGACGAAAGCGGTCTGGATTCCTACTTCTTGTCCGCTGAAGAGCGTGCCAAGATCGCCGCCCGATACGGAGACAAGATCGAATACGCATCTGTCCAGACAGTCGCCTTCGATAAGAACGGCAAACAGCTCGGAAGCCCAGTCAGGAGGAACCTGATCCGCAAGAACGGCGGCCGATGGTATGTCCGTGATTATGAGATGCGCTTCTAAAATACGTAAAACGGAGAGATAAGATGGCAGACGGATATGACTTTACCGAAGACGATGAAGAAATAATCGCGCAACGAGAAGATGCAAAAAGAGCTGAACAGTGGGAAAACCTGACCGAAAAGGCGATGGCCGGCGCAATGAACGGGCTCAATACAAAGGTTTGTGCCTGCACTCTCCAGTTAGCCAGGATGATCAACGAGAACGATTACGTCAAGACCAAAGACATGCTGGATGCATTGGCGATGAAAGATCTGAGCTCGGAAGGATGGCTCTCATCCTTCTATGAGACCAATAAAGAGGCCTTCCTGGGTTACGTACCGGGAAAGACACATCCCACCTGGTACGATGGTCTGAGTGCTGAAACAAAGAAGACATACGATATCGGACTGCAGTACTACACTGATGTCAAGAAGGTGGTCATCGTCAGCACTTCTTTGTATGTGCTGCTCTGTCACCTGCGTTTAGATGACGGCTTCAAACTGATACGAGTAAAAGAAAACTTTGAATCTGCCGGTTTTGATGAAAATCTCTACAAAAGGATCGAAAACGATGTCCAGAGGATCTCAAATCTCCTGAACAGAGACTGGAACGAGCTTGAGAATTACGCCCAGAAGTCACGTAAATACCTCGACGACAATCTTAGCAAGCTCACCAGACTCGAACTGAAAAAAGGATATGCAGCAGCACGTCTGGAGGACTTTTCAACGCTCTTCAAGAACAGCGGTCTTGCAGACAGTTTCATTGCAGGATCTGATGGTCAACATTTCAGTCCCAGACCGGACATACTGACTAAAGCAAAAGTGATCGACCGTTATACCAACAAGATCGCTTGGACTAAAGATCTGAAAGAACCCATGCAGCAGACCATAAACGAATGCAATAGGATCAGAACAGAAGAGATCGCCGATGCTGAAAAGAACTGCAAGACCCAGGCAGCGCAGTTCTTACTCGCCGCATTCGACGAGCTTCTGAAAGCAGTCATCGATTTTGCAGAAATGGTCATGGATACCTATGTCAATTTCAAAGAAGGCAACAGCATGGCACCCTACTGCTTCATGAAGAAGATGAGTTCCTTCAGCACAGCCAAACCCAAATACGCTTTCGATCCCGTTGTTACAGACCCTTGGGACGGCGGAACTTACATAGAGGATGTCTACAAAAGTGCTGCGGACGCTATTGGCTCGCAGGCCAGACTGTTCGCTTATGATCACGGAACGATAATCGCATAATCAGAAAAGAAAAAAATAAGCCGGTACGAGAAACGTACCGGCTTTTTAATTTGAGGAATGGTTTTAGGGTAATTAACCCTGGATGAATTTCTCGAGGAGTTCGCGTCCGCGGAAGTCTTCGACCTGGACACGAGGATGCTTCATGAAGTAGGTGGAAGGTTCGACGATGTCGCCGGAGAGACCACGGTCAAGAGCCAGTTTCATACAGCGGATAGCGTCGATTACGATACCTGCAGAGTTTGGTGAATCCTCGACAGAGAGTCGGAGTTCGAGGTTCATGGGGATATCGCCCCACTGCTGACCTTCGATTCGGAGGAAGCAGAGTTTGTTATCCTTCTGCCATTCTACGAAATCGGAAGGACCGACATGGATATCTTCAGGAGGAAGCTGATGAGTCAGGTTGGACTGTACAGCCATGGTCTTGGAGATTCTCTTGTCAGCCAATCGATCGCGGTTGAGCATGTTGAGGAAGTCGGTGTTACCACCGGTATTGAGCTGATAGGTGTGCATGAGTTTGATGCCGCGTTCTTCGCAAAGTCGGATGAGTTCACGATGGACGATAGTGGCGCCAAACTGGGACTTGATGTCATCGCCGATGCAAGGAATGCCCTTAGCCTTGAACTTAGCGATCCATTCAGGATCACTGGCGATGAAGACAGGCATACAGTTGATGAAACCGACGCCGGCTTCGAGACAGCAGTTAGCATAGAAATGAACTGCTTCTTTGGAACCTACGGGGAGATAGTTGACCAGCATCTCAGCACCGGATGCCTTGATGGCGGCAATGAGCTGTTCCTTAGTAGGCTCTGGTTCATCCGAGATGATGACTCGGATCTTCTCGGGGTATTTCTGTGTGTGCGGAGAAACACCGTCGAGGGTCACACCACGGATGACTTTGACACCGTAGGACGGGATGTCACGGCAGATATCCTTGGTGCAGTTGGGGTCAGCGAAGATCGCTTCGGAAATATCTTTTCCAACTTTTCTGGCATCAACATCGATGGCTAGGACAATATCAACATCAGAGATGGAATAGCCACCCAAAACCTTGTGCATCAGGCCGATAGGTTCACGATCGGCCGAACTGTAATACTGTAAGCCCTGGATCAGGGATGAGGCACAGTTACCTAAACCGATGATGCCAACTTTAATTTTCGACATTTATAACCTCCTTTTGTCGAAACTTGCCGCCACGCTTCGTGTGCGTTAGATTTGGCGGCTCTGTAGAAGGACATACGTCCCCCTAAATGCACATTGTGCAGATT
>JAEEOC010000135.1 GCA_016284035.1 Dehalococcoidales bacterium
CTCGACGTGAACGTGGGACTTCCGGAGATAGACGAAAAGACAGAGCTTACTAGAGCTGTATGCGAGCTCCAGTCGGTGGTTGACATACCGCTCCAGATCGATACGTCCGACCCCGCAGCCATGGAAAACGCCCTCAGGCGGTATAATGGAAAAGCCATGATAAACTCCGTGAACGGAAAGCGGGAATCCATGGACAGAATCTTCCCCATAGCGAAAAAGTACGGGGGAGTCCTGGTGGCGCTAACACTTGACGAGTCCGGGATCCCGGAGACCGCGGTGGGAAGACTGGCCATAGCGAGAAAGATACTCAATGAAGCCGCGAGATACGGCATCAGAAAAAAAGATATCGTGTTCGACCCGCTGGCCCTGACCATAGGAACGGGAAAGGATGCGGCGAAGGTGACGCTTGATTCCATCAGCCTGATAAAGACCGTCCTCGGATGCAGGACATCCCTGGGGGTCTCCAATGTCTCCTTCGGACTGCCGAGGAGAGAAATCATAAACAGCTCGTTCTTTACCATGGCTATGGCGAGAGGGCTGTCATGCGCCATCATCAATCCGTATTCGGACGACATGATGAAGGCATACATGTCATTCAAGGCTCTGGCGGGACTTGACGGGAACTGCACGGACTACATAGGATTCGCGGAAAAACTTCCGCAGACGGTCTCCGGGACGGCCGCGTCTTCTGCAACAGGGAAAACTGACGGCGGCATTTCCGCCGGGGCGACGGATCTTGTTTCTGCCATCGTGAACGGGATGAAGGATGAATCCGGGAGCCTCACGGCCGCGATGCTTCAGGAGGGAAGGGATCCGCTGGAAGTGATAAACAGCGAGGTCATCCCTGCTCTGGACGAGGTAGGAAGGAAATATGAGTCTAAAATCGTTTACCTTCCCCAGCTTCTGATGAGCGCGGAGGCCGCAAAGGCGTCCTTCACAAAGATCAGGTCTGCGCTGGCAGGCTCTTCCGTGGAACAGGCAAAAGGCAAAAAATGCAAAGTCGTCATAGCGACGGTCCACGGTGACATACACGACATAGGCAAGAACATAGTGAAGCTGCTGCTCGAGAACTACGGATTCGACGTGATGGATCTCGGCAAGGACGTTCCGCCTGAAGTCATAGTGGACAGCGTGGTCAGCTGCAAAGCTCCGCTGCTTGGCCTTTCTGCTCTCATGACGACCACGGTCCCGGCAATGGAAGAGACCATCAGGCAGATCAGGGAGCACGCCCCATGGTGCAGGGTCGTCGTTGGAGGCGCAGTGCTGACTCAGGAATACGCCGACTCCATCGGGGCAGACAGATACGCAAGAGATGCCATGGAGACCGTGAGATACGCGGACAGTATAAACAGTGAAACCAAAAAAACAATATAAAGGGAGGACATCATGAGCAAGTATTCTGGAACACAGACAGAAAAGAACCTGGAAGCCGCTTTCGCAGGCGAGTCCCAGGCAAGGAACAAGTACACCTATTTCGCATCGGTCGCGAAGAAGGAAGGGTATGAGCAGATCTCGGCCCTGTTCCTCAAGACTGCCGAAAACGAAAAGGAACACGCAAAAATGTGGTTCAAGGAACTGGAAGGCATAGGGGATACCGCTGCCAACCTTGAGCACGCAGCTGAAGGCGAGAACTTCGAATGGACGGACATGTACGAGGGATTCGCAAAGACAGCCGAGGAAGAAGGATTTCCGGAACTGGCAAGGAAGTTCAGGCTCGTGGGCGCTATCGAGAAGCATCATGAGGAGAGATACCGCGCGCTGCTGAAGAATGTCAATGAAGCCACGGTATTCGAGAAGAGCGAGATAAAGATCTGGGAATGCAGGAACTGCGGACATATCGTCGTCGGTATGAAAGCTCCCGAGGTCTGCCCCGTATGCGCCCACCCCAGATCATATTTCGAACTGCGACAGACTAATTATTAGTGCCCTAGATCCTGTTGAACACTGAAACTATAGACGCTATATTGAGAAAAAATCAGATTAAGGTAAGTACAAAATGAAAATCAAAGCACCCTATCTCTTGATCATAGCGTCGATCATTTGGCTGATCCCGGCAGTCCTCATCTCAAGGACCGGTTTCATGACCAGAGCAACCAGTTGGGACTACTGGAGGATCATTGGTGCAGTATTGACTTTCATCCCGTTCAACTTCTTCATCTTCGCAAGGATAGTCAAAAAGCATACCGAGCGAATCAAAAGCTATGGAGATACCAAACAAAGCATCACAAAGACCTTTGACCTGAAGACATACATCATCATCGTCTTCATGATCATACTGGGCATCCTATTACGACGAGTATTCCATGTCCACGAAGCATTCATCGCATTCTTCTATCCAGGACTCGGGCTGGCGTTACTGATCGCCGGTATCAAGTTCCTCGTGGCATTCTTCAAGAAATAAGCTCTCCCAATAATCGAAAAAGAAGTAATCATATCCGTTGTGATATGATTATTTTTATTAAGTTTTTTAGGAGCCAACAAAATGAAAGCTATCATAACAGTAGTTGGTAAAGACCGTGTCGGTATCATCGCACAGGTTTGCAACAAGCTTGCCGAACTGAACATAAACGTACTGGACATCTCCCAGACCATCATGGAATCCAATTTCACCATGGTCATGGCTGTAGATATCCTCGATGCCAGTGCCCCCTTCCAGACTTTCTATGAAGAACTGCATAAACTGGGAGATGAAATGGGCATGGTGATCCATATCAATCGTGAAGAAATCTTCGATGCCATGCATTCGATCTAGGGGACTGCAATGCTCAATAACAAGAACATCCTGACAACCATCGAAATGATCGAGCAGCAGCATCTCGATATCCGTACAGTAACTATGGGCATATCCCTCCTGAGCTGCTGCGATGAGAATCCCGTAAAGGCCTGCGCCAAGATCTACGATAAGATCGCACGATCAGCCGCCCACCTGGTAAAGACCTGCCAGGACATCGAGAGCGAATTCGGTATCCCCATCGTAAACAAACGCATCTCCGTAACTCCCATGTCACTGGTCGCTGCCGCATCCGATACAAACAATTATGTTCCCTTTGCTAAGGCAATGGACCGCGCCGCAAAAGAATGCGGAGTCAACTTTATCGGCGGTTTTTCTGCATTAGTACAAAAAGCAATGACCGTTGCCGATCAGCGTCTCATCGAATCGATCCCTGAAGCTCTGGCTTCCACTGATATCGTCTGTTCATCAGTCAACGTCGGCACCACGAAAGCCGGCATCAACATGGATGCCATCGCACTCATGGGCCGCATCATCAAACAGACCGCTGAACTCACAAAAGATAAAGACGGCCTGGGCTGTGCCAAACTCGTTGTCTTCTGCAACGCTGTCGAAGACAATCCATTTATGGCCGGTGCATTCCACGGTACCGGTGAAGCAGAAAAAGCCATCAACGTCGGTGTCTCCGGCCCCGGTGTCGTACTCAACGCACTGCAGAGCGTCAAAGGGCAGCCATTCGACGTAGTCGCCGAGACCATCAAGAAGACAGCATTCAAGATCACCCGTATGGGTCAGATGGTGGCGATGGAAGCTTCAAAACGACTCGATACTCCTTTCGGTATCGTCGACCTCTCCCTTGCCCCTACTTCCGCCAAAGGCGACTCCGTAGCACGCATCCTGGAAGAGATGGGACTTGAGATCTGCGGCACCCACGGAACTACCGCCGCCCTTGCCCTCCTCAATGATGCAGTCAAGAAAGGCGGCGTCATGGCCTCATCCTCCGTCGGCGGTCTCTCCGGTGCTTTCATCCCTGTCTCCGAAGACGAAGGTATGATCGAAGCCGCTAAAGCCGGTACTCTTTGTCTTGATAAATTAGAAGCCATGACCTGTGTCTGTTCAGTCGGTCTCGATATGATCGCCATCCCCGGCAACACCACTGCTGAGACCATCTCAGCCATCATTGCCGACGAAGCAGCTATCGGTATGATCAATAACAAGACCACTGCCGTCCGTGTCCTGCCTACTCCGGGCAAAGATGTCGGAGACGTCATCGAAATGGGAGGATTACTGGGTACCGCTCCCGTCATGCCGGTACATAAAGAATCTTCCTATAAATTCATCCATCGAGGCGGACATATTCCTGCCCCTATCCACAGTCTCAGGAACTAACAAAAAACCAACAGAAATGAATCAGCCGTCCAAATGGACGGCTGAAGTGTTTTATCGAAAGATTACTTACCTAATAAGCAGGCCAGACAAAGCTGGGATTGAGACGATATTCGCCATTGTCGATGAGGATGTTCTCACCGCTCATAGACTGATTGGTAAGAGTCAGGAACATCACCCAGTCTGCGACTTCGTCTTCAGTCATCCACTTTTTCATGGGAGTGACATCCATGATGCGCTTCCAGTAGTCAGGATCATCCATAACGACTTGGTTGGATTCAGTGATGACTCCTCCAAGTGAGATAGCATTAACAGTCACTTTGCGCGGAGCAAGTCTGATAGCAGTATTCTTCATATAACCGACGATACCTGCCTTCGAAGCACAGTATTCAGCGAATTCAGAGCCGCTTACGGAAGAAGCTGATGCATTGAAAAGGATCGATCTTACACCGGCTTCCATACCGTAACGTTCATTGACGTTGATGGTTCCCACAAGATTGTTCCTGATATCGTCCTCGGTATGCTGAGAGCCGGCATTGTGGAAGATGATCTCGACCATATCG
>JAEEOC010000136.1 GCA_016284035.1 Dehalococcoidales bacterium
CTCGCGGAATTACAGTCTCCTTTCTCTGCCAATCCTCCCGGTGCATCTCTAAATGGCCTTACAGAGTTGCGAATCAATGGCAAGAGCAATTGGCTCAAGGTCGACGACCGCTGGACTCTCAGCTATGTCATTCGTGAAGTACTTCACATGACTGGTACCAAACGAGCTTGCGAACGCGGCGAGTGCGGTGTCTGCACTGTCCTTATGGAGGGACGCCCTGTTCTCTCATGTATGGTCCTGGCCTGTGAAGCAGGCGGCAAAGATATCGTTACCATCGAAGGACTTGAGAAAGGTGACGGTACCCTCGATCCCGTACAGCAGGCATTCGTCGATTATGATGCTGTACAGTGTGGTTTCTGCACTCCCGGTCAAATTCTGACCGCCAAAGCACTTCTTGCTTTCAAACCGAAACCCACTACTGATGAGATCAAAGAATTCATGGGTGGCGTGCTCTGTCGATGCGGTGTCTACTATCAGATCGATAAAGCCATCGAGTCTTTAGCGAAATAGGAGTAGATGATGTACGAAGAATATAACATTACAGAACCGTATTCTGGTGAAAGCTATCCTCAGTCTATCTATCACAATCTGAAAACAGATGAACTCAAGATTGTTGGTAAGAAATCTCTCAGACGAGTCGATTCCGATGCCAAGGTCACTGGCAAGCTGAAGTTCGGTGATGACTGGTGTTTCCCCAATCAGACTTATTTGAAGCTTAAGAGATCCATTTATCCTCATGCTAAATTCACTGTAGATGCAGCATCTGTTGCAGCTGCAAAGAAGATTCCCGGTGTACTCGATGTCATCCTTCCTGAGGATGTTAAGGGTATCAATGTTTCTAATTCTTATAATGCAGTCATCATGCAGGGCGAAGTCTTCAATCAGGGCGATCCGGTCTGTGCCGTAGTCGCCACTGAAGAAGCTATCTGCGATGATGCAATCGAAGCAATCAAGATCAACTATACTCAGCTTCCGTTCGTTCTCTTGGCTGACGATGCTAAAGAGGATAAGGACAAAGATGGTAACCCATATGCTGTCCATGGTGATACCAACCTTGCTGCTACTTATCTCCAGGCTGGAGGTAAAGAAGAACGTGGCGATACAGCCAAGGGTCTTGCCGCTGCTGATAAGAAGATCGAAAAGCACTACGCCACTGAGACCAAGAAGAATACCGCTATCCGTGACCATGCTGGTATTGAACCTTGGGTTGCGACTACTGTCTGGGACAATGGTGATATCGTAGTCTATCCTTCCACTCAGGCTCCTTACACCTATGTTTCAACAATAGCTTCAGCTCTTAAACTTCCTCGATCCCGCGTACGCTGTATCATGGGCGGTCTCGGAACCGGTTTCGGCCGAAAGCTTCAGTGCTACCGTGAGAGCATCCTTGCTGCCTGGTATACCAATAAGACTCACCTTCCTTGCCGTGCATTCGTAGAAGCAGAAGGTATGTTCAATGCCGGTGGTAAACAGTGCTGTCAGCATCATGACATCAAGATCGGTGTCAAGAATGATGGCACTATCACTGCACTTGTCGATGAAAGCTATGCTGGTGTCGGTACTACTGTTACTGGTGTTACCAACAACTCAATCTCTATCTTCGACTATATCTGGAAGACCGACAATATCAAGCTCGTTTCCAAAGATTACTGGACCAACATGCCTTACAACCAGGCTCTGCGTTGTGTACAGCATCCTATCCCCACAACATTTATGGGTATGGCCATGGATGAGGCAGCCGAAGCTATCAACATGAATCCTGCTGACTTCCTGGTCAAGAATATGCGAGATGAATCAGGTGTCGGTGCTCATCCTTCCTATCCAAAATATGATATGGGTACCAATGCTATGCCTGACATGCTCAAGGAACTGATCGCTCGATCTGGTTTCAAGAACAAGTGGAAGGGTTGGAAGACACCTATGGCCGTCGATGGTTCCAAACGACGCGGTATAGGTATCGGTGTACACGCTTGTCATCACGGCGCCCTTTCTAATCCTGAATCCGCCAACATCCAGGTCCTTGTTGATGGTTCATTTAGACTTTCTATTGGTTCCATGGACCAGGGTACTGGTTCCCGAACCGCTCTTATGGCCATGGCAGCCGAAGAACTTGGCATCACCTTTGATAAGATCAAGATGAGCCAGCTCGACACAGCTCATGTCTCTGAATCTCGAACTCCTGGTGGTTCAACCGTAACCCGAGGTTCTGGTACTGCCGCCATTTTGGCTGCTCGTGATGCAAAACGACAGCTTTTTGCTCTAGCAATTGCTGCTAAGCTGATCGATGCCAAAGAGCCTACTGAGCTTGAAATGGCCAACAATGAGATCTATGTCAAGAAAGATCCTTCCAAGAAGGTCGCTGTTGCTACTGTTTGTGGCAAGATGCAGGGTACTCATGGTTTTGGTCCTATCGTAGGTTATGGTCACTATGCCACTGCTCGAACCACTCTTGAACACCGAGAATGGAACTGTGATGTCGTGGAAGTCGAGGTTGATGTCGACACCGGTGAGTTAAAGATCCTCAAGGTCTGGTCTGATTGCGATCCTGGTCGAGCCATCTTCCCTGAAGGTGCCTGGAGCCAGTTTGCAGGTGGTCAGCTCCTCTTCCTCAGCCTCTCTAGCTATGAAGGTATGGTCAAGGATTTGGCTACTGGTTATTCTTTGAATGCTGATTACCAGAACTATAAGATTGCTACTAACTGCGAATGTCCTGACTGGGACCTCAATCTCTATGAATGTCCTGATCCTTATGGTCCTTTCGGCGCCAAGGGTATCTGCGAACCTCAGTCTGCTGCAGTCTCTCCTGCTATCGCCAATGCAATCTACAATGCTATCGGCGTTCGACTCTATACCACTCCGTTCACTCCGGAAAATATACTCGAAGCTTTAGGAAAGGCCTAATTAGGGGAGGAAAGAATAAATGCTTAACTTTACACATTTAAATGCTGCAACCGTTGATGAAGCCGCTTCCTTGCTCGCCAAATACAATGGTCAGGCAAAGCTCATTGCTGGCGGTACTGATCTTCTGGGCCTTCTCGAGAATCGATGTCTCCCTGAAGACAAAGCTCCGAAGTACATCATCAACCTCAAGACTGTAGATGGTCTCGAATACATCAAAGTTGATGGCAATTTCCTTAAGATCGGTGCTCTTGCTAAGCTTCATGACATCGCATTCGATACTAATGTTTTGAAGTATGCTCCGGCTCTTGCCGCTGCAGCCAGAAAAGTTGCTTCTTGGCAGATCCGAAATATGGGTACCATCGCTGGTAATATCTGCCAGGGCACTCGATGCTGGTACTATCGAGCTACTGACAACCGATTCGATTGTTCCCGAAAGGGCGGATCAACTTGTTTTGCTCTGACCGGCAATATGCGAGAACACTCGGTATTCGGTGGAACCAAGGGCTGTTTTGCTGCCCATCCATCTGATACTGCACCTGCACTCGTTGCACTAGGGGCCACCATCGTTACCAACAAGGCTTCCTATGCTGCAGATAAGTTCTTCGATGGCTTCAAGGACACTGTCCTTGCTGCTGACGAGATCGTTACTGAGATTCAGGTTCCTGCAGTCACCGACACCAAGCAGGCTTTCTGCAAAGCTGCTGTCCGTGGGCAGATCGACTTCGCTATGGCTGACGTCGCAGTCGTCCTCAAGGTCTCCGGCGGAAACGTTTCTGATGCCGTGATCGTTACTAACTGTGCATCTACACTTCCGATCAGACTGACTGCTGCTGAAGATGCCATCAAAGGCAAGAGCCTGACCGATGCCAATATCGAAGCTGCTGCTGCCGCTGGTGTTGCTAAGGCACAGACCATCAACGAGACTGTCACTTACAAGAAAGCAGTCGTTGAAGGTCTTATCAAGCGTGCACTTGCTGCATGCAAATAAAGTCTTATTGACTTGAATCAAATGGGCGGGGGACTTAATGGTCCTCCGCCCTGAAAAAAAAAGACAAAGGAAACTGAAAAATGACACTTGACGAATTGTATCGGGATCTTCCCGGCCATTGGGCAGGTGTGAAGGTTTTGAGCCGCGATGAGAACGGCCAGCCGAAAGATATCGAAGTTGTCGCCAGGGATGTAGATGTCTTGGATAGCCGTGCGTTATTAAAAAAGGGAGAAGAGTACTGTATCGTCTATACGGGCAATGTCCCTGAGAACAGACTCACACTGATGTACTGATGAAGATACCTATTTCTCCCGATAAGCCGTTGACGTTGTTTGTTAGGATTAAGGGGCCGGTCTGTACTAGAGAGTTCAGAGCATTGGTCGATACTGGCAGCGATCTGTGTGTAATTCCGGTCGAAGATGCCCGGGACATGGGGATGCAGAATTTTTATAACCCGGACTGTGAGAATAATCCTGCATTTATCAGATTATCAAATACCTGCTATTTTGAAGCAGAATCATTAGTAATGGAAAAAGTTATGGTCGGTGACATTGAAGCCGAGAACGTCGATTTTGTTGCATTGACATTGCCACGGGACGGCGGGATCGACGTTATATTAGGCAGGAGCTTCCTGAAGAATTTCAAGCTTACTGTCGACTACGAAAAGGGTTTCATGTCTATCGAACGATAGGAGG
>JAEEOC010000013.1 GCA_016284035.1 Dehalococcoidales bacterium
CGGAGGCGCTCAAAGGTACTCTCAGATTGGTTGGAAATCAATCGTCGAGCGCAATTGCAGAAGAGTGCTTGACTGCAAGACCTACAAGTCGAGCAGGGACGAAAGTCGGAAATAGTGATCCTGCGGTTCAGTATGGAATGGCCGTGGCTTAACGGATAAAAGCTACCCTGGGGATAACAGGCTGATCTCCCCCAAGAGTTCACATCGACGGGGAGGTTTGGCACCTCGATGTCGGCTCATCGCATCCTGGAGCTGAATTCGGTTCCAAGGGTTGGGCTGTCCGCCCATTAAAGCGGTACGCGAGCTGGGTTCAGAACGTCGTGAGACAGTTTGGTCCCTATCTGTTGTGGGCGTTGGAAATTTGAGGAGTGCTGTCCTTAGTACGAGAGGACCGGGATGGACGAACCTATGGTGCACCAGTTGTTCCGCCAGGAGCATAGCTGGGTAGCTAAGTTCGGATGAGATAAACGCTGAAGGCATCTAAGCGTGAAACTCGCTCCAAGATGAGATTTCCCATTGATTCGATCAAGTAAGACCCCTCATGGACTATGAGGTTGATAGGTCAGGTATGGAAGCGCAGCGATGCGTTAAGTAGACTGATACTAATAGGTCGAGGGTTTTATCTTAAAAACGCGTGTACGTAAGAAAAGAAAACAAACTGATGTAAAGTGTGTTATTCGGTTTTGAGAGAACGATCTCTCGATCCGGTGACGATAGCCAAGTGGTCACACCCAGTTCCATCCCGAACCTGGAAGTTAAGCACTTGTACGGCCGATGTAGCATTCGCAAGATACGCAAGTCGCCGGTCAAAGAAAGCTCCTGAAAAGGAGCTTTTTCTTTTGAAAGGATACCGGATTATAAGGAATCAAGAGTATTCTCTGATAATACTGTGTAATATTGTGTATCAATAATAAATGCCGGCTGAGAGACCGGCATTTTTTGATTTTTGCTGCGGTTTATTCCGCTTCATTTACCACATACAGTCTTTCCGGGTTGGAGATGATCAGCAGATCTCCCGGGAAGTAGTTGTAGGTAACTTCAAACGGAGCGTCTCCGGCATGCCAGCAGATGATCTGTTTCATCAGCGCGATCTTATCTGTACCGAAGTACTTGCTGAGGATCTTGTCCGGCAGACAGGCTCTGGCAGTCGAAGAACCATGTGTCTTACGGATATTCAGTTCGTGAATTACATAGTTGTCCAGTGAACCTTCGAGTTTTGTTACATCGATGGCCGGCAGCACACGTTGAGACAGGAATGTTTCCGAATAACAGAAGAGACGGTCGTTGCCGTATTTCAGGCGGACAATGTCATGGACAAAGTCGTTCTCGCCGATCTTCAGAAACTCCGTATCGCGCGGGGTGTCTTTCTGTTTTCGGATATTGTAGCTGACCAATTCCGTTCTCGGCACCATTCCCGCGTGTTCGATCATCTGGTTTAGACTCAGCTGTTCGCTGAACTGGCTCGTCAGGGTCTTATTGTAGTCATCGCAGACAAAACTGCCGATGCCGGGGATCCTTTTTATATACCCGTTTGCAGATAAGCGGGTCGCTGCCTTATTCAGAGTCATGTGAGAGCAGCCGAACTGTTTCAGGATCTCCGCTTCCGGAGGAAGGGGAGTGCCGACCGGAAGCGTGCCGTTCCGGATCTCCTCTTTGTAGTAGTCATAGATCTGCCGATATTTCGATTGTTTTACCATCATTTGAAGGAACCTTCCCAATTATTTAAATCTTTACTCAACATGTTTAGTATAGCATAAACATATATTAATTGAACAGTATAGTATTAATATAATAAAAATATATACAAAAATCAAAATGAAAGCGCTTGACAGAGGTACTGATTTCAATATAGTATATATTTGTCATTCATTAAATATATATTAATGAATGATTTGCCAAAAGACAAGAGGAGGATTGAAATGATCAAGATTGCAGCAGCTGGCTTTATGTGTATTGATTACTGGCCCCAGTTTGATGACCGGTACTATGTCACCGGCAACGGCGTGGATGTTCTCTTTAATCTTTTGGATATGCGCAATGATATCGCGCCTTCAGTCGTATCTGTCATCGGCGATGACGAGTATGGCAAGAAGGCTGTTGCTGCTTTTGCAGAAAGAAACTTCGATACATCTCATCTGGAGATCGTTCCCGGCGGCGCGACCACGACTTTCGAAATGCTGCTGAAAGGGAATGACCGTTTTCATAATCACTGTGAGCCCGGTGTGCTGGAAGGCTATGAATTCTCAGCCGACGCTATAGAATTTCTCGGTAAGCAGGATTACGTTCATACAGACTTTACCGGGCATCTGGAACGCCGTCTTAGCGAGATCACTGCTTACGGTGCGAAGATCTTCTTCGATTTCTCCAAAGCCCAGGGAGAGGATCCTGAGTTAACAGATTCGATCTTCAAGGATGTCGAAATCGGTATCGCTTCCTTTGAAGAGGATTTCGAAGGCGGAAAAGCTTTCCTGGAAAGAGGTATCCGTCTTGGTGCCCATATACTGATCGCGACCTTCGGCGAGAACGGTTCGCTTGTCTACGATGGCGAGCAGTTCTACAAAGGAGAGATCGTACCGGCTGAAAAAGTTGTAAACACGGTAGGAGCCGGAGATTCGTTCTTTGCAGGGTTCATTCATGCATATCTGGATCATAAGTCCATTCCGGAATGCATTCGTTCCGGTGCTGAAAGATCCTCCAAAGTCATCTCTGTCTGGGATCCGTATTTATAAAGAAAGGAGAACTTCAAATGGTAATTGATGTTCACACACATCCGCTTTTGTTCAATATCATCACAGAATCGGACGAAGTCCTGGAGTACAGGAAAAATCAGATGGGTCTTTACCTTTCCGGAAGGATGGATATCGACTGGGATCTGTATCTGATGAAAGATGCCAAGATCGATAAAACAGTCATTCTGGGTCAGGATTATTCCGCTGATGACGGCAGGATCCTGGTATCGAACGACGAGATCAAAAAGGTCGTCGACTATTCCCCGGAGCATTTCATCGGTTTCGCCAGCGTCGATCCCAGAAACGAGAACGCCGCTGAAGAACTGATCAGAGCGTTCGACGAACTGGGTCTGACCGGACTGCATCTCAATGTATCCCGTCTCCATATCTTCCCGGATGATCCGCGCTTATGGCCGCTGATGGAGATCTGCGAGAAGAGAAACAAGCCGGTCATCTTCCATTCCGGTTACAGCTGGAAGCCGAATACACCGGC
>JAEEOC010000137.1 GCA_016284035.1 Dehalococcoidales bacterium
ACACTTGAGATCTTCCATCTCAGCGACCAAAAGGATGTTTTCCAAAAGTTCAGTAATACCGACGTGGGTCTTACCGGAGACATTGCAGGCAATGGAGTCACCGCCCCACTCTTCTACGACCAGACCATGATCGGCAAGCTGTTTCTTGACATTGTCAGGATTGGCACCAGCCTTATCGATCTTGTTGATGGCAACGACGATGGGGACCTGAGCTGCCTTGGCATGAGCGATAGATTCAATAGTCTGAGGCATGACGCCATCATCGGCTGCCACGACCAAAACAGTGATATCGGTAACCTGAGCACCACGGGCACGCATTGCAGTAAAGGCTTCATGACCCGGAGTATCAAGGAAAGTGATCTTCTGACCATTGATCTCGACCTGATATGCACCGATATGCTGAGTGATACCGCCGGCTTCGCCTTCGGTAACACGTGAAGAACGGATAGCATCAAGGATACTGGTCTTACCATGGTCTACATGACCCATGATAGTAACAACTGGAGGACGGGATTTGAGATTGCCCTGAGGACCTTCGTGCTGTCGTTTCTTGATCTCTGAGATGACGCTTGCTTTCGATTCTGCGATCGACTGCTGAGTGACAGTATAGCCATATGCTTCGGCGACCTTAGCGGCAGCATCATATTCAATGACCTGATTGATATTGGCCATGATGCCCTGTTTCATAAGGGTCTTTATGATATCGACAGCTGAAGCATCGACCATCTCAGCCAGCTGTCGGACACTTATCGTCTTCGGAAGCTCTAATATATTCTCTTTTTGTTTGTTTTCACTCATTACGCCATACCTCCAATCACTTCGACAGCTTTAGCCACTAAAACAGCTTTGTCATGAGATGTGATCGAACATCTCAAACCATGTTCCAATGCATTGTTACTTTCTAAAGCTCTCCAACATTCCTTGCTAGTACAAACATATGTACCGCGCCCGGGCATCTTACCCGTCAGGTCAAGTGCCACTGCTCCGTCCTTCGGTCTTACAACGCGGATCAGCTGATCCTTAGTCTTGTGTTCACGACAGACGATACAGCAGCGCTCAACGACTTTTTTACTAGAAGTCATCTTCATCCTGATCTAAGTAACTCATGCCACCACGGCGCTGTCTCTTCAATCTGATACCATCTTCGGCATTTTCCTTGCCGCTCTTCTTCTTTTTCTTCTTCTTTCCAGAATCATCCTTGCTGGAATCATCCATAGGCATAAGGATATCTTCAGCGAATCGGATGCCCTGAGGCTGGGAAGATTTAGCAGGAGCAGCTTTGACGGGTTCAGAGACGACCGTCTCTTCCTTCTTAGTCTCTTTCTTTTCAGGCTTTTCGGGAATATCTACAACTACAGGAGCATCTTCAACGACATCTTCAACAGCGGCCTGAGCCTGATCTGCTTCTTCATCGGAAACGCTCTTGATATCGATCTTCCAGCCAGTGAGTTTGACAGCCAGTCTGACATTCTGACCTTCCTTGCCGATAGCAAGTGAAAGCATCTTGTCAGGGATGACTGCAATAGCTGACTGCTTCTTCTCATCGATCTTAACTGTGGCTACCTGAGCAGGTGACAATGCCTGAGCAATGAATAATGCCGGTTCTGGGCTCCAGTTGACCACATCGATCTTCTCATTACCTAATTCTGTAACGATATTCTGGATCCTGATACCGCGAAGGCCTACACAGCATCCAACGGCATCCACGCCTTCCTGCTTGGCGACCACGGCGACTTTGCTTCGGTAACCAGCTTCACGGGCAATGGATTTGATCTCAACAGTACCGTTATGGATCTCGGGAACTTCAAGTTCCAGTAATCTTCTCAGAAGGTTGGGATGGCTGCGGGAGAGAATGAGAACTGAGCCTTTAGGGGACTGAGCAACCTCAACAAGATATGCACGGATTCGCTGTCCGATACGATATCTCTCGCCAGGAACTTGCTCTTCGACAGGGAGGATACCTTCCGCTCTGCCAAGATCGATAGTGATCTGTTTAGAATCGATCCTTCTAACAGTACCGGGGACGATATCACCGGCCTTGCCGGAATATTCATCGAAGATTGCGCTGTGCTCGGCTTCATGCAGTCTCTGCAGAAGAACCTGTTTGGCAGTCTGAGCAGCAATTCTGCCGGCATTCTGGGGAACAGTCTTGACCATAATGAGATCATCGAGCTCACATTCCTTATCGATCTTGCGGGCATCTTTCAAAGATATCTCACAGCGGTCATCGATTACTTCATCAACGACTTTCATCTCAGCCATGACTTCGGGAGCGCCGGTGTCACGGTTGATCTTGACAGTGATGACCTGATTGGGTGCAAAGTTGTTCTTTCTGAACGCACTTGCCAAGGCAGACTCTACAGCGGCAAGAATCACTTCTTCAGACAGATTCTTCTCAGCTGCGAGCTGTTTGATTGCCAAAATAAACTCATTCTTCATTAATTCTCTCCAATACTAAAGAAAGTGGGTTTTTGTCCCACTTTCTTATAAGCATAATCAAGTTAAAGGTAGTATAACACAAGAAATACCAATGCACAAAAAGAGAGGTCCTTTGTAAAGGGCCTCTCTTTCAAATACTAATCTAAACAATTCGATTATGCAGTGCGTCGGGTCCTGACGATCAGTACGATGACCGCAACACAGAAAATCGCTGCGACTGCAATGATGACCCAGATATAAATGGGAGTGGATGATGAACCGGATTCAGGAGGAACAATAGTGTACTCGGCTGGAGCCGGAACGGTTACAGTGAGGGTATCAGGTTCGCAGGAAATAGTGTTTTCGGTCACAGTAACAGGATCAGGCAGGACGATAGATGTCTGCGTGATAGTTACATCATCTGCGCCACTCTCACCTGCACCATAAGGTGAATTCTCAACCGTAGAGAAGACCAGATAGCCCCATTCTCCCTTGGATTCTTCTGTAATACCACGGACACGGACTGCATAAGCGGAATTGTACTCAAGAACCGGCGAATAAGAATAGCAACCCGCAGGAATACTGATGATGGGAGCAGTTTCAAGCAACGCAAGGTAATCCTGATTGTCAGTATACTTTACGATCTGAAGTTCGTGAGCATAATCATCAAAACTGGTTCTGGTCGCATAGTATGGATCAGTGATGTCACCCCATGTGATCTGGGCATTATCTGCCTGAACATCTGTAGCGCCCCAGGCAAGGTTGCCGTCAACATAGGAATTAGGAGTCAAGAAGATAGGTGCAGCAAGAGGCGTGTTCACCTTCTCGGGCTCTCCATATGCAAACGAAACGACATTATGTGTAGTGTTGTTTAGCAGGTCATCACTGGAACCGCCAACGATAGCCCAAACACCATAGTAGACGATATTTGCTGACTCCAACTCAGGAATGACAGCCCTAGTCAATTTAGTCTTAGTTGCAAAGATGTAATCTACAGAATCAGCATTATCGAAAAGGTCACGAGCATCGAAATAGTCTCTGTGGTAAGGAGAAAGCGCAAGAGTTTCATCCCAAACAGCCATACCATTTTCAAGCGTTACATATTTATCTTTGTTGGATGCCACGATGATGTATTCATACGCATTATTCATCGCATTCCAAGATATATTGATGTCATAAAGATGGTCATATTCCATATTTTTGACTACATTGGCATCAGCGTAATAGCCGTGAGTGTTGAAGGTATCAACATACTTGTATACACCTTTTTGACCCTGTAACCAAAGAACATTGTGGGTACCGGCCTTGGAGATCCAGATCTGATTCAATTCGTCGATTGTTAGATCGTAACAGGGTGAACTGATATTATCGACCCAGCCATCAGTACCGCGGAAACGCAGGACATTGCCGTCAACAGTAAGGGCATAAGCCATACCAGTGCCTTCGGATTCAAGACCAGAACCAAATGCATCGACAACTAAATCATTGGCCATGATCGCATAACCGATACCAATATAACGGCCGGTAGTTTCATCAAAACGATAAAGCTTATTGCCAAGCTCGAGATTACCACGGATATTCTGTTCATACATGAAGCTGGTGACTACATACGGAGTACCGGCATAGGCAATATGGGCTTCAAGCGGCTGAGAAGAACCAACAACGGTACCAGTAGACACTAAGGTAGGAGTCCATTTTAGACCGTCTTCGGAAGAGAGTGATGTGATAGTAGCCTGATCATCATCGTTGATATCAACAGCCGCTGCATACCACTTTCCGTCAACATGGATAAGATCGGTGGTGGTACCGAGAGTATTGGCAAACTGTTTCCAACTTGTGCCTCCATCAACGGTGGAGCAAATATAGCCATTATCAGCGATAACAAGACTGTTCTTGTTGACAGGATACCAGGCGCTGATGCCCTTAGGAGTGCCGGGATAGCGGAGTTCATAACCCTTGGTCATCTTAGCGAAGGAAAGACCATTGTTGGTGGAGATCCAAACAGGAGTGTGGTTCATATCTGCAATGAAGAGTGAACCATCGGATGCAACTTCAAGATCAAGATCAGTAACGGTCTCGGTAGCGGTAACGTTGCACTTTACTCGTTCCCAATAACCGTTGATGTTTCGCCAGAGGATACCCTCGGTGAGAACATAGATGTCACCGGCGACGTCGAGGATTCGTCCGAGAGGTTCGCCGATCATAGAAATCTGGATGAAGGTGTCGCAGTAGTCAGTGGACAGTGAAACGCCACAGACATCTTCGCCGGCAGTACCAGCAAGGGCGTTGCCTTGGTTGGCATAGTCGGAGAGAAGGAGGACATAAGCCCAA
>JAEEOC010000138.1 GCA_016284035.1 Dehalococcoidales bacterium
ATACTCCTCTATTGCGCCGTCTGCATATCTGACTGTGACCTGGCACAACTTCTTTTCCGGAGTCTCTTTTTTGTCGCGCTGCCAGAACATGGTAACTCTTATTTTACCATAGAGAATAAGGGTTTTTTATGGTCTGTTTATAGATGTCTACTTATCTCTGTAGGCTTTCCTGGCTCCGTAATCAGCCTGGTCGTCGGTGAATTTCTCTTCTTTTAGTTCTTCGATGAGTTCTTCCAAGGAATAATGATAGTCCGAAAGCTCTTCTTTGGCGAAAAGATAAGCATTTTCGTACCAGTCTATGTTGAGATGATCTACGGCAAACTCAGCATCTTCTTTCGGGTATTTGTCGTCTATCAGTTCATCTATGAGACTCTGTCTGGAGTATGCCCAGTATTCCAAATAGGATTTCGCTTCGAGATATGCGTTCCGCTGGGATTTAGTGAATCCTTTTGTTTCTATGGGATTATCTTCTTCGTCATTATCGGATATGACGTTATCCGGAGTAAAAGCTGATTCGCAGTACTGGCAGACCACTTTGCCGTCTTTGTGCTTGAACTTGTTGGCGCCGCACTGGGTGCAGATCCTAGTCTTTTCAGTATCCTTCTTGCCTGAGATGCTGCTCTCGCTGCTGGCAGGATTGGGCAGTACAGGAGTCTTACTGACTGGCTTTGATCCATCATCAGTATCGGTCTTTGGGATATCATCGGGGATGTCCGTGATCGTATAGTCTTTTGTAATGATCACTCCCGGATCGTTCTTTCGCTTCTTCTTCCTTATCAAGCCGAATATGGCCCTCACGGCTACAGTGATCACGAAAGTGATGATGATGAGGCTGGCAGCATCCAGATCAGTGGCGCAGATGAGTATCACACCGGTGATGACAAACGCCACCACCGATACCAAACAACCCTGACATCCATCTAGTTCTTTATTTGCCATGATCATCTCCGTTGCATTTAATCTACCATATCAGAGGGACAATTTGTCAGAGTATGGTGGACCGCCTGTTAGTTAGTTGGTTTTTTGTAAAGTCTTTATTAAAAACCAACTATAGCATTGATAATGGAGAATATTCTTTACAATGAACTACGATACAGGGGCTTCAATGTTGATGTGGGTGAAGTGGATATAAATGAGAAGACCGACAGGATTGATGTGAATGGCAAACGGATTTATTCTCCACAATCCTATGAAGTAGATTTCATAGCATCATTGGGAAATCTGAAGTTCTACATCCAGTCTGCTCTTGATATTACATCGGAAGCAAAACGGATAAATGAGACAAAGAGCCTTTACTACATCAACGACTCTTTCAAAAAGATCATAGTGACTAGAAATGGACTTGCTCCATCGGTAGATGATAAAGGTGTGTTGACTATTGATCTTTTTGATTTCCTCAGAGATGAGAACATCCTTAATGCCTGATCTATACTACAGTTTCAAATGACAAAAAACGGGTTCTTATTCTATAATCAATAAGTACGATCCGAGGAGGGATGGCCGAGTGGACGATGGCGCCGGTCTTGAAAACCGTAGATGTCTCAATGGCATCCGTGGGTTCGAATCCCACTCCCTCCGCCATATCGTCGATAAGCGACCCGTTAATACGCTCACATAAGAGACTTCTGTTCAGGCAGGAGTCTCTTTTTTTTATACCTGAAAATGTACATATTCTGAAAGGAGAAAGACCAAATGGCATGGACTGAGGAAGAGGTCAGGGCAGTCGTCGAGAAGCAAAGATCTTTCTTCAAGACCGGCAAGACCTTAGATGTTAAATGGAGGATCGAACAGCTCAAGAAACTGAGAGCTGGCATGCTCTCCCATGAGAAAGAACTGGAAGAGGCACTGCATGCCGATCTCGGCAGGAGCGTCTCTGAAGCATACTTCTGTGATATCGGCGACGTCATCATGGAGATCAACGAGACCATCCACGGTCTCAAGAAATGGAGCAAGCCCGAGACGCATTTCAGCGGACTCGTCTGCTGGCCCAGCATCACGACTAAAGTCTATAAGATGCCTTACGGCGTCTCTCTCATCATAAGTCCCTTCAATTTCCCGTTGCTCCTGTCTCTCGGTGTCCTCGTCGCCAGCATCGCCGGCGGCAATACCGCAGTGATCAAGACCAGCTCCAAGGCAGTAGCCTGTACGGCAGCCACTCAGAAGCTCATAGCGGACATCTTCCCGCCGGAGTACTGCACTGTCATCGACGGCGGACATGACGTCGCAGATTTCTGTCTTGCACAGCGGTTCGATAAGATCTTCTACACCGGTTCCCCCAAGGTCGGCGTTCACATCATGGAATGCGCCGCCAAGAACCTCACTCCTGTCGCACTGGAACTGGGAGGCGAGACCGGCAACTGGTGTGTCGTCCGCAAGGATGCAGACATCAAAGATGCCGCCAGGAAGATCGCATTCTTCAAGATCCTCAATTCCGGTCAGGTCTGTATCGATATCAATCAGGTGGCCGTGGCCGAGGAAGTGGCCGATCAGTTCGTCGAAGAACTGAAGAAAGCCATCATCAGTCAGGTAGGGGAGGATCCCGTCAATAATCCCGAGTATCCGAAACTCGTTGCCAAGAGCGCTTACAATGCCTGTGCCAACGAAGCTGAAGAATACCGTGACCGCATCGTATTCGGAGGCAAGGGCGATCCTGAGACGTTGAAATATGCTCCGACCATCATCTATCCCGTGGGCATCGATGAGAAGATCGTGAACCACGAGCTCTTCTGTCCGCTGCTTCCCGTAGTAAGATTCAAGGATTCTGAAGTTGATCAGCTCATGTCTACGATCGCCGACCGCGAACACGGATTGTCCCTCTATGTCTTCACCAAGGACATGAAATGGGCTAAACATGTCATGAGCACTCAGCAGTACGGCGGGGGCTGTATCAATGAGGTCTGCCTCCAGCTCATGGTCAAGGGCGTGCCTTTCAACGGTACAGGCCATTCCGGCATGGGCGCCTATCACGGCGAATGGGGCTTCCGGGAATTCACACATCCTTCCACCGTCCTCAAGGGCCATTCCCATTTCAACCTGCCGCTCCGCGAACATCCTTATGACGGCGAGAAGAACAAGTATAAGATGACGGTATTACGAAAGTTCCTTAGATAGGGAGGAGTAAGAAAAGATGGGAAAGATCTACTGCAGAGTATTCCAGGGAGTCATGAAGGTAGGCAGCTACTTCATGGGCTACCGCATGCCTGAATATATCGAAGGCGCCGGATGCGTCAGACGTCTTCCCGAACTCATCAAAGGCAAGGGCATCAAGAAGGTCCTCCTGGTCACGGATAATGTCTTGGTCAAGCTCGGTCTCCCCAACGGCCTCATCGAAGCCATGGATCTGGCCGGTCTCGAGCATGCCGTATTCTCCGATCTCCAGCCTAATCCTACCGATGTGGACGTGGAAGCAGGCTTCAGAGCATTTAAGGAGAACGGGTGTGAGGCCATCATCGCTTTCGGCGGCGGTTCTCCCATGGACTGCGCCAAGGGCATCGCGGCGAAGAATGCCCATCCCGATAAGAGCGTCGTCCAGATGCAGGGCGTATTGAAGGTCCATAAGAAGATCGTTCCGTTCTGGGCTGTCCCCACCACTTCCGGCACCGGCTCTGAGACGACCGTTGCGGCCGTCATTACTGAATCCAAGACCCATCATAAGGCTTCCATCAACGATCCTTCCATCCTTCCCAAATATGCGGTCCTGGATCCTGAGCTTACGGTAGGACTGCCTCCTCATATCACTTCGACTACCGGTCTCGATGCTCTCTGCCATGCAGTTGAGAGCTATACCAATTGGACCTACTGCACGAAGCTCGAGAAGGACCTTTCCAAGAAGGCCGTCAGGCTCATCTATGACAACCTGTATAAGGCCTATTGCGACGGGACTGATATCGAAGCCAGACAGAATATGCAGCTGGCCGCATTCTATGCCGGCCGTTCATTTACCCGCGGCTGCGTCGGCTATGTCCATGCCGTCGGGCATACTTTCAGCGGTCTCTACGGAGTCCCTCACGGACTTGCCATGGGCATCATCCTGCCTCATGTCATGCGTCAGTACGGACCGGCCGTCTATAAAAGGCTCGCAGAACTGGCCGATGTATGCGATATCCAGGGCGTCGATGAACGCGAAAAAGCTATCAAGTTCATCGAATGGATCGAAGAACTGAAAGTTAAGATGAATATCCCGGCAGGTGTCGATGTCATCCAGGATGAGGACATCCCCCAGATCATAAAATGGGCCGACAAAGAAGCTAATCCTCTGTATCCTGTCCCGGTGGTCTGGAAGGAAGAAGATTTCAGGAAGCTTCTTGATACGCTGAGGAAAGCATAATGAAAAGGGACTGTTCTCACAGTCCCTTAAAAGCATAAGTTTATTGCCGTATTAGTATTAGGATTCTATCGCAACTTTGTTGCATTCATGTTCTATCGCATTCTTTACAAACATATTGAGAGACATATGCTTTTGTTCGGCATATAAAGCAGCATCTTTGTGTAATTGAGCAGGTATCCTGACCTGAAAACAGCCTTTGTATTCTTTTTCTGGTTGTTTTCCGATCTCTTTGCACATGTCCAAATAGTTGTCGATAGACTGATGGAACATTTGTTTTAATTCTTCTATGCTCGATCCATGAAAACATAAGACATCATTGATGCCAATCACTTGCCCTACAAAAATATTATCGTCATCTGAGTAGCTTATATCAGCATGGTATCCTTTGTATTCCATCATATCTGTTTTACTCCTCTTTGTATTCGCCAATATCCTTTAAAAACTGTCTTATTTTCTTGATTTGATAGATCATAAGATTGTTTCCGGGATGCGGTTCATCGAAAGCCAATACGCGCTTTGTCGAATTATGATAGAACCGTATTCCGGAACCTCTTCCGCCCTGATGCTTCGTACAATTGCACTCTCTAAGAAGCTTTTCAAGTTCTTTGACTGTGAAGTTTCGAGGTATTTCTTTTTGAAACAGTTTTTTCAGGAGGGATTCTTTATTGTTCATCTTCATTACGCCAAAGCAGTATCACTTTTCAGTTACATGTTAGCCTGCATGAAATGAATAGTCAACTGATAAAGAAAAGGGACTGTAAAGACAGTCCCTTTAATGTTCCTAGTAGATCTGGATCCTTGAATTGATGCTTATCGGCCGTTCGGCATCCCGCAGTACCAGCCCGTATCTTGCCTTGGCATAGATATTGCCTGTGATACTGAAAGGTGTGGCGCCTTTGGATCTGAGATCGTTGAATTGCTGTTCCGTCATGGAGACATCGCCTTCGATGAAGATGTCTGCCTTTGAGGGGACTTTTACCGTCCATTCATTGGAAGGGACCATCTGCATGTTCATGCCGTTCAGGTTGATCACCACATCGGACACCGTGACTTCGGCACCGTTGACGGTGGTGTTCTTGACCTGCAGCTTGACATGGAAAGTCGCGATATGTTTGGTCTGATCGAGAGTGGCGGAGTTCACGCGGTCGATATTGACGCTCTGTGATACCCAGGCAAGCGTGTTGTCGACCCGGTTCACGGAATAGATGTAATGTGCGCCAAATGCAGAGAACAACAGGATGAAGACGACACTAATGACGATGCCGCCCCATTTGGCCATGAACATCTTGAATTTTCTCTTTGAAACAACCATTCAATTCTCTCTATCAAAACAGTCGTTCTGTCAGATACGAAACAGACGTACGTTTCTTATTATACCAGTTTCGCTGCCGAAAGATATGACTTTATAAACTCTTTTTATCGGTCGGGCATTACTGCTTCTGGGTCTTGATTTCTTCGAGGATCGCAGTCAGGAGCTCTTCGGTAGTAGGTTTGGCTTCAGCGGCTGCAGCTTCTTCTTCCTTCTGCAGTTTAAGGGCTTTCTTGGCCAGTTCATCAGCTTTATTGACAGCTTTGATGATGCAGAAGAGGACGAATGCGATGACGAGGAAGTTGATGACAGTGCCGAGGAATGTGCCGAAACCGATCACGATGGCTTCGCTCTCAGCAGTCGCTTCTCTGACAGTGAGGTTCAGGGCATCGGTATTGGGCGTATTGAAGATCCATGCGATGAACGGGGTGATGATGTTGGTAACGAGGGAGGATGTGATGGCACCGAAGGCGGCACCGATGATCACACCGATGGCCATATCGATGACGTTACCGCGGGAGATGAATGCTTTGAATTCACCAAAGAATTTCTTCATTTTTTTACCCTTTCTTTTTCATTATCGAAAAGCGGCCGTATGACCGCTTTAGACTGCTTATTTCTTATTCGGGATGAGGACTTTCGTTCCGCCCATGTATGACCATAGCACTTCGGGGATGGTGACGGAGCCGTCGGGCTGCAGATGGTTCTCCAGGAATGCGATGAGCATCCTGGGAGGTGCGACCACGGTGTTGTTGAGGGTGTGGGGCAGATACATCTTGCCGTCAGCGCCTTTGACTCGCATCTTGAGTCTGCGGGACTGGGCATCACCCAGATTGGAGCAGGAACAAACTTCAAAATACTTCTGCTGTCTCGGGCTCCAGGCCTCGATGTCGCAGCTCTTGACCTTGAGATCGGCGAGGTCGCCGGAACAGCATTCCAGCTGTCGGACGGGGATGTCCATGGAGCGGAAGAGCTCAACGGAGAATCTCCACATCTTCTCATACCAGGCCATGCTGTCTTCGGGCTTGCAGACCACGATCATCTCCTGCTTCTCGAACTGGTGGATACGGTAGACTCCGCGCTCTTCGATGCCGTGGGCGCCCTTTTCTTTTCGGAAACAGGGGCTGTAACTGGTAAGGGTCTGGGGCAAAGAGGATTCGGGGATGATCTGATCGATGAACTTACCGATCATGGAATGTTCACTGGTGCCGATAAGGTAGAGATCTTCGCCTTCGATCTTATACATCATGACGTCCATATCGGTCTGGCTCATGACGCCTTCGACTACGTTGCCGTGGATCATGAAAGGCGGGATGCAGTAAGTGAAACCCTTGTTGATCATGAAGTCGCGGGCATAGGCCAGGATGGCTGAATGAAGTCTTGCGATGTCGCCCATGAGGTAATAGAAACCGTTGCCGGAGACGCGGCCGGCGGCATCCATATCGACGCCGTTGAAGGTCTCCATGATATCGGTATGATAGGGTATCTCGAAATTAGGTACTTTGGGCTCGCCGAAGCGCTGGACTTCGACGTTGAATGTATCGTCCTTGCCGATGGGGACGGATGGGTCGATGATATTGGGGATCTGCAATAAGATGGCGCGGACCTTGACTTCGAGCTCAGCTTCTTTGGCTTCGAGTTCGGCCAGTCTTGCCGCATTGGCTTCGACCTGTGCTTTGATCTTTTCGACCTCTTCAAGTTTGGAGGGGTCTGATTTAGACTGCGCCATGAGGGCGCCGATCTGCTTGGATAAGGAGTTGCGGGATGCTCTCAGGTTATTGGCTTCGACGATGGCTTCGCGGTTCTCTTTGTCGAGTGCGATGACCTCATCCACCAGCGGGAGCTTGCGGTCCTGGAATTTCTTCCTGATGTTCTCCTTAACGATCTCAGGGTTCTCTCTGACGAATTTGATATCGAGCATAGGTCTTACCGCCTTATCTTTTGGTCTGATTTTTTAACGTATTATATACCAATCTTTTGATTAAGATTAGGGGTATTTCAGGCATGGGATCCTATCTTGGAAAAGAATTCGGACCGATTTCTCCGTTTCTATGCTTCCGAGATCATATCGCGGATGGCGGCGATCGCCTCGTCGATCTCTTCCTCGGTGTTCATATGCGAGAAACTGAACCTTACGGCCCCTTTGTCGATGGTCCCCAGTGCCTTATGCATCAGAGGGGCGCAGTGGCCGCCGGTGCGTACCGATATGTCGTAGGTGTTATAGAGTTCGTCTCCGACCGTGGATGAATCGAATTCTGCCAGATTGAAGGAGACGATGGGACTGCGTACAGGCTGGGAGAAGTCGCCGTAGATCTGGATGCCTTCGATGTCTTTGATGCCGTTATAGAAGCGCCACATGAGTGACAGTTCCTTCTCGCGGATGGTATCGATGCCGACTCTTTCCAGATAATCCAGAGCGGCATTGAGGCCGGCGATGCCGTGGCTGTTGAGTGTGCCTGCTTCGAGGGCAGTGGGCATGTCAGCCGGATGGGTCTTGCTGTAGGTCTTGACGCCGCTTCCGCCGGTCTTGAGGGGACGGACCTTGAGCCCTTCCCTGACCACGATGCCGCCGGTGCCTTGGGGACCTAAAAGGCTCTTGTGTCCGGTGAAGCAGAGTACGTCGATATCCATGGCCTGGACGTCGATGGGGAAGACGCCGGCAGTCTGGGAAGCATCCACCACGAAGAGCGCTCCGTGATCGTGAGCCTTCTTACCGATTAGAGTGATGTCCAGCATGTTGCCGGTCAGGTTCGATGCGTGGGTGCAGACCACGAGTTTGGTGTTCGGTCTGAACGACTTATCGAAATCGTCGTAATCGATGAGACCTTTCTTATCGGCCTCGATGATGGTGAGTTCCACGCCCTTGGCTTCCAGTTCGTAAAGCGGGCGCAGGACGGAATTATGTTCGAGTTCGGTGGTGATGACATGGTCGCCGGGATCCAGAAGACCTTTGAGAGCGATGTTGAGGGCTTCCGTGGAGTTGCAGGTGAATGCCACATTGCAGGGGTCGGTGGAGTTGAACAGCTTTGCAAGTTTTTCACGGGTGTCGTAGAGCATGCGGGATGCGTCCAAAGATGCATCGTTGACGCCGCGTCCGGCATTGCCCATCGTCTTCATTGCTGTGACGACGGCATCGATCACTTCCTGCGGTTTATGGAAGGATGTAGCTGCATTATCCAGATAGATCATGTCATTTGCCCCCTGGTCTGTGAATCATCCTCATATTATATATCAGCAGTAGCGGTCGCGTTTTGAGTTGATCTGGCAAGGCAGCGGGACGATGTCGTAATAGACCGCATCGTGGTCTTCGATGCATTTCCTTGCCCTGTCGATATCCTCTGCTTCCAGAAGGAGCGACATACCGCATCCCAGTTCTCCCTGGATCGACCTTGGAGCAGGGGAGACTCGGCAAGGCACGTCTTCCTTATCGAAGATGCCTTTCAGTGCCATCCCCTGGGTATATGTCTCAAACAGTATGTAATAGTTCAGTCTTTCGGTCATGACGGGTCGCCTGAATCATAATGCCATACGGCCGGAGACGTTCCGGCCGTATGGGTATCTTCAGATCCTTCGCAGTAACGGTTATCCGAGGACTTCGATGAAGGCCTGGATACG
This sequence comes from Dehalococcoidales bacterium, assembly GCA_016284035.1. Lineage (GTDB taxonomy): Bacteria > Chloroflexota > Dehalococcoidia > Dehalococcoidales > UBA1222 > UBA1222. The sequence goes on from JAEEOC010000138.1 coordinate 9,252, forward strand.
GGTCCTGAGCTGTTCGGCGTCTGCATCGGTGTAATCGGTCTCGATGCCGAGTACGGGGATGCCGGCTTCCTTGAGAGCGTTCTCGACGGTGTAGCCTTCTGTGTCGTACAGACAGCAGAACTTGAGATTGACATCGATGACGCCGTCGACCTTGTATTCTTTGGCCAGACGGATGATGTCATCGATACGCTTGGTGTTGGGAGTGAAACAGGCACAGTTGATGCCCATGTAGCGGTCTGCGAGGGCGGCGTACTGACCCTCGAGAGTGGTGGCGGATTCATCGACGAGTTTCTCGAAGTAGCGGGTGCCGGTGCAGGCTTCTTCACATACGACGGCTGCGCCGCTGGTCTCGATGATGTGATGCATCTTCCAGTTAGGGATGGCCATGGGAGTGCCGGAGAGGAGGATCCTCTTGGTGCCGGCGGGGAAGACGGAAACGCCGTCCTTGACGCGCTGTTCGAGTTCGTCAGCCAGTCGGTTGACCATCTGGGCGCATCTTACGGGATCATCGAAGAATGCGATCTGCATCATGAGGAGGGCATCTTTGCCGCTGATGGGGATAGTGGATGATTTACGGGCTTCATAGACGCGGGCCAGGGCCTTGCGTTTTTCATTGATGATACGGATGGCGTCAGCCAGTTTTTCGGGTGTGATCTTGTTGCCGGTCTCTTTTTCGACGACGGCAGCGAAATCAGCGATCTCTTCAGCCCACTTTTTGACGTCCTTGGCACGTTTCATCTGAGGGATGTCCATGACATACATGGGGACATCTTTGCCCAGGATCTCCCAGGCTTTCTTCTTGCCGTCACAGGTGGTCTCACCGACGTACATATCGGCGATGCGGAAGAACGGACAGGTCTTGCCGAGACGTGCGCCGACCGAAGCTTTGATCAGCGGACAGGTGCTCTTGGGGAGGACCTTTTCACCGTCGGGGACCCAGAACTGAGAACCGCCGCAGAGACCGGTGACGATGCCGTTGGCGGCGATCACGACTTCATCGGGGACATAGACGCAGAAGGTGCCGAAGACTTTCTGGCCTTTCTTTTGAGCCTCGATGAGTTCAGCGGGGCGGATGCCGTGGATATCGGCGACGACCATATCCCAGAAGTCCATTGCCTTGGGTCGGTTCTTTTGGGAGAGATAGACATCACCGAAAGCGGTAGGGAGGACCGCGCAGAGATTGTCATGGGCCGCCAGGTCCATGCCGAGGTTTTCCCACATTTCACGATAGTTTGCCAAATCTTTTCTCCTTAATAGTTCTTTCGCAGTGGGGCGACGTGGCTTTTGATAATTAAGGTATGTTAATAAAATTCACTTGTCAATAATATAAATTAAATTTATATAAATCAGGCATGAAATAGTTGTTGACATTCCGTTTTCGTATCATTAAAATCCTACTAACATAGTATGTTAATATGCTTTGAAAGGAGAAAGATCGCCATGAAACACACCAATTGTCAGATGTGGGAGATGTGCTATATGTGCCGCAGCGGCGGTCTTTCGGACTAACACTGTATCTTCGAGCTCGAGCTCCAAGATAATGGCCGGAAGAACTGTCACCTTCGTCTTCCGGTCTTTTTTTTATCAAAAAACTAAAACGAAAATAATCAGGAGAATATAAAAATGTCAGACAGCAAGAAATACCGATTCGAGACCATCCAGCTCCATGCAGGCCAGGAACATCCCGACAGCGCATCCGATGCCAGGGCCGTTCCTATCTATGCCACCACTTCCTATGTTTTCCCCAACTGCCAGAATGCCGAGGACCGCTTTGCTCTGGCTGCCCCCGGCAACATCTACGGACGACTCACCAATTCCACTCAGGGTGTCTTTGAAGACAGGATCGCCGCTCTCGAAGGCGGTTCCGCAGGCCTCGCCGTCGCATCCGGCGCCGCCGCTATCACCTATACAATCCAGGCCCTTGCCAAAGCAGGGGAGCATATCGTTGCTCAGAACACTATCTACGGCGGTACCGTAAATCTCTTCGTCAATACTCTTCCCCAGTACGGCATCTCGACCACTCTCGTAAATGTCCATGATCTTTCCGCCGTCGAAGCTGCCATCCGTCCCAATACCAAAGCCATCTATATCGAGACTTTGGGAAATCCCAATTCCGATATCCCTGATATCGATGCGCTGGCTTCTTTAGCTCACCGTCACGGTCTTCCTCTCGTCATCGACAACACTTTCGGCACTCCTTATCTGATCCGTCCTATCGAACACGGAGCCGATATCGTGGTCCATTCCGCCACTAAGTTCATCGGCGGTCACGGCACCACTCTCGGCGGCGTCATCGTCGAGGGAGGGACTTTCGACTGGGCCGCATCCGGACGCTATCCGTGGCTCTCTGAACCAAATCCCAGCTATCACGGAGTACGATTCACTGCCGCTGCCGGCAAGGCCGCGTTCGTGACCTTCATCCGTGCCATCCTCCTCCGCGATACCGGTGCCACCATCTCGCCTTTTGCCGCATTCCTCCTGCTACAGGGCACCGAGACCCTTTCTTTGCGCCTTGAGAGACATGCCGAGAATACCAGGAAGGTCATCAGCTATCTGGTGTCCCATCCCAAAGTCGCCAAGGTCAATCATCCGTCTCTTCCCGATCATCCCGATCACGCATTATATGAAAAGTACTTCCCCAACGGCGGCGCATCCATCTTTACTTTTGAGATAAAAGGCGGGAAGGAAGAAGCCTTCCGCTTCATCGATAACCTCCACCTCTTTTCCCTTCTCGCTAACGTAGCCGATGTCAAGAGCCTCGTCATCCACCCCGCCAGCACGACTCATTCGCAGCTGACCGACGAGGCCTTGGCTGCGGCAGGCATCAGGCAGAATACCATCCGTCTCTCCATCGGCACCGAGCATATCGACGATATCATCGCCGATCTCGAGAACGGATTCGCCGCTATCTAGCATTGAAGGAGGCCTGTAAATGCCTATCAAGATACCTAACGGACTGCCTGCGCTTGAGACCCTCAGAGAAGAGAATATCTTCGTCATGGATACTGTCCGTGCGGAGACACAGGATATCCGACCGCTCAGGATCGCAGTTCTTAATCTCATGCCCACTAAGATAGACACGGAGACTCAGCTGGCCCGTCTCCTGGGGAACACCCCTCTCCAGATCGAGATGGTCCTGGTCTCCGTGGGGCACCGCCCTAAGAACACGTCTCAGGAGCATATGCAGGCTTTCTACAGACCCTTCAAAGACATCGAAAATGAGAACTTCGACGGCATGGTCATCACCGGTGCTCCCGTCGAGAAGATGGATTTTGAGGAAGTGGACTACTGGGACGAACTCTGTCATATCTTCGAATGGACCAAGTCGCATGTCTTCAGCACGCTCCATATCTGTTGGGGCGCCCAGGCCGCGCTCTATTATCATTATGGTATCGAGAAGGTCCCGATGAGCAGGAAGCTCTCCGGGATCTTTTCACATCATGTGACAGAAAAAGGCTCTGTCCTCTTCCGCGGATTCGATGATGTCTTTTTTGCTCCGCACTCCCGCTATACCACCATTTCCCGTTCACAGGTATGGGCCAACCGCAATCTGAAGGTCCTGGCCGAGAGCGATGAAGCGGGCATCTATGCGATCTCCAGCCTGGACGGCCGTCAGATCTTCATCACGGGACATTCGGAATATGATACCGAGACTCTTAAGAACGAATACCTCAGAGACGTGGACAAGGGCATCGGTCCCGATATCCCAGTAAATTACTTCCCCAGAGACGACGTGAGGCTCGCTCCCATCTGCAACTGGCGTTCCAGCGCCAATCTCATGTTCTCCAACTGGCTCAATTATTTCGTCTATCAGGAGACTCCGTTCTCTGTCAGTCAGATAATCCCTGTCGTCACGGAGATACCGGAATAGGAGGAAACAGCATGAATAAAGAATTCGGAGACGTATATAAGGCTCTTCAGGAAGGACGGTCCGCCGTCATTTCCCGCGAACTTGAAGGGCAGATATATACCCGGCTCTTCGTACCGCAGGACCGTCTCATCATCTTGGGCGGAGGGCATGTTGCACAGCCGATCTGTCATATCGCATCACTTCTTGATTTCGATGTGATAGTCGTGGATGACCGTCCGGCTTTTGCCAATCATGAACGTTTTCCTGACGCTAAGGAAGTCATCTGCGAACCATTCGCAGACGCTCTCAAAGCTATCGGCATCCGTGAGACCGATTATGTATGTGTGGTCACCCGCGGGCACCGCTATGATGCGGACTGTCTCAGGGTCATCTTCAAAGGAAACATCCCGAGTTATCTGGGCCTTATCGGTTCCAAGAGACGGGTCGGCGGCCTTTTCGATCTGCTCGAAGCGGAAGGTTATGACCGTGCCGTCATGGACCGGATCTATACTCCCATCGGCGTCCCCATCGGCGCCATCACGCCGGCTGAGATCGGCGTGTCTGTCACGGCTCAGCTGGTACAGCACAGACGTAAGAATCCGATAGCATCTGATTATGAAGGTCTTCTCGAACAGACCAATTCCGATCTCTCGGCGATAAAGTTCCTGGCCGAGAGCGATGAAAAGAAAGCACTCCTTCTGGTGCTCTCATCCACCGGTTCCACTCCCGTGCGTTCAGGTTCTCTCATGGCCATGGACTATCTGGGAAACGTCTACGGCACCATCGGTGGCGGCTGCAGCGAAGCCGGCGTCATGGCCAAGGCTAGGAAGATCATCCGGGAAGGCGGCAGCTGTGTCGTGGATATCGACATGACCAATGAAGTCGCTGAATCCGAAGGCATGGTCTGCGGCGGCACGATGCGGGTGCTGGTAGAAGCATTGTGATGACGTCCATATGGACATCTCCTTAAAGA
>JAEEOC010000139.1 GCA_016284035.1 Dehalococcoidales bacterium
ACTTGAGACATGCGGAGATTGGTGCCGTGCTCGAGACCTTTGGTGGCGGAGATGATGATATGATCTTTTTTGAGGTAGTCCTTGAAGACAGCCACGTTGGTGCGCATGGTCTTGGAAGGTACAGCGACGATGATGACATTGGCATCCTTCATGGCTTCCTTGATGGAAGATGTGATGAGCATATTGGAGGGCAGGGGCATCTTGGGGAGCTGTTTGGTATCGATGCCGTGGGTGTTGAAGTAGGTTGCTTCCTTAGGAGTTCTGGCCCAGACTTTGACACCGGTGATATTGCGTGCTGCGACTAAGCCCAGTGTCAGGCCCCAGCTGGTCGTTCCTATTACACATGCTCTAGTCATCAGTTATTCTTTTCCGCCTTTTGTCCGACTTTACGTTCCTTTCCGGTGATCAGTCGGATGATGTTATCAGAATGTGCTATTACGATAAGTATAGACCCTAACAGTACATATGCCATATATTCAGTCGGGTAATGTCCCAGTAGCGTCAACGGGATCATGATCACATATGATCCTATGACGGCTACAACGCTGCCCAGTGACATGAAGCGGGTGGTGGTAACGATGAGAATCAGCAGTATCAGGGAGAAGAGTGCCGCCCAGATGCAGAGAGCCGTCAGACCGCCCATGAAGGTGGCAACACCGCGTCCGCCTCTGAAGTTGGCGAATACCGGCCAGATATGTCCGAAGACTGCTGCAAGTCCGGCCATGACTTTCAAGGTCGGCACATTGATGGCTACATCTCCGATCATGCCGACGGAATCACCCATGATCACTGCCGCCAGGAATACAGCTCCAAAGGATTTCAGGAAGTCGCCTGCAACTGAGCAGACAAAAGCGACCTTGCCGCAGGTGCGGAGCACGTTGGTGCCGCCGGTGCGGCCGCTGCCATATTCGCGGATATCTACATGATAGAAGATCTTGCCGATCCAGAGTCCGAAGGGTATCGAACCTAACAGGTATGAAACAACCAGGACGATAGCGAGTCTCAGGAATACCGGATCGATATGCATGGGATTATTCCTTATCTCCTCGTGATTTGAAGACCAGTTTTATCGCTGTTCCGTCGAAACCGTAGGAACTGCGGAGCTGGTTTTCGATATATCGCTGATAGGAAAAATGCATGATCGATGCATCGTTCACGAAGAATACGAAAGTGGGGGGCAGGACAGCTGCCTGAGTGGCATACAGGAACTTGAGATGTTTGCCCATCTTATGCGGGGGTGCATGCTTTCCTGTGACCATCTGCATGACGTTATTGAGCTGGGAAGTGGATACACGCTTGGTGCATTCACCATATACTTTCAGAGCTTCTGTCAGGATGTTCTTTACGCCGTATCCTGTGATAGCTGAAGTGAAGACGATAGGGGCATGGTCGAAGAATTTCATCCTGGCTCTGATCCAGTTCCTTACTTCGGCCTTTCTGGTCTCTTCATCAGCCAGGTCCCATTTGTTTACTACGATCACGATACCTTTATAAGCTTCCTGGATGAAACCGGCGATATGCAGATCCTGTTCAGTGAGGAGCTCTGACGTATCGATGACGAGGACTGCGATATCGGATCGTTCGATGGCATCATGGCTGCGGATGACGCTATATTTATCGATGCCTTCGGTCTGTTTGCTGCGTTTCTTCAATCCTGCGGTATCGACGATGGTGAAGGGCTGTCCGTGGAATTCGACATGCATGTCGATGGAATCACGGGTGGTGCCGGGGATATTCGAGACGATGGCACGGTTCTCACCGGTCAGAGCGTTCAAAAGACAGGATTTTCCTACGTTGGGGCGGCCGACCAATGTCAGTTTGATGGGTACCGGTGCATCGCTCTTGTCTGTTGCTTTTGAATCCTTGATGTAGGGTTCCAAAGCCAGAAGAAGATCATGGATGCCGCGGCTGTGATAGGCGCTGATCGAGATCGGTTCGCCAAAACCCAGTTCCATGAATTCGTAATTGGTGAGGTCGTATTTATCATTGTCGGCCTTGTTGGCAACAAGGATGACAGGCTTGTCGATACGTCTGAGCATATCGGCGATGGTATGATCATCAG
>JAEEOC010000140.1 GCA_016284035.1 Dehalococcoidales bacterium
TTACGAGAAGGCCTTACCACCCTGGAGTACTTCATCTCTACCCACGGTGCCCGAAAAGGTCTTGCCGATACCGCTCTTCGAACTTCCGGTTCCGGTTACCTGACCCGACGACTTGTCGATGTTACCCAGAACGTCATCGTCAAAGAACATGACTGCGGCGATACTTTGGGTATCTGGATCGACGATCCCGGTGACAACAGGAACCTTCCTCCGTTCAATGAACGTATCTCCGGCCGTTATGCCGCAAGCGATGTGGTCAATCCTGAAACTGGTGAGATCATCGTCGAACGCAATAATGAGATCACTGATGAGATCGCTCAGGCTATCATTGAAGCCGGCATCCATCGTGTCAATGTCCGATCTCCGCTTTCATGCCAGTCTCGACAGGGCATCTGTCAGCTGTGCTACGGCCGAGATCTGGCCCGCAATGAACTCGTCGATCTTTACAGCGCTGTCGGCATCATCGCCGCTCAGTCCATCGGTGAACCTGGTACACAGCTCACACTGCGAACCTTCCATACCGGTGGTGTTGCTTCCAACAAAGATATTACGACCGGTCTTCCTCGTGTCGAAGAGCTTTTCGAAGCACGTCCTCCTAAAGCTCAGGCTATCATCTCCGAGATCGATGGTATCGTCACCATCGAAGAATCTGAGGAGAGCCGAACCATCACTGTCGCCAATGTCGAAGCTTTCCAGGATGAATATCCTCTGCCTAAGGGCTGGAAGGCTGCCGTCAAGGACGGTGATCTCGTTGAAGCAGGCAAACTCATTGCAGCCGCTAAGAATGCAGGCAGTGAAGATGGTGATAATGCGATCATTGCCCGATCCACCGGTATTGCTGTCGTAGAAAAGAATTCCGTCGTCATCCGTGTCGAGGAAGTCGAAGAGAAGAAATATCCTGTCACCGCTTCAGCTCACATCCGAGTTGCAGACGGTCAGGCCGTAAAGCGCGGTGAACAGCTCACCGATGGTTCCATCAATCCTCAGGATCTTCTGGCGATCATGGGTAAAGATGCTGTCGAACGCTACTTCGTCGACGAAGTACAGAATGTTTACTGCTCACAGGGTGTACACATCAATGACAAGCACATCGAAGTCATCGTACGACAGATGCTTGCCAAGGTCCGAGTCGATTCTATCGGTGACACCGAGCTCATCCATCGTGAGCTGGTCGACCGCTATCGATTCGAGGAGGTCAACTCCAAGGTCCTGGCAGAAGGCGGCGAACCTGCCACTGCTCAGACCGTCCTCATGGGTATCACCAGAGCTTCATTGTCCACCGAATCATGGCTTGCAGCTGCCTCCTTCCAGGAGACCACTCGAGTACTTACCGAAGCTGCCATCTATGGTAAGGTCGACTATCTGTTGGGCCTCAAAGAGAACGTCATCATCGGTAAACTCATTCCTGCCCGCTGTGCTGCCAGCCTTGCCGCTGAAGCCGAAGCTGCCGAAAAGGCCAGACTCGAAAAAGAACAGCTTGCAGAGAGATTCCCTGCTGATGTTCCATTCGTAGAAACGACAGACAACGCTGAATAAAACATGATAGGGGCTTCTTCGGAAGCCCCTTTTCGTAACTATGGAAAGACCGCAGGAATCACCCAAAGAAGTTTTCGACAGTATGGCGGACGGTTGGTATAACTTCCGCCACTATACTATTTTCCCTGATGAGCTTACAGGACTGGCTGAGCGCTGGGAGAAGGGAAAGCTTTTGAATATCGGATGCGGGCACGGATCCGATTTCCTTCCGTTCAAAGACAAGTTCGATCTTTACGGTATCGATATCTCAGATGCTTTCCTCGAGAACTGCAGGAAGTTCCAGGAGAAACACGGGTTTACTGCTGAACTTAAACAAGGGGATATGCGCAGTATCCCGTATCCTGACGGTTACTTCGATGATCTGATCGCTATCGCCTGCCTGCATCATCTGCAGGGCAATGAAGAACAGAGTAAGGCTCTGAATGAATTCAAGCGTATCCTGAAGCCCGGGGGAGAACTCTTTCTGACGGTCTGGAATAAGGGACAATCACGTTTCAGATGGGGAGAAAAAGAAGTCTATGTGCCGTGGAACGGCAAAGACGGAGTATCTGAAAGATATTATTACCTTTTTACCTATACTGAAATTCGAAAGTTAGTGCAAAAAGCGGGGTTTGAGATCATCTCAGTCGAACCTGAATCAAGGTATAATTCTAAAATCAAGCAGTTTTCGAGAAATATCTGCGTTTTATGCAGGAAACCCGATAACTAGAACGAAAGGCCTTGAGAATGAAAATGATCCGAATCACCTGTCCTGCCTGTCATGTCGACAGTCAGATGTCCATAAAAGATGACCTGTTTTACGGTCCCTTCGTATGCTGGAAATGCAAGAAGAAGATGATCTTAAGGATCGAGCACCAGCAGGTCACAGAGTGCACTCCCATCGATGATGAAGAGTATTACGCACAACTGAATGCCAATCACATCAGGCGTTATTAGTATCGTTTTGTTCCAGTTTGATACTCATTAAAACGGCATCCTCCTGGTTGTCGATATAGTATTTTTTTCTGATGCCGTCCACTTGGAATCCGAATTTTTCGTAAAGCTTCTGAGCCGGGATGTTTGATGCCCTTACTTCCAAAGTGATGTAAGTGGCTCCGGATGCGATGCTGTTGTCTAAAAGATGACGCAGGATACTGCTTGCGATATGCTGTCGTCGGTAGTCGGGAAGTGTCGCGATAGTGATGATATCTGCCTCGTCGTAGAATCGCCAATAACCGCCAAAAGCAACTAAGGATGAGGAATCGGTCTCCTCTGCGACAAAATAGGTCGCAATTTTGTTTTCAAATTCTGCACGATAGTTGATGGGAGGCTTCACATTGGGAAAGCAGATCCGGTCGATGGAACTGACTTCCTCGATGTCTTTTTCTTCCATTTTTCTGATGATCATTGACATAACGTTATTATAGAAAAATCACAGGGACTTCAAAAGTTTCAGGATCTCTTTGTAGGCCTTTTTCGTTTCTTTGCAGAAAGGGAACATGGGATAGCAGTGGAACATCCCTGGGCCGATCTTCACTTCATATGGCACATTGTATTTCTGCATTGCCTTTTCGAATGACGGGAGCAGCGCTCTCAGCGTCTCGTCTTCGCCATAGATGAAGTAGACCTTGGGGCAGTTGGTATAGTCGCCTGTCTGGGTATGCAGTACGAAATAGGGGTATTTGCTTTCCTTGTTGAGCTTGGTTTCGACTGATGTATCGAGATATTTGGCCGGAAGCAGGAGATCGATCTTATCGAGTTCGTAAGCAGCCTTTCTCTCTTCTTCATTGGCGGGACAGGTCCCCACCGACATTGCAATGATCTTTCCGGGCATGGGAGTATCCAGCTTGAAGTGATTGATATATGCCACGACGCCCATGGCCAGACTGGCACCTGCCGATGTTCCGAATACGGTGATATCTTCGGGAGCGTATCTTTCGAGCATCACCTTGTAAGTTTCGTAGACCATCGTAAAGGCTCTGCCGATCTCATAGTCTGTGCATAAAGGATAATAAGGGATATAGAAGTCCTTATCTGTCTCTTTGGTCATGGAAAGTGCCTGTTTGATGACATATTTTTTAGGACGTTTGACCATGCCTCCGCCGATCAGATACAGTACAGCTTTCTTCTTTTCTTTATGGGTCATCTTGAGGACAGGAAAACCGCCAATCTCTTCCTGGAAGATCATGATTTCTTTGTCATGCAGTTCGGGTATGGGCCTCTTTTTATTGATTTCTTTGCATGCAGGCAGCAAGACATCGTCGGGTTCTTCCCAGAACTTTTTGTATCCGGTGTGACGTGCTCCGAATTTGAATAAACTGTAGATGATGGACATGATCTGATCTCTGGTAGTTAACGTGTTACAGATTAAAGATAGCATTTTTTATCTCGGTATGTTAAACGGGACTGATTTCTCTTTTAACCGTTTTTTTGCAAAAATAATGACATGATCGAAAAGCTGACTATCGGAGACGTTACCCTCGATAACAATCTCATTTTGGCACCTATGTCAGGGGTGTGCGACCTGCCTTTCAGACTGCTTTGCCGTGAGCAGGGAGCAGGCATGGTCTCTATGGAGATGGTGTCGGCTAAGGCTCTTTATTTCAACAGTAAAGAGACTTATGAGATGCTGGAAGTCCATCCGCATGAAAAGCCGGTAGCTTTGCAGCTCTTTGGAAATGACCCCAAGACTATCAGTGAGATGGCCCATGAGATCGAAGACCGGCCGTTCGATATCATCGATATCAATATGGGGTGCCCTATGGCGAAAGTCTTCAATAACGGCGAAGGGTCTGCACTCATGGGTAATCCGGTGCTCGCCGGCAAGATCATCGAAGCGACCGTCAAAGCAGTACATCAGCCGGTTACGGTCAAGATACGAAAAGGCATCGATGACCATCATGTGAATGCCGTCGAGATGGCACACGTCGCCGAGGAATCCGGCGCCAGTGCAATCACTGTTCACGGACGTACCAGAGAACAGTACTATACCGGAAAAGCTGACTGGGACATCATCCGCCAGGTCAAGGAAGCGGTATCCATCCCAGTGATCGGGAACGGAGACCTGAAGACAGCCGAAGATGTGATCGCCATGAAAGAACAGACGGGGTGTGACGGATTCATGATCGCCCGCGGTGCTCAGGGCAATCCCTGGATATTCAGACAGATCCTGCATTATTTCGAGACAGGGGAGAAACTTGAAAAGCCGACCTTGGATGAGATGCTCGAGATGATGCTGAGACATACCCGTATGAAGATCGATATCGATGGAGAGGAAGTTGCTATGCGTGAGATGCGTAAGCACATTGCCTGGTATACTTCAGGCTATACCAATTTCATCCGTCTCAGAAGGAGACTCAATCTAATCACATCCTATGATGTGCTGGTCGATCTGATCCATAGGATCATCAATGAAGAAGACCTGTCTATGTAAATGAAAGAGGGGCTCACGGCCCCTCTCTTTTTTCTATTTGAAGTAGCTATCCAGGAATGTCTGGAGATCTGTCGGAATGACCACTTTGGTCTTCTCATATTCAGTCAGGAAATAGATACCGGTCATGAACTCCGGTTTATCTTCGCTTTCGGATACATAGTTCTTCTGGAATGATGTCAGTTTGCCTTTTTCGAAGAAGATCGTTGCTCCCAGATCATAGGTGACAGGGTCGTTTTTCGTTTCGTGGACAGTGCCTGTGACATAGGCACCGGTCGCTTCATTGTAGACATAGTCGGAATAGTTTCCGATCTCCCAGCCTTCAAGATAGCTCTCGATCACAAGATCATACGAGACATCGATCGAAGTGTGGAAATACCAGGATCCCTTTTCCTCATCGAAAAGGAATTCATAGAGTTTTCCGTCTTTGATGATCAGATATCCCGTCGGAAGGATCTCACTGCCTCTGATGGAGACTGAGAGCGCCTGGTCTTTGTCGATGTAGTCTACGGTCTGTGATGCTTTGCCGTCATGGAATCGGTAGATCTTGACCGAAACATTCTTCAGTTGATTGGGATGGAGCGCTGTCTTGTAGACGGGCTCGGATACCTTATGGGTGTCTTTGCCGCATCCGGTAATGAGCAGCGCAGCGATCATAAGCGCTGATAATACGGTCAAGATGATCTTTTTCTTCATGGCGGTCTCCTGAAACTGGGATTGATTCCATTATAACTTTTGCTTATAGAAACGGCTATCTCACGACGACGGTAAGCTCGCTCCTGAATCCGTTGAGTTCGACTTTATGAGCGGAACCTGCTTTGTTCTCGAAACCGTTCAGTACGATCTTATTGCCGCGGCCTTTGGCGTAGATATCGATATCGGCATCCTTAGAAATGTAGATGTTGCTGGTGGAATTCATCTGATTGATGTCGAACTGTTCCATGGAACCGTCGTATTCGATCTCCATATCGAGATTGGAGTTGAGTTCGAGATGCCCCAGCATGTCGGTGACTGTGACCTTTTCGACCTTGCCGTCGAACTCGATCTCTTTGGCTTCTCTGAAATCATGGAGCTTCAGTGTCCTGAGACAGCCGCTGAGTTCGATCTTATCAGACAGTCTCTCGGGGAGGATAACTTTTACGAAGATATGGTTCTTGGCATCCTGTTTGGAGATGGTATCCCTCTTGCCGGAAGCGATATTGATGATGGACATATCGACGGTCTTCTCGTCATCCAGTTTCACTTTGGCCAGGTCGTAAGCTTTTTCTTCCAGGTCAGTCATGACTTCTGCCACGACTTTATCGCTTTGACCAAGAGTGATATCCAGCGAATTGATGTTGTCGAATCTGATCTCAAAATCTTTTTCTGAGAAGATGTCGAATTCGGTGCGGCTCACGTTGTCGGTCCTGATCCCGCTTTCATTATTAATGAGCTCATCGATGGAGATGTTGAAGAGTTTCGCGATTGCTTCGATATTGGAGATATCGGGGGTCCCCAGTCCTGATTCCCATTTGGTGATGGCCTGACGGGAGACGTTCAGCTTTTCAGCCAGCTCTTCCTGTGTGAGATTATTGGATTTGCGGAGATGCTTGATCTGTTCGTTGATCATTTTCGTGTCCTTTCGGTTTTTGATGACACAACTCTATGATACGGAATAGAGTAGCACAATATACGTTAAATAGCATTTGATTGTATTTCTTGCTACTTATCGTAGCAAATACTGCTGTCGTTCGTTGTGCAAAGACGATTCGCTGTAATATGGTTCTGTTTGAAAAATACAGTCCTATTGTCTTAAATATAATCAAGACCGTTGATTTTGTTTTAGCTTTGCTGATGGAACTTCTTGAAAAAGCCAAACATATCCTCGACGAGGGGAGATATACCTGCGTCCTCTGTTCTGATTGGGAAACGATCACGAGTACGACTCGCGGCGTGAAACCTCTTACAGATCTATTAGACGCGGGCAGGGATGTCAGAGGGATGAGTGCCGCCGATAACGTCATCGGCAGAGGTGCGGCATTCCTCTATGTGTTATTGGGAGTCAAAGAAGTTTACGGTAAAGTCATCAGCCAGCCTGCTGCTGAAGTATTGGCATCCGGCGAGATCAGATATGAATACGGAGAGTTGGTCAAAAACATAATCAATCGGGAAGGGACCGGTCTCTGTCCTATGGAAGAGGCAACTCTGACTGCGACCGATCCTAAAGATGCATTTGAAAGAATCAAACTAAAACAAGAGGAGCTTAGAAAACGGAATGCAAATCGATCTTGAACAGATGCTGCGCAATGTCAGGAACCGCAAACCAGTCATCCACAACATCACCAACTATGTGACCGTTAACGACGTTGCCAACGCTGAATTGGCGATCGGTGCCAGCCCCATCATGTCTGATGACATCAATGAAGCTAAAGATATCGTTGCGATCTGCAACGGACTCAACATCAATATCGGCACTCTCAATGAACGTACCGTCGATACTATGCAGGCTGCCGGAACTTATGCCAACCAGATGAAGAAAGCGGTCCTGCTCGACCCGGTCGGTATGGGCGCCAGCAAATTCAGGATGGACGTGACCAAGCATCTCGTTAACCATATCGATTTCGATGTCATCAAAGGCAACGCATCCGAGATCAAAGCTCTCATGCAGGGTACTATGAGCAACAGAGGTGTCGATGTCGGTTTTGATGATGTGGTCACCAAAGACAACATGAAGAAGATTGCTGAAGAAATGAACAAACTGGCCAGAGATAAGAAGTGCATCGTGGCCATGACCGGCGAGATCGACCTTATCGCCAACGGTCTGGATGCCTTCGCTGTCTATAACGGCCATGCTGAGATGTCGCAGATCACCGGTACAGGCTGTCTTTTGGCTGGTCTGACTACTGCTTTCATCGCAGCCAATACCGACCATATGTTTGCGGCTACCATCGCTTCGATATGCGCTATGGGTGTTGCCGGCGAGATCGGTTATTCCCATAAGCAGCCTTATGAAGGCAATTCGTCATATCGAAATCATATCATCGATGCTCTCTATCATTTGAGTGCATCAGACCTTGCCGAGAAAGCCCGATACGAACAGATCATCTAGTTGTTATATATGTCATGAAAAAAGGCGTCTTACGAGACGCCTTTTTTTGTTGATTCTAGTTGTTCTTTTTATCGGGGATCCTGAGTAAGCCCTTCTGTTTGAAACCCAGCTCTTCCTTCATGAGGATGATGAGCGGGATGCCGAAGACGATCGCGAACAGCGAATTATTGATGGTCACTGTCATGAAGAACAGCATCCAGTCTACATTTGGATACAGGATTGCAATCCAGGGAGTGATGATCGCTGCTTCAATGACGGCTGCGAGGATCAGTGTCAGGCTGAAGTGAAGGATGTTTCCGAGCTTCTTTAGACGCGGTGCCGTCTTTGCAAATCTTTTCCAGTAGATCAGGATGAGGAACGGACCGACAAAATTAGCGATGAGACCCGGGATGGATGTCCACATCAGTTCCCCTGAGACTGCGTCCATCACGACATTCATAACTGCGAAGATAGTGCATCCGGGGACTCCGTAGAAAAGTGCATAGATCGGTCCCAGCATGGTGACGGGCCTGATGTCCGTGAAACCAGGTATGACCGACATCACCTTGAACGGGACGGCAAGGATCAGGTAAGTGAGGATCAGCATGAGAGCTGTCTTGATATTAGCTTTCATCCTGCAGCTCCCTGTGGGATGGGATTATCGTGATGAGATTGCCGATGACGACCATTACGACTCCCAGTATTATCCAAAGAGTGAGCGGCGTCTTATCTATCATGCTTGCAGGAAGCATGACTCCCCAGATGGTCGAAAAGATGATCTCTGTGGAATATATGATAGTGGCGTTGGCTGGAGTAGACTTCTTTTGGGCAAAGATATTGAGCGTCTGAGCAAAAGCCACGATCACGAATGAATAGATGGCTAAGCTGGCGATGATCTGATCGTTCCATGGAATCTTTCCGAAACCTGATGGATCAAAGGCGAACCACAAGCCGACCGACAGGATGCTTACGATGCCGGATAGCAAAGAAGAAAGTGTTACCGGATCGTTCTCATTAGCGTATTTATTGAGGATGACGATATAGACGGCTCTTATGATGCAGCCGAGTCCTACGAAGATGATCCCCATCGTTTGGCCGACACTTGCAGTCGGGGCGATGGCCAGCAGTATGCCTATAAAGACGAAACCTGCTGAGAGCCATGTCTTGAGATCGACTTTTTGTCTCATCGTCAGCAGGATGACCGGGATGACTACGGCCGTCATAGAGAAGGTGAAGGCACCGGATGATACATCGAAATACTTGAGTCCGAAGAGATAAAGGAGGTTATAAGCACAGTTCATGATGCCGAGAAGAAGACATCTGAGAAGTATCTTCTTCGGATTGCCTGATACCTCGTCTATGATCCTCTTGCGGAAAATTAGAAATATGAGCAATGCGCCGACGAGAGAAGTGATGCATGTCGTGGCGAATGGTGATACGGAATCGGGGATGACAGAGAAAATGATGACTTCCGTGGACCAGCATAGGGTCACGCAGAGGAGACACAAGTTTGCCTGAAATGAATTCATGCCACGGATTATATCATTGCTTTTTGTTTTTACCAATAAAATAATAGGCACCGGGATGGTGCCTACTCAGATCACTCTTATTTAACTGCGGGATCGACGTATCCTATCTGTTTGAATCCGAGTTTTTCTCTCAGCAGGAGGATCAGTGGTGTGCTGAACAGGATCGGGAATACTGCTGTATTGAAGACGACGGATGCAAAGAACAGCTTCCAATCGACGTCAGGGTATAAGAGTGCGACACAAGGCGTGATGATGGCCGCTTGGATGACAGCCACGATGATCAGCGTCAGACTGAAATGAAGTATGTTCCCAGGCTTCTTCAGGTGCAGAGTTGTTTTTGAATACTTCGTCCAATAGAGGAGAATGAGGAACGGACCGATGAAATTTGCAATGAGTCCTGCGATGGACGACCACATGAGACCTCCCGAGAAAGCATCCATTACGAGATTCATCAAAGCAAATATACTGCATCCGGGGACGCCGAAGAACAGAGCATAGATCGGCCCCAGCAGCGTTACGGGTCTTATATCTGAGAATCCGGGAATGATCGTCAGTCCCTTGAAGGGGATGGCCAGGATAAGATAAACGATGATAAGTACGAGATAGGTTATGATTCTGCGTTTCATATTATCGCTCCTTGGATTCATGCCAGGGATTATATCATGATTACGTGTTTTACCATAAAAAAACAGGCACCACCATGGTGCCTGTTTAACTAATCTCTAGGATCTTCTTTAGAAGACGGTAGGAACGTCCTTGCCTACTTCGTCGATGTAGTTGAGCTTCTCCTGGACCTGCTGCTGTCGCATCTTCATGACAGGCATGAGCTGAGTGGACTTGGAATAGTACTCGCGGACGATGGGGATATCAGCAAGTTCGGAAAGGATGACGGTGATATCCATGGTGTCGCCAGTGGGGTAGTCACCGTTTCGGATGATGGCGTTGGGGGCCAGGTCTTTCAGCCAGTCGCCCAGTTCTTTGATCAGGCCCATATTGATCTCTTTAGGAGGAGCGGAGATGAGATACATGGCTCGGCCTGCATCCTGTGCGTCACAGGTGGCGGAGAGTTCGGAGATGGCGCGGTCCATGCTCTGGATACCTTTGTGAGTCTCACCGGTCTTGTTGATGAAGTTCTCACGTTTGAAACCGATACCGAAGCCGAGCTTGGTGGCGCTGTGACCGAGAACGGTCCAGCCGGCCAGAGACTGGATGGTATCACCGGCATCGAGGGTCTTGGAACCGACCTTCTTGGCGTTCTTTTCTTCGCCGGCACTGAGCAGGTTATAGAAAGGTTCGACCATGGATTCATTGATCTGATCGAGATTGTATCGGAGTGACTGATCCTTGCGGACATAGCGCTGGTTGTCGACGACGAATACTGCATCGGCAACGGAATAGACTGATTTGAGACATACAGCGGTGTTGTATACGGCTCGTTCTTCGTTCTGCTGTTCGTGTTCGAAGGGCAGGACTGTCATGGCATAGACAGGTTTCTCATAGTATCGTTCTTTGACGGTCTTGACCATGATGGGGAGAGAACCGGAACCGGTACCGCCGCCGGTGCTGGCTACGAGAAGGAATGCGTCTGCTTCGTAGAAGTTCTTGGTATTGCGCATGGCATCGATGACTTTATCGGCATCTTCCTTTGCGATCTCGGCAGCAAGTTCATTGATCTTGCCGACACCGTGACCGCCAGTCTTTCGGCTTCCGATAAGGATACGATGCTGATAGTCAGGTTTGATGCTGACGAGGCCGCTGAGGTCGGCAGAGTCGGTATTAACTGCAAAGACGCCGGGGCAGATCTCGATGCCACGCTGGCTCTTTGCTCTTTTATTCAGTCGTGCAAATTCATCGGCGATTCGTGAACCACATTGTCCAAGCCCGATCACGATTAATTTCATCTATTAGTCCTCCAAACGGGTGCGTAGGTTTATTTTTAATTCTAGTCAGTAGGCGTGAGACGTGTCAATTAAAGGCCGGCTTTTGCTACGAATGCGGTGAGGTCGGAGAGTCTGGTGCTGTAACCCCATTCATTGTCGTACCAGGCAAGGACTTTCACGAAGGTCTTGTCGAGCTGGATGCCGCCCTTGGCGTCGAAGATGGAGGTGCGGGGATCGCCACGGAAATCGGTGGAAACAACGGCTTCATCCGTGTAACCGAGAACGCCCTTGAGTTCGCCTTCGCTCGCATCTTTCATTGCGGCGCAGATTTCTTAGTAGCTGCATTCCTTGTTGAGTTCTACGGTGAGGTCAACGATGGAGACATCGCTGGAAGGAATACGCATCGA
>JAEEOC010000141.1 GCA_016284035.1 Dehalococcoidales bacterium
ACGGCGTTCAGGCCATCGCAGAAGTGATCACCATGCCCGGTACCATCAATCTTGACTTTGCAGATGTACGATCCATCATGTCCGACGCTGGTCCTGCGTGGATGTCCATCGGCCGCGGCGAAGGCGACGGCCGAGTAATGAAAGCTGCACAGAACGCCATCAACAGCCCCCTGCTCACCACCTCCATCCAGGGTGCTAAGGGTGTCCTCTTCAATGTCGTCGGCAACAGTTCCCTCTCACTCCTGGAAGTCAACGAAGCAGCCGAATTCATCCGATCCCAGGTCGATCCCGACGCCAATGTCATCTTCGGTGTAATGATCGATGACAATCTTGAAAACTCAGTACGACTTACCCTCATCGCTACCGGTTTCGCCACTCCAGAAGCATACATCGAAGATACCGCCGGCGATGGTTTTGAATATGTAGATAACTATACTGAAAGCGCCAAAGCCACCCGTGCTATGCGAAGCGAGACCGAGCTCGATATCCCTTCATTCCTTCGAACTCAGTCATCTTATGGCAGCCGCAGAGTAACTACTCCTTCTTACTCTGCACAGGCCGCCAACCCCTACAGCACTTCATTCAGTTCATATGGCAGCACTTATTCAGTCGGCCGAGCTTACGGTCAGCAGGCATACTCCAACCGACGCGCCTGGTAGTTTAAATACTTATCATTGCTCTCTCTATCGGGGCGAGGAGTTGTTTCCCTCGCCCCCACTGTTTTTAAAAGAGGTATAAAAGAAATGGAAAAGAGATCATTCGGACCTTCCACAATGGTATTCCCCCAGCCCTCATTCCTGATCGGAACCAAAGTCAATGGACGCCCCAATGTCATGACCTGTGCCTGGGCCGGTGTTGCCTGCGGTTATCCTCCGATCCTATCCCTTTCCATTAGATCCGTCAGATATTCATATTTGGGCATTAAAGAGAATGAGACGTTTTCGGTAAACGTCCCTTCCGCATCAATGGCTGTCAAAACCGATTTCTGCGGCATCGTCAGCGGTAAGAAATATGACAAGATCGAAGAATGCGGCTTCACTCTCTTTTACGGACATGATGAAAATGCTCCCATGATCACCGAATGCCCGGTCAATCTCGAATGCAAGCTCATCCAGGACATCGAACTGGGAAGCCATAATCTCATTTTGGGAGAAGTCATCGATACTTTCGTTTCGGAAGACTGTTTTACCGATGGTGTACTGGACATCGAAAAGATCCAGCCGCTCGTTTATACGCCAAGCCCTATCGGAGCTTATCAGACATTGAGCGAGATCCTTGCTCCCGCTTTCCAATGCGGAAAAGTCATGAAAAAGAAATAATTCCCATCTGTCTTTATCATCCGTCTCCCCCTATCTCCAGGATCCGCAACTAGGCTGATTTACAAAGGATTCAATAAAACGCTCATACAAATGAAAAGACTGTCCGTACAGACATTTCATGATTCCTGGAACTGAGTGACTCTTTGGGAGGGTTCAGGCAGTTCCAAAGAAGGAGAAAGGAACTGCCGTTCTAGTCTTTTCATATGGACCGGCTATGGTAAGGTCCACAGTTAAGAGTTTAACTGCTTTGAAAAATCCAACAAGCCCCCACTGGGGTCTTTTTTTTATTATTTATTTTTAAAGCTAAAAAACATGAAAAATAGCAAAAAGAATACTTATCCCCCTACTAGGCTTATCGGAACATCTTAGTAACGCAATTATTTGATATAATGCTGACATCAAATCATTGTTGGGGTGTGCCATGTCCAACTTCTGTGTGAAATGCGGGACCAAGCTGGACGAAGGTGTTCGTTTCTGCCAGAGCTGCGGAGCGCCAGTCAGCAAACCCGCGCAGGATAGTCCAGCCAAAACTTTCCAAAACAAACCTGCCATCAAAAATCCAGATATCGATGCACGAGATGCATCGGATGCCGAAGGTGAGGTCCGATTAGAAGGATCCACTTCAGTAAGTACATCTTTAGGCGGAGGGCCCATCGATATTATACGAAGCGGCGTTACAGGAGTATTCAGCGCATTCAAGAATGCTTTTAAGAATCCCAAAGCGCTGATTCCGGCTATCATACTGGGTGTGATCTGGCTGACGATCATGGTCATCCACGCCGCCGGCAAGAATCCTCTTCCGGTCAAGATACTGTCGTTCCTCTCGTTCTCAAGTCTGGGAACCAGCGGAAATATCCTCAAATATATCGGTGTGCTATTGGGAAAAGGGATCTTTGCAACAGCACTTTTCTCATTGGTTGCCAATCTCACAAAGAAAGATAAGAGCCAGAAACAATCTCCTTCAGACCTATTCAAGAACGGTCTCGGAGTCTCCCTTGAGACGCTTTGGAGCTGGTTACTGGGTCTCGGTGCATCATTCATCTTCTTTTTGATCCTCACCGGAGGCATCTCGACCTATTCATTCATGGGCGGGATTGCCTTTGCTTACGCCGCTGCCAAGTCAGCATCCAATAATGGCTTTATTAATAAACTCTTTACATCGATACTGGGAAAGAAAAATCCAAAATACGGATCAGGTATCACACGCGGAATGGCTGCAGGCTTTGCAGTCAGTGCCGTCTTTGCCATATTCAATATCAGACTCCTGATACCAGGCATAGTGCTGATCGTGATATCAGCAGTGATGCTGATCCTGAACATGAAGGGTATCGCAGTACTTGGCAAGAAGGAGGCAAAATAAATGAAAAAACGCATCATCAATATCTGTCTCCTTGCTGTCATGCTCATGGCACTCCTGTTCCCATTCAATGCGGTCTTGGCTGATAACAGCCTGCCCAAAGGATTCGTAACACCGGCATCTGTCGGTATAAAAGACTGGAACACTATGACATCGGCTGTCCATAATGACCTTGATGCCATCTATCTCATACCCTATATGGTAAAAAGCGATATCATCGTTCCCGCCGCTGAAAAGTATTATTTCGGAGACAATAACTATATCCGTATCAAAGCAGAGCCTCTGATCGTGGCTAACAGCAGTTTCAAAGGAAAGAAGGACATTTCGACCAAAGTATCGGCAGAAGAACACTTCACAAACGTGGATCATAGCACCACTTACAAACTGGATTATACACTAAAAGTAGATATCACAGATCTGTCTCTTGATAGTTTTCAGGTCCAGTACAGTATCCAGGGCACAGAAAAGATCCTCATGCAGCATACAACAGACGGGACCACTTATAAGAATTCATATGAATCAAAGCCCGACACTAAATACGATCTCGGAACCTGGCAATTCGGCGATGACGGGAAGATCTATGCAGATATATTTTTCCCAATGGATAAACCTGAAGATGTGGAACAAAAATACTGGTGGTATAACTGCAGGATGAGATTCGAAGTGGCAGGCGTCCATAAGAAGACAGGAGGAGCATCAGGCGGATCCGAGACCGATGCAAACACTGAGACCGGAGAATTCCCCATCCCTATTCCTGCTGCAATCATTGTCGGCGTAGGAGCCACCCTGGCCGCTATCTCAGGCAAATCGGGGTCTTCTGAAGACAAAGACAAGAAGGGGTCTCGCTTCGTCATGTACATCGGCAAGGATTTCGGTAATTCCATCAGACGCGGGGCCAAGGCTATCCCAGTACGTGCAAGGATGGCTGAGATCACCGAAGGCGGAGCAGAAAAAGACCGGCCGGACTTAACGTCTCAGATAGTCGTCTACAGCGGTGATCTCAATATAGAAAGCACATCGTTCGACGGCAGATACATGGAGGCATATGTCAGCGCTGATAAAGACATGACTGATGATACAGGCATCATCGATTTCAGATTCGAAGGCGAAAACGGCACCTTCGACAACAAGATCCGATTCCGTATCATCGACGATGCCTCACTAAGCTTCATAGAAGAGACCGATCACGAGACCATGAAACTACTGGGAAACGAGACCTATATCCAGGCAATCCTGGGTGACGGAGCTGACTATAAAGTAAGATTCTTCATCGAGAATGCGAATGATGATCCAATCGAGATCTCAGCTGACGAGAGCAATGATTTTTCATTGTCATTCGACTACACAGAAAGACAGTACACCTATCAGGCTACTCTCACCAATAAAACACAAGCTCCTGTTGAAAAGTCATTCTTTGCTGAACCCATGAGGTGCACAGAATCCTTCGTAGCGAAGTATGATGACGGAACAGAACTCCGCGGTTACATCCACGTAGAATTATATCCCGAAGGACTCTCCGTTAAAGCCAAAACTGAGAATGGACGCGTTAAAGTAGATTCCTTCGAAAAAGAAGATGCCGGTGACTTTGACGAAAAGTTCCAGTCAGCCGAACTTGACTTCACACTTGCAGTCAAGACTGCAGACGGTGTTAAGTTCGTCGACCTCATCGATGAGACAAAGCTAGAATTCGGAGATCTCAAAGGTGAAGGCGAAGCCAATGAAAAGACCGCCGAGAAATACGAATTTAAGGTCGAAGGCGTCACAGACAATAAATACTACTTCAAACCGAATACAGTCTTATATGAGACCAAGGAACAGTTCTACATGTCCCTACCCGTATCCTGCGAATATGAGGGCACACAGTATTCGGCCGAGATCCCTCTGTGGCTGATCGGTAAGCCCATCCCGCCCATGAGCAACTGGGATAAAGAGTACAATCTCTTCGTCAGGAATGTGAAAAAGCTGGCTCCCGTTGAGAAACGACAGGGATTGCTGGATATGCTCGAAGAGCTCAATAAGAACAGGAAGATCCCTGCCACTCACCTCCGAGCCATGAACAAACAGTTCATCGAAGACTATATGGTCTACGTCACAAAGCTTCAGGAAGATGCCTATTCCGAGCTGAATACCTACGAATGGATCGTCTACGGTCTCGAATGGGTGAAATTCATTGGCGACTGTGCATTCTCCGTCGTGATGGTCGCATACACCGGTCCTGTCGGTGAAGCTGTCCTCAGTCCTGCCAAAGAGATCTTCGTTAACGCTCTCGGCGAATGCTGGATGCATATCTACCACGGTGAACCCTTCGATATCGAGAAACTGGAGGTCGCCAAGAACCTCAAGAATGCTGCCGACAATGTAGTAGCTAACTCAGTAACAGATTCGATAATGGCTAATCCTTTGGCCTGGCGCAAGAATTTGGCGCTGATAGCAGGTTACTTCGTATTTGCCTGCTTCAATAACTATCTTGAGATCATGGCCGAGACCGGCGAATCCAATCTTATGGGTGCCATCTATAAAGCTTTCTCAGATCTCACCGTCAATGCGATCAAAGGCGCAGCCAGCGCACTCTTCGGCAAATGGATCAAGTCAGCTTCATTCCAGAAGATGGCCGGAACCAAGATCGGCACCTACCTCAGGAATGCCATCAAGGACTCCAAGGTGTTCCAGGTCGATGATATATTCATCGGCAAGGATGGTGTCAGACTCACTGGCGAACTGGTCGAATTGACTAAGAAACAGTATATCGAAAAGTTCTTCTCCGACCTGTGCGGCGGAAAAGCTGAAGAGATCATGGAAGGATTTGAGAAGATCCTGGAGAAAGAAGTCTACAGAGGCGATGAATTCACTACTAATGCCAAAGGAGACATTCTCTTCACGACTCATTTCAGTGCATTCGATGATGAGACATATTCGATCACGCTCAATCTGACAAAACTGTTTGCGTTAGCAACGGGCAATCTATATACAGCATTCTTCAGAGATATATTCGGTGATGTACCGACAGCATCAGACGTAAAATCATTCCCGGAGGATCCTCAGATCCCTCATCACGAAGTAACGAAACAATAAAGACGAGGCCCGCTGATTGCGGGCCTCCTTAGTTTTCTATAATTGCTCAGGAAATAATGGTCTTGTATATGAGTCATCTTTTCTTTTTCGGTTTATAAATTTGATGAAGAGAATAATAATGACAATGCCAGCTACTATAAAGCGAATAAATGGCACTAATAATACAAGACTATCAATAGAATCAGAGATGAAAATATCAAAATCGTAAAGACCGTGGTATATAACTGGAATCAGAAGAGTCTTCAAACTAAAACTCTTCCCCTTAGATAGAGCTTCACCATAAAAATAACCCATTAGCAAACCACACGGAACATGTACCGGGGTGAATCCT
>JAEEOC010000142.1 GCA_016284035.1 Dehalococcoidales bacterium
AAAGATTCTGTCGGGATTAGGCTTCAGCGAGAGCGATCATACAAGGCCTATCTCTGAATTCAGTGGAGGATGGGCCATGAGAGTGGAACTGGCCAAGATCCTTTTGCTGAGACCAGATGTGCTGCTGCTTGATGAACCTACCAACCATCTGGATGTAGAAACACAGATCTGGTTTGAGAAGTATCTCACTTCTTATGAAGGTGCCGTGATATTGACCAGCCATGACCGGACATTTCTCAACCGTGTCGTGAAACGGGTCATTGCGCTTGAAGAAGGCAAGGCACGTTTCTATGTCGGCAACTATGATGACTATATGGTTGCCAAAGAGACTGAACGGGTCATTCTTGAGAATACTGCTAAACGGCAGGCCGAGCAGATCGAGCGTGAGACTCGGTTCATCGAGCGTTTTAGATATAAAGCCACCAAAGCCAAGCAGGTCCAAAGCCGAGAAAAGATGCTTGCCAAGATAGAAAGGGTCGAGGTCCCGCGCAATACCGAGAAGATCCATTTCCATTTTCCGGAACCTCCTAAGAGTTCTTTGGATATCATTAGACTCAAAGATATACGTAAATCCTACGGTAGCAAACTCGTTTATGAGGGGCTGGACCTGACAATACGGCGAGGTATGAAGATCGCGCTGGTCGGTCCCAATGGTGCCGGAAAATCTACGCTCCTAAAGATCCTGGCTGGTGTCATGGGGTTTGACAGCGGTGAAAGGACCCTGGGACAGAATGTCTCTTTAGCGTATTATGCCCAGCATCAGATCGAGACACTGGAGCGGAACAACACGATTTTGGAAGAGTTGCAGCGAAGCGGCGGCACAGCTGTGGACAATACGATGGCAAGGACCATCCTGGGAGGATTCCTCTTCCACGGAGATGACGTGCTGAAAAAAGTTTCCGTCCTTTCAGGCGGCGAGAAGGCTAGATTGGCGTTGTCTAAGATGTTGGTGCTGCCGGTAAACTTCCTGCTTTTGGATGAACCTACCAATCACCTCGATATTGCATCTCGAGAGATACTGTCGGATGCCTTGAGTTCTTATAAAGGCACGCTGTGTTTTGTGACCCATGATCGTACACTGATCTCTGAGATCGCTAACACAATAATCGATGTTAGAGACGGCCGGATCACGGTTTATGAAGAGGATTATGAATCATATCTGAGACATCGTGAACAATCCGACAGCCCAGATGTGAAACAGTCTTTTGTTTCATCTGCAAATTCCAAACAGAAGAGAGCCCTGGCCGGTCAGATCAGGAACGATTACTACAAGAAGATGACGCCTTTGCAGAAAGAGATCGAAAAGGCCGAGAAAGGGATCGAAGCATTGGAAAGCGAACAGTCAGAACTTGAAAAACTGTTCGAAGATGCCGAAGGTCTCAGTGTCGAAGAACTCCGAGAGAAAACTGCGCGACACGGCGCCATTAAAAAAGAACTCGATGAGCTGTCTGAACGGTGGACGTCATTATCTTTGGAGTATGACTCCATTAAGAAGGAACTCGATGCAGAATTAGCTAAGCTGGATGAGGAAGATTAGGAAGGGAATGCTACGCCTTCAAAGGAATCCTTGCCGCTAACGCTGAGTGCCACATAATTACCGGCGTTGTTGGTCTGATACATGCCGGGTGCTGTGATCGACCTCAGGATATTCGCCAGCTTCTGCCATTGAAGTGATATGTCTTCGGTCTCATTCTTGTATGTACTTGAGAAAACAAAGATCCCGTTGACTTTTTTCGATTCTGCGCAGCTTTTAACCAAGGAGGCATATTCTGTATTCGTCTTGAACGCGACGATGAATTTCCAGATACCTGGTCTCAGGTCATTGATGGATGCGAGGTTGACGAAAGCATCCTGGAGGTTGTCGTTGGATACGGAGCCTTTGACCTGGATCACGCATCTTACAGCATCAGGTGAGACGACTACGATATCGCCGGATCTGAAAAGGGTGCCATATTCTGCAGCACTGTAGATGATGATATCGGTCTCGCGGCTGGCGCGTCCGTCATCAGCTAAAACGACGCCTCTGCCGACGCCGAAGGATGATGAGACATTGTCTCTGACCACATCACGGATGATAGCTTCGTAGTAATCGCCGATGATACGGGGATCACTGAGGAGAGAACAGATGATGTCTCTCTTGACTAAGATGCTCTCCTGTGTTTTGCGATAGTAATCATCCATCATTTTGTTCTCCTTGTGACCTAGTCGACTGTCTCGTTATATTAGATTATACCTATTTTCACGGGGTATCGTTTGGCCACAGCATTTTGACAGCGTGTTTCATGGCGTCTTCGCCGAAAGCCAGATTCTCAGTCGCGGCCTTGGCGCTTCCGGGCAGGTTAACTATCAGGCTCTTCTTCCTGACGCCTGCGACACCTCTGGAAAGACAGCCGGAAGGAGTCAGTTCCATGCTTCTGTGACGCATCAGTTCTGGTATCCCGCGGACTTCGCGCTCGATTACGGTCAATGTTACCTCAGGTACAAAAGAAGCCTCAGAATAGCCGCCTCCGCCGACGGTGAGCACCAAAGGTATATTATGGTTATCGACAAGATCGATAAGCGTAGAAGCAACTATATCATTGTCTCCGCTGATCACTTTCATTATCTCGACTTTCCAACCTTTCTCTTCCAAAAGCATCTTGACGCTTTCGCCGGGGATGTTGGCGCCCTCACCGCGGGCGATCTTATCATTTACTGTCACGATTGCTGCTGAATAACCCATGATCTTGCCTTTCTGCTAGAGTATTGTCCTATTAGAATCGATGACCGCCGCCACCGCCGCGGTGACCTCCGCCACTGGAGCGATGACCGCCGCCGCTGCTTCGGTAGCTTCCGCTGCTGCGGGATCCGCCGCTGCTCCTGTAACCGCTGCTGCCTGATGATGACGTGACGACGGGGGAATATCTCGAGGACTCTTTGACGAGTCTGGCGCTCGTATCGGACAGCGTCACGGTCCTGACTGCAGAAGTGATCAGGTCATTATTGGATGCACTCTTCAGTTTCGAAGCACGGTTGATGAGGCCGAAGTTGAATATGAATGCCACTAGTATCGCCAGGAGAGCGGCACAGGTGTATTTCATCGGCTGGGCGATCCGCTCGCCTTCCAGTACCTGATAGACCTGTTCGAAAGCAGTGTTTGCACAAAGGTAATACTGCCCCTTGGATGCATAACTGTAAGTGTTGTCTGTGATCGTGTTGGCCTTATCTTCCCGGAGTTTTTTGTAGATAGCGCCGTCCATTTCGAGATATAGTTCGCGGTTGTCCATATCGATTAGGAACACGGCGCCGGATTTGTTGCCCATCAGTTCATCGTAGTATTCATGGGCAAAAGTTGATGTGTAGTAATAGGGGTTATAGTCGATGCTCTTGAAGACGGCATTGCCGTATTCGGTGACGGAGCGCATCTTATATGCCAATTCGCTCTCTTCTGAAGCTGTGAGAAGATCTGCATCATCTTCGATCAGGACATAGTAACCGGTGTCAGGATTAGTGTAGTCGGCCTTGGCGGCGGATACTGAAGTTCCGCATACAAGAGTCATGATGATGGCTGCAACCAGTGCCAGGAGCACGGTGAAGAAGAATCTAGTGTTCTGCAATGACATTCTCTTAAGCATTTCGGTCGCCTCCTCTCACATTGAACTGAGGGAGTTCGCGGGTGGTCAGTTTATTATGCTGTCCGATGATATCTATGTATGTCAGTATCGTCATTATGATGCACAGTGCGGCGCCGGCATAGTAGATGGTGTCCTGCACCGGGGTCCAGAACAGGATTATCACGGATGCTGCCACGCTGATGCCGAGTTTGAGATATGACGGTAGTTTTTCTTTGAGCGGTATCTTGGGCTTGATCACCTTGCCGGTGATGGTGTCCTTGATCTTGTAAGAATTGCTGTTCAGGGCATTACAGATTACCAATGCGATGATGAGGGTGATCCAGCCCAGGAACGGCATCAGGAGAAGTGCGCCGAAGAAGATAAAGAAACCGGCGGCAATCGAGCTTTCTACCTTGTTCGGAACGAGCGTGACGTGGGGGTGTTTGGCGTCCATACTCTGCAACCCTCTGTCATCCAGACTGTGATTGCGTTTATATAATTCGCGGAGCTGGCATGATGATATTACCCAGCTGGCGATCGTGAGGATCAGGGAAAGAGTCAGGACGCGTCCGGGATTCAGGACACAGAAGGAACTGAAGATCAGGAAGAGGGGGATGGCGAGCAGGAGCGACCACACCAGATATTTGAAAGGCGATACCGGGATATCGGCTGCTACTTTACCGGTCTGGCCGTTTACGACAGCGTAGCTGATTCTCTTGCCGACTTTAGTCGACAGGAACCAGACGGGGAACATGCCGATCTTGGGTTTGGTCCGCTGCTCTCTCAGCGCATTAGTGACCTGTGATGTATCGCTGACACCATAACCTAAAAAACCAGGTTTCCGTTTGAATTCAGTTGTAAGGTCATCCACGGCCATATTCAGCGCATCGCCGGAATATGTGCTGTGTGATACGTCGCCGGAATCGGCATAGAAGCCCAGAAGATAGGACGGGACGAAGCCGGTAGCGTCTTTGTAATTGAAAGGTGCGATCGCCATGCTGAGGTTGTCGGAGAATTTAGAGGCGGCGTCAAAGGAGATCCCGGCATAGTGAGCGTCGAGCGTGCCCGACAGTGCGTATTCTTTTTTTGTAATAAAATCGCCGTTGCGGGTCTCTGTTGAACCGGTGAGAGCGAGCCGCTTGTTATTGATATCGAAATCATATACCCAGTACGGCATATAGATACCGCGGAAACGGTCGATCGTGACAGACGATTTGAATTTGCTGGGAGCGAAGATCTTCATCGTGAGTGAATCACGGTACTTCTTCTCGCAGTCTTCCTTGGTCAGTTTGAAGGGAATGATGGTGTCTGGTTTCTTTTCTTGGGACAGATTGCCTTTGATGAAAGCGTTGGATCCGCAATAGCTGCAGAACGTTGCAGCGGTATCATCATACGAAAGGATCGTGCCGCCGCACTGCGGACAGGTGTATCTGATAACATCGTAGTCGGCGCTTTCGTCATAGGACCTCTCTAGGGATATCTCTTTTTCTTCGACTGCGACTTTGATGTTGGGGTAGTCTTCAGGAGCAAAGTTTGATCTGCAGTTATCGCAGTATATCCTCTGAAGATGCGGTTCAAAACGCAGTATGCCTCCGCAGCTTGGACAAGAAAGCATATCGTCATCCTCCCCTTTATGGATTTAATCGACTGTTTACCATATTAAAAACTCTTGTGTGACTTTAGGCAATAGCGAGCGGGATATTTGTGTGTTAAACTTTTGACATATTGGGGTGATTATATGAAAAAGATCCTTTTAACTGTTTTATCTTTGATTCTTGTTCTGACTTTGTTGTTAGGCGCGGTGGCCTGCGGTGATGATATTGAATATGATGAAGAGGGGAATACGTTTTTTAGTATTCAGC
>JAEEOC010000014.1 GCA_016284035.1 Dehalococcoidales bacterium
AATAATGTTGCTCCTGTCAGCATGGAACAGATCATGCAGTGGAATCCTGATTACATCTTCATTACCACGTTCACGACTTGTCAGCCGGAAGATATCCTTCAGAACAAGATCGAAGGTCAGGACTGGAGCGGCATCAAGGCTGTCCAGGACGGACATGTCTATAAGGATCCCCTGGGCATCTACCGCTGGTTTACTCCAACCGCTGATTCTTCGCTAATGCTGCAGTGGGTCGCAAGCAAGATCTATCCTGATCGTTACAAATATGACATGGAAACCAAAGTCAGTGAATTTTACGAACGATTCTATAATCATAAGCTCACTGATGAGGAACTCTACATGGTTTTCCATCCGTCAAGTGATGCCGGATACTACCATAAATAGCTGATCCTTCTGTGCCACTCATGGCCGGGGATACGGCGGCCACCCCCGCTGTATCCCCGGATAGTCTTCTTTCTTTGTTGTTGTCTTATTGGAGTTATTCGTTTTGATCGGTGTTGAAAATGAATAACAATAATAAGATAATGTTATCGAAGTAATCAAATTTTCTAATGAATTGGAGGTGATTTAGGTTTGGATTTTGAAAATTCCCCATTAAAGGTCAAGGATGGGAACGATATCCTCACTATCAGTTACGATGATGTCGTGAAGTATCATGGTCATTCGATGATCGGAGGCGTCGCTCTTGCATACAAGATCATGCTGTGGGGTTTTCCGAAGCTTACTGATGAGATTCCCGAAAGAGGATACTTTTCGTTTCTGAGCGGTATCGGTCTGGGCGGACAGGGCGTCATTGATGCAACTGAGATGGTCATGCGCGTCCGTTCCAAAGGCGCTCTAGATCTTGATTTAAGCAAGGTTCAAGACAAACCTGCTCCACCCACTCCGGGCGGAAAAGGGAGGTACTACTTTGAATTGGGATACAAGGATAAGATCCTTTGTCTGGCAGTCAAAGACGGTATCGTGCCCAAAGACTTCTACTACTACTCGGAACTGCCCGCACAACGCCGAGCAGCGGGAGAACCTATGTCTGATGAAGACCTTGCGGGTCTCAGACGGGTTCGTCATGAATTGGCAGATGCCATCATGAACAATGCTCCTGATGATCTTTTAAAGGTCATCGAAATCAAAACAAAGAAAGAAGACAATTAATGAGCAAAATTAGCAAGATCCTTGCTGTAGTCCTGTCGATCGTACTGCTTTCCAGTATGTTTGTCGGATGCGCAGGAGGAAAGACCACTACCGTTACTAAGACTGCGACCACTACTGTAACTAAGACCGTAACTGTTACCGGTGATAACAATACCACTACAAAACCTGATGAACCCGAAGTAAAACCGTTGTCTTATCCGTATACTGTCCAGGATCAGGCTGGACGAACTGTCACTATCAAGAAGAAATATGAACGTGTTGCTTTCTCTTCAGTCCGACCTCTGCCGGCCACATATTTCGCTGTCACCGGCAATATCGATACATTGGTCGGTATGAACCCCTCTTCACGAGCCGCCGCATTGGCATCCATGTTCGTGATCCTTTGTCCTGAGATTGCTAACGTTCCTACGAACTTTATCGTTAATAATGACACCAACATCGAAGAGCTCATGAAGCTCAATCCTGAAGTCGTCTTCTGTCTCAACAAGAATACTGATGAGATCAATGCCCTTGAAGCTGCTGGCATCACCGCAGTCGGTCTCAATACCAATGGCACCGATCCCATCGAACTTTTTGCAGACTGGGCAGACCTTATCGGTCAGGTCATGGGCGAACAGAACCGTGCCAAGGCTATCATCGAAGAGGGTCGCAAGGCTGCTCAGGAAGTCAAGGATATTGCCAAGACCATTACCGAGAAGAAAAAGGTAATGTTCCTCTACAGAGATCAGGGCGATACCCTTGAAGTAGCTGGTTCCAATCTCTACAGCCAGTATTGGATCGAGACGATTGGTGCTGTTAACGTAGCTGCCGAATGTAATAACGTCACTGCTGTCAGCATGGAACAGATCATGCAGTGGAATCCTGACTATATCTTCATTACCACATTCACTACCTGTCAGCCGGATGATCTCTACAATAATAAGCTCGAAGGTCAGGACTGGAGCGGTATCAAGGCTGTTCAGGACGGACATGTCTATAAGGATCCTCTGGGTATCTACCGATGGTTCACTCCTACTTCTGATTCCGCCCTTATGCTCAAGTGGATCGCCAGCAAGACTTATCCTGAATACTACAAGTATGACATGGAGAAGGAAGTCAGAGATTACTACAAGACTTTCTACGGTTATGAACTCTCTGATAAAGAGCTCAATATGGTCTTCAATCCTTCCAGTGATGCAGCATACTATGTCAAATAGGTAAGATGAATACAGAATTATCTGTTAACAATGTAAAAAGAGACTTTAAAATTGCCTGGTGGAAGAAGGCAGTGCTCATTGCACTGCCTCTTCTGGTATTCCTGTTGTCATTCTGCTGCGGACGATTCCAGGTCGCTCCCAATACAGTGATCGAGATCCTGTGGGATCATTTCATGGGGTTGTTCGGTGTCGCTCCGACTGGCACCTATACAGCTTTCCAGGAATCAGCGGTCATGGCTCTGCGCTTTCCAAGGATCATCTTGGGTCTTCTGGTCGGCGCCGGTCTTGCCATATCGGGTGCCGCATTGCAGGGCATGTTTGGTAACCCCCTGGTCAGTCCGCAGGTCTTGGGTGTATCCAGCGGCGCAGGCTTTGGTGCTGCGCTCGCTATCCTTTTGGTCGAGAATCTCTTCCTGACACAGATTTCTGCTGTGATCATGGGTCTTGTGGCTGTTGCCGTCACGTTCATGGTGAGCAAAGTGGGCAAGGGGAAGGCGTCTATATATACGCTTGTCCTTGCCGGTACGATCACGTCGGCCTTCTTTGAGGCTCTGATATCGGCGATCAAATTTACCGCTGATCCTTTCAGCAAGCTTCCGACTATCACCTATTGGCTCATGGGAAGCCTTGCCAATAGATCTTTTGCTGATGTCTGGCACTCAGCGCCTCTGATCATCATCGGTATCGTCGTCTTGGTCGTATTCCGTTGGAGGATCAACATCCTTTCATTGGATGAAGATGAGGCCAAGGCTATGGGCGTTAACCTGAAACTGTCGCGTCTCATCGTCGTCCTTTGCTGTTCCGTCATCACGGCGGCAACGGTCTCTGTCTGCGGTATCGTAGGCTGGATCGGTCTCGTTATTCCGCACATCTGCAGATCCATCGTCGGTCCCAACCACAAGGACCTCATCCCGGCATGTATTGCTGTGGGCGGTGCGTATCTGATGATCATCGATGCCATCGCGAGAACGGTCAGTGCGTCTGAGATTCCGCTGTCGATCCTGACAGCCATCATCGGTGCTCCGTTCTTTGCTTATCTTTTGAAGAAATCCGGAGGCCAGTGGAAGTAATGAAGATCGAAATCTGCCACGGTAAATTCGGATATTCCAATGAAAGGATCATCCACGAGGATATCAGCTTTGATGTCTCCAACGGACAGATCCTCACTATCCTTGGTCCCAACGGTATCGGTAAGACCACGCTTCTGAAATGCATCACAGGGCTCGTGCCTTGGATGAGCGGCGAAACGCTGGTCGATGGCGTATCGATGAAGAAGATGAAGCATACAGCTTTCTGGAAAAGGATCGGCTATGTTCCTCAGAGTACCGGCAGCAGGTTTGCTTATTCGGTACTCGATATGGTGCTGTTAGGCAGAGCATCCCATATGCATGTCTATTCCACACCTAGTTCGACCGATTATGACATCGCAATGGAAGCGTTGGAACAGGTCGGTATCGCGCATATGTATAAGAAGCCGTGCAATAACCTCTCGGGCGGTGAATTCCAGCTCGTCATGGTCGCAAGGGCACTGGCGTCCAAACCTGAGATAATCATTCTCGATGAACCTGAATCACACCTCGACTTCAAGAATCAGATGCTCATCATCGGCATGCTTGAGAAGATCGTGCGTGATCAGGGACTGGGATGTATCGTCAATACTCATTATCCTGAACATGCTCTGAGACTGGGAGACATCTCTCTCATGCTCGGTCCTAATCTGCCGTATCTCTTTGGTCCGTCCAAAGATGTCATTACGGAAGAGAACCTGAGCAAGTATTTCGGTGTCAAAGTGAAGATGCTGTCTTTCGATTATAAGGATAAGGATTACTGTTCGATCATTCCTTTGGAATTGTCATAACCCCCTGATTTGTCCTTCCGGAGACGGACACCCCACTGTCTCCGGGAGGCTCTCTTAACTTTACAAGAACAGCTAACTCAATATAGAATAATTGAGCCTTTTCGGGCGGTTAGCTCAGTTGGTTAGAGCACCTGCTTTACACGCAGGGGGTCATAGGTTCGAGTCCTATACCGCCCACCATTTTTTTTCAAACTTTCTTTTTTCCTCTCTGCAATGTTTACTGTTTTGGTTTAAAATAGTCAGCGGGAAAGAAAAAGTATGATTTCTCTGATTCTCTCACTTGGTATCTTGGTTGCAGGCTATTTCCTGTACGGCAGGGTAGTCGAAAAGGTGTTTGCGCCTGATGATCGTGAGACTCCAGCATATTCCCATCACGATGGTGTCGATCACATTCCCATGCCCACCTGGAAAGCATATCTGGTCCAGCTTCTTAATATTGCCGGGACCGGTCCGATCTTTGGTGCGCTCATGGGGGCCTGCTTCGGCCCGGTCGTATTCCTGTGGATCATCTTTGGAAGCATACTGGGAGGCGGCGTTCATGATTACATGTGCGGCATGATCAGTGAAAGACACCAGGGTGCATCTATAGCTGAACTCAGCGGTATCTATCTTGGCACCGGTGCGAAATGGATCATGCGAGTTTTTTCATTACTGCTTCTGATATTGGTCGGTGCGGTATTTGTCACTTCTCCTGCTGCTCTTCTGTCCAGGCTGACTCCGGATGCACTGGGCAACACTTTCTGGGTCATTGTGATACTTGTTTATTTTGTTTTAGCTACGATCCTGCCGATCGATAAGATCATCGGGAGGTTATATCCGGTATTCGGAGCAATCCTGATCCTGATGGCTGTAGGTATCGTTATCGGTATCATCATCGGTGGCTACACTATTCCGGAGATCACATTGCAGAACCTTCATCCTGAAGGACTTCCGATTTGGCCGTTCATGTTCATCACTGTGGCCTGCGGCGCTATTTCCGGTTTTCATGCTACGCAGTCGCCTATGGTGGCTAAATGTATCAAGTCAGAAATGAATGGCCGCAAGGTATTCTATGGCGCCATGCTTTCCGAGGCAGTGATCGCACTGGTCTGGGCTGCAGGCGGTGTGGCGTTCTATGGTGTTACCGGTGGTTTACAGGTTGCACTTACCAATCTGGGTCAGTCAGGTGCTGTCTATGATATTTCTACGGGCATGTTGGGGCCTGTGGGCGGCATCCTTGCTATAGTTGGTGTCGTTGCTTGTCCCATCACATCAGGCGATACGGCTTTTCGTTCGGCCCGACTTATCCTGGCTGAGATCACAAAACTTGATCAGAAACCTATCCGCAACCGTCTTATCATTGCCTTGCCGTTGCTGTTTGTCGGTGCAGTACTGACGCAGCTGGATTTTAACGTGCTATGGCGTTACTTCTCCTGGAGCAATCAGACGCTAGCTATGATTGCACTGTGGGTAGCCACAGCTTTCCTTGTCAGGACTCACAAGCATCGATCGGTGTCATTTATCACCGCTATTCCGGCGGCCTTCATGACAGCTGTCAGTACGACATATATCTTGATGGCTCCCGAGGGGTTCAGGCTAAGTGCCTATATCGGGTATCCGATAGGTATAGCGATGGCGGCATTGTTCATGTCGTCATATCTGGTAACGATTTTCAAGAGGCCTTGATAATAGGTCAGTAAGATTCCTGAATCGATTTCAAGTAACTGAGTGTGATCAGTACCTGCGATGGTGCGTAGAACAACCATTCCAGTGTGTAGAAGACCTCATAGGCCGTTCCGGTCGTTGCACCGCAGCCCACTACTGAGATATCGCAGAGGAAAAAGAGCGTCAGACCGAGTTTGAAGTACAGCGGTGTCGGCATCTTTTCGGTGACCCATGCACTCAGTGCATTGGTCAGGACCAGGACGATATTCAGAAGGCCTGCGCAGTATACGACAGTGGCTTTTCCGGTCAGGACAAAGACTATCAGTGCGATGATATAGATGTTGAAGCGAATAAGATATCCGAATGCACTGGTCTTCAGATATAGTGCATAGATCAGTTCGACGATACAAAAACAGATAAAACCGTGAAGATAGAAGTTTTCGGTTCCGATGAGTGTCAGGAAGATATCGGCGACTGCAGTCATCAGAAGTCCGCCGATCAGAATATTGGAATGATTCTTGATCTCTTGTATACCGTAGCGGAAGAACCAAATGCCGGCAACCAGAAGATTCAAAACGATTGCAGCATAACGGACCTCTCCGATGAGATCTGACCCCGTTAGTCTCAGGACTATTTCGGAGATTATAAAGAGTGCGGCTTCTATTCCAAGGTAGAGCAATATGATAAACGATCCGCTTCGGGACTCGGTGTTTAGTAGTTTCATATCATTTATTTTAATCCATAATGATGACAAATTGTAAAAAAAAACAGCCCGGAGGCTGTTTTTTTATTATCTAAGGAGCGTCTGTATTAAGCGAACTTTGGATACTGCGTGCCGTCATATGTGATGATGTCGGTTTTGGCATCGTAAGTCATGGTGATAGTGGTGTAGGAGCTTTCGCTGTTCTTATATTTGACGGTGATTGTCTTGCCGGAGACCTTGTAGGTGCCTTCATCGAATTTGACGAGACCGAAAGCAAGGTTGGAGCTTACGGTACCATCTTCAGAGAACTGGAAGTAGGCCAGTGCATTACCGTATTTGCCGCTAAGTTTGGTGCCGGCACATGCGCCAAGACCAAGACATGCGACGATACAGACGACTGCCAAGAGTACTGCAATAAACTTTTTCATGGTGCTTCCTTTCTTAAAATGTAACTATTTTAGTTTAGAATTTATTGGACTTGTGCGTCAATCAAATGGCTGTTGGCCAATCAATACGCTTAGTCTGACTTTGCCTTCTGCGCTTTCGGGATTGTGTATGATGTTGAAGGATGGCCATGGATCACGGTGTTTTTCCTGGAGTTCTTCAATAACGCATGTGAGATCGTTCAGTGGAATACCATCCAGATCTCCGTTGAGGAGGTAAAAGATGCTTTTGATCTCTTTATCATCGATCTCCCAATTCAGGATATCGTTATAAAAGGTCTTCTTATCAAAAGTGGCTGATTTAAATTCACATACTGGCTTGGCAGTTTTCACTATATCCGCATAATCTACGCAGAATACGCCTGGTTTTGTGAGTACTGTCAGCAGTTGCTCCAGCAGCAGTAGTTCGTCTTCCATACTGTATCTTATGCAACAGTCATCACCTACGAACGTCAGCAGTCCGTTATCGAAGCGGAAGATTGTTATGCGGTCACTCAGATCTTTTAGTTCATCTTCTTCGATGAAAAGGACTCGGTCATATTCCTGGCCATCATTTGCTCCGACTACAGCATATAGCGGTGGATATGATGATTTCATTCCTTTCCTCCTGGTATTGAGATGATTCTATCAGGCGATGGGGACACTTTTCTGTGCATGAAATGATGCGACGTGTGATGTTCTTTATAAATTCAATATAAAAGTGCTACCATTCAATTTATATTGTTTTTAGAGGTACAACATGGATAATACTGAAAAACTCCTTAAGGCACTTACTGAAGCTCCCGGTCCTTCAGGATATGAACAGGGTATCAGGAGCGTTGTACGTCAGTATCTCAAAGAATGTGGTGAAGTCAGCTATGACAAGATCGGAAGCATCATCTGTCATAAGGCTGGCACCAGGACTGCACCTAAAGTCATGATCGCTGCCCATATGGATGAGATCGGCTTCATGGTCAAGCTCATCACTAAAGACGGCTTTATTCACTTTACTGGCCTCGGCGGGTGGCCGAGCCAAGTATTACCAGCTCAGCTCGTCGAGGTTCATACCAACAAGGGCATAGTGAAAGGCGTCATTGCATCTAAACCACCTCATTTGATGACCGCTGAAGAACGCAAGAAATTAGTCGAGGCCAAGGATCTCATCATCGATATCGGTGCCACGACTGATGAAGAAGTTAAAGCCACAGGTATCAGAGTAGGTGATCCTATCGTTCCGGTCGGATCATTCAATATCCTGAACGTGAAGGAAAAGACCTACATGGCAAAGGCAATGGACAATCGAGTCGGTGTCGGACTTGCTATCGCAACTATGCAGTCCATCAAGGGCAACCCCAATTCTTTATATGCTGCTATGACAGTGCAGGAAGAAGTGGGATGCCGTGGTGCTAAGACCAGCGTAGAGATGATACAGCCCGATGTCGCCATCGTATTGGATGTAGATATTGCAGGGGATATTCCCGGAATCAAACCGTCCGAATCATCTTTGAAGATGGGCGGCGGCCCTTCCATCATGGCTTATGATGCCAGGACCATCCCCAACACTGCATTGAGAGACCTTGTCATCGATACTGCAGACGAATTGAAGATCCCGGTACAGCTCTCAGCTATGGAAGGCGGAGCCAATGATGGAAGCATGATCCATCTGTCCAGGATCGGCGTTCCGACGATTGCAATTGGGGTAGCAACTCGCCATATTCACAGCCACAATTCAATCATCCGCAGGTCGGATTTTGATGATTCTCTCAAGTTGATCACGGCTGTGATCAAAAAATTAAACAGGAAGACAGTCGATTCACTGACTGACTTCTCAAAATAAAAAGGGATATTAATGTTAGATAACAAAATTGAAACAATGGATCGTAAAGACCTGGAGGAGCTTCAGCTCAAGAAGCTCCAGGCAACTGTCACCCGTTTATACAACGGCGTGACTTTCTACAAGAATCACATGGATGCCATGGGACTCAAACCTGAACACATCAAATCTTTGAAGGA
The DNA here is from genome assembly GCA_016284035.1 of Dehalococcoidales bacterium. Lineage (GTDB taxonomy): Bacteria > Chloroflexota > Dehalococcoidia > Dehalococcoidales > UBA1222 > UBA1222. The sequence goes on from JAEEOC010000014.1 coordinate 8,986, forward strand.
CGTCGCCAATCTTCCTTTCACTACCAAGGAAGATTTCCGCGATACCTATCCGTATGGTCTTTGCTCTGTTCCTAAGAGCGAAGTCGTCAGGATTCAGTCTTCTTCAGGCACTACCGGTAAACCTATCGTTTCCTGCTATACCAAGAACGATCTTGATCTTTGGGCTAATTCCGTTGCCCGCGGTCTCAGCGGCATCGGTGTCACCAACGATGATACTGTCCAGGTCGCATTTGGTTATGGTCTCTTCACTGGCGGCCTTGGTCTCCATGACGGCGCACAGAAACTTGGCTGTACTGTCATTCCCACATCCTCCGGTAACACCCGTAAACAGCTCATGCTCATGATGGACCTTAAGACCACTACTTTGGTCTGTACTCCTTCTTATGCCTTGATCATTGCGGAGACCGCTAAAGAACTCGGCATCGATCTTACCCAGAGTTCTCTCAAATATGGTATGTTCGGCGCTGAACCTTGGAGTACTAATATGCGCACTGATATCGAGAACAAACTTGGTATCAAGGCATATAACATCTATGGTCTGACCGAAATGCAGGGCCCCGGAGTTGCAGTAGAGTGTACCGCTAAAGCCGGTATGCATATCTGGGAGGACTACTTCTATCCTGAGATCATCAATCCCGAAACCGGTGAGGTCCTTCCTGAAGGTTCCGTCGGCGAACTGGTCCTTACCAATATCGCCCGCGAAGCTCAGCCGGTACTCCGATATCGAACACATGATATTACTTCGATCACTTATGAGAAGTGCGCCTGCGGCCGCACCCATGCCAGGATCGCCCAGATCAACGGCCGATCCGATGACATGATCAAGGTCAAGGGTGTCAAAGTATTCCCGTCTCAGATCGAGAGCATCCTCCTCACCGTACCTGGTGTCGAACCTCAGTACCAGATCGTTGTCGACCGACGCGACGGTTTCGTCTGCGACAATATCGAAGTACGTGTCGAAGTCGGTGAAGCAGCTTTCACTGACAGGATGGCTGGTCTTGTCGAGATCAAGAATAAACTCAATGCCGCACTTCAGAGTGCACTTGGCATCAAAGTTGATATAAAATTAGTTGAGCCTCATACCATCTCTCGATTCGAAGGCAAATCAAAGCGAATCGTGAACAGGTCTGAACTCGGTGAATAAGGAGATAAGAAAATGAAGATCAAACAGATTTCAGTTTTTGCAGAGAACAAACCCGGTCGACTCATGGAGATCCTTAAGGTGATCGAGGCCGAAAAGATCAATCTCAGTGCCATCTCCGTTGCCGAGACCGATGAATTCGGTATCGTCCGAATGGTCATGAATAATACTGATGCTGGCGCCGCTGCATTGAAGGCTGCCGGTTTCACCGTCCGTGTCGATGATCTTATCTGTGCTACCGCTCCCGATGTCGAAGGCGGTCTCCTCAATTCCATCATCAAGCCTTTGGCTGCCGAAGGAATCAACATCGATTACTTCTATACCTACTTGGATAAGGCTCCCGGTCTGGCTCAGATCGTCATCAAATGTGATGATGTCGATAAGGCTGAAAAGATCCTCGCATAAAAATTTTCCAGGCATCACATACGGCGGATTTCTCGTGAAGTCCGCCGTTTTTTTTATGTTTTTTGGGGAGAAAAAAGTCCATGGAATGAGATAAAATATAAGTCCGACATCATAAAAAACTGAGGAGCATCATGGCATTCACTCACCTGCATCTGCATACAGAGTACAGTCTCCTTGACGGCATGTGCCGCATCAAACCTCTGATGGCGCGTGCCAAAGAACTGGGCATGACCAGTGTTGCTATCACCGATCACGGCATGCTCCATGGTGTCATCAAGTTCTATCAGGCCGCCAAGGCTGCCGGTATAAAACCCATCATCGGCTGCGAGACCTATGTCGCGGCGACTTCACGTCTCAACAAAGGTGTCGGAGACCGTTCCGGTTATCATCTCATCCTTTTGGCTATGAACAAGACCGGGTACGATAATCTTATCAATCTCATTTCTGAAGCCAATCTGGACGGTTTCTACTATAAACCGCGTGTCGATCATGAACTGCTTGAGAAATACAACGAAGGGCTCATCTGTACCTCTGCCTGTATCGCGGGCGAAGTGCCCGATGCCATCCTGCGAGGAGATCTGGAGGAAGCTAAGAAACAGGCTCTTTGGTATAAGAATATCTTCAAGGACCGCTATTATATCGAGATCCAGAGGCATCCCATTCCCAAGGTTGAACATGCCAATCAGTTCCTGATTCCGTTGGCACGTGAACTCGATATCCCTCTGGTCGCCACAAATGACGTCCATTATCTCTATAAGGAAGATGCGGAATATCACGATCTTCTGCTCTGTATCGGCACCCAGTCACAGGTGAACGATGAGAAGAGGATGAGGATGGACGGTCCGTACTTCTACTTCAAGTCTGAAGAAGAGATGCGGGAGATGTTCAAGGATATCCCGGATGCCATCGAGAACACCCAGAAGATCGCCGATATGTGCAATCTGGAACTGGAGTTCGGACGTTCCGTGATCCCTTATGTGGAGAGACCTGAAGGGCTTACCGAAGATGAATATCTGAAACAGATCTGTTACGAAGGTCTGGATGCCTATTACAAAGATAACTACGAGGAAGCCAAGAAGAGACTGGATTATGAACTGGATGTCATTGAACAGCTGAAGTTCTCCGAATACTTCCTGGTCGTACGTGATATCGTTAAATTCGCCAGAGACAATCATATCGCCGTCAATGTCCGAGGGTCGGGCAGCGGCAGTATCGTCCTGCGCTGTACCGGTATCACAAAGCTCGATCCTTTGAAGCACAACCTCGTATTCGAACGATTCCTCAATCTCGAACGTAAAGAGATGCCCGATATCGATCTGGACTTCGATTATCTCCGACGTCATGAAGTGGTGGAATATGTGGTGAAGAAGTACGGGTCCGATCATGTGGCTCAGATCTGTTCTTTCAATACGTTAGGCGCAAAAGGCGTCATCAGGGACGTCGGACGAGTGCTGGGCATTCCTCTTTCGGACGTGAACCGCATCGCAAACCTCATCCCCGAAGGTCCGAAGGTCACTCTTGATTCTGCTCTTAACGGCTCTAAGGATTCGCCGGCATCTCCTGATTTCAAGGCAATGTACGATAACAATCCTGTGGCTCATGACCTCATCGATAAGGCAATGCATCTGGAAGGTCTTGCACGTGGGACAGGCGTACATGCTGCCGGCATCGTGATCTCCCAGGAACCGCTTACCGTATATACTCCGCTCATGCGCTGTACCAAGGATCTTGAAGGTGAGATCGGGCAGACCCAGTGGGATATGGATGATATCCATGAGATCGGTCTCATCAAGATGGACTTCCTGGGACTTGTTAACCTCACTATCATCTCTGAGACCCAGCGGCTCGTCAAAGAGCACCGCGGGGAGGATGTGGACATACAGAACATTCCGCTGGATGATCAGGCGACATTCGATCTGCTTTCCAACGGTGAGACCATCGGCGTCTTCCAGCTGGAAGGCAACGGCATGCGCAATTTCATCAAGCAGCTGCGTCCTACCTGTTTTGCTGATCTTTCCGCTTTAGTGGCTTTATACCGTCCGGGTCCTCTGGACTATATTCCGGACTTTATCAAATCCAAGCACGGCGAGAAGACTCCTGTTTATCCTCATCCGATCCTGGAGAAGTATCTTGGCGAGACCTACGGCATCATCGTCTATCAGGAGCAGGTCATCTTTATGGTCACGGCTATCGGCGGCTACACTCTGGGCCAGGCCGATATCTTCCGTAAGGCCATCTCCAAGAAGAAAGCCGATATCGTTGCCAGGGAAAAACCGAAATTCCTGGACGGTGCTGAAAAGAATGGTTACAGCAGAGAGATCGCCGAAGCGGTCTATGCCATGATCGAACCTTTCGCGGGATATGCGTTCAATAAGGCTCACGCCGTGAGCTACGGTCTCGTAGCTTATCAGACTGCTTATCTTAAAGCCCATTATCCTGAAGAATACCTTGCTGCCATCATGGCAGGCTATTGGGATAAACCTGAAAAAGTTGCTCTTACCATCAGTGAGAGCCGCAGGCTCGGTATCGAGGTCCTGCCTCCCAATATCAATAAATCCCGGGTTTCCTTCTCGCTGGAAGATACCGGCGGGGAGCATGCATCAATTCGTTTCGGCCTTTCCACTATCAAGAATGTTGGTGTGGCCGCAGTTGAACACATCATCGAAGAGCGTGACAAGAACGGAATATATGAATCACTGGAAGATCTGGTCAAACGTAACGATACTTCCTATATCAATAAGAGAGTTCTGGAGAGCCTTATCAAAGCCGGTGCATTGGATGATCTCGGCGGGAGACGTACGATGCTGGGGATCATGGAACAGGTCCTTGAGATCGCTCAGCATGACCAGAAGATCAAATCTTCGGGACAGTTTGCCATGTTCGATATGTGGGAACAGACCGCGACTCCCAAAGTTCAGATCCTGAACGAACAGGAAGACGACCTGGCTGAACTCCTGGCCTGGGAGAAAGAACTGACGGGTGTATATCTGTCGCAGCATCCGTTCAGCCCTTATGCAGAGCAGGCTGCCAATGACGGCGTCACCCAGATCGTGGACATCAACGATGATATGCAAGGGAACGATATCTCTATTGCCGGACTCGTGGCGGAAGCGAGGGTATTGAATACCAAGACCGGCAACAAGGGCATGTCGGCCAAGATCGAGGATATCGCCGGAACGATCGAAGTGGTCTGCTGGAGCAAGGCTTATGAACTGACGGCGGACATGTGGAAGGTCGGGAACGTACTGCATATTACAGGAAAACTCGAGAAGCGTAACGATAATTTCCAGATCAACTGCAAGGAAGCCAGGATATATACCCTTAGGAATACCGATGAAGCTGTTCCTGAATATATCAAGAAGGCGGCCGAAGCGCAGAAGATCGTGAAAGCTGAACCCATCGAGATGCCGGCTCCCAATACTCATCCGCATAATGTCATGCTCCATTCCAACTGCAAGCGGGCAGTACTGACGCTTACTGAGACCGGCAATGCCGATGATGATATCAACCGTTTGCGCAGGCTCGCTGATCTCATCAGTCAGAACAAAGGCAATGATGAAGTGGTCTACCGCATCGTATCAGGCAGGAAGATCACGGAAATCCTCATGCGTGTACGTGTAAAATGCGATGACAACATGGAATCCTTGTTCGTAGAACAGTTGGGACGCGAGAACGTCAAGATCGAGGAAGAGACGGTCTAATCGGTCAGCGTGAATTCAGCCCGCGGCGTGTAGACCGGACCTGCATATGTCAGGTCAGACTTGAAGAGAGTAAATCCCTTAACATCGAATGGACCCGTATCGGGCAATGATGTTTCCTTGTATACCTTTTTGAGTACTGCTATCTGCTGAGGCGTGGCGCCGTTACGGATACGTGCTATCGTGATATGCGGCTTGAATGCCTTGCGGTCATAATCGAGTCCCAGTTCATCCAGTGCATAGGCTACGTCTTTCTGAAGAGCTGCAAGTGCTTCGCTGTCTCCTCCGATATGGGCTAAAAGGGTCCTGGGGACGCCGCTTGAAGAAAAGCTTCCCAGTGAATCCACGGCCAGTGAAAACCCTTTATGATCCGCTGCAACTTCGGATAAAACGGTCTTGATCTCGTTTATCTCTTTGGGATCGGTATCTCCCAGGAATGCCAATGTTATATGCATGGAGATATCTTTGACGGGCGTCATGGGGCAATTGGTCTTCTTCATCACATCATTTATGCAGGATGAGAGAGCTGCTTTGACGTTCTGAGGTAGTTTTACCGCAATGAAGAGACGTTCCATCATCGGCCTTTCCAGAAAAGGGTCAGTGCGTTTTTATGGGTGATGGCAGTGATGTCGGTCTTTCTGAGATCTGCCTCATCGATCTGTTTCATCACTTTCTTGATCCCCATGAGCGGATAGTCGGTCCCGAGGAGGATCTTTTCCGGCCCGACCAACGAGATCATCAGGGGATAGATCGCCGGGGAGTAAAGATAGGGGGTCGCGGCGGTGTCGAAGTAGCAATTACTGAGATATTCCTTGACTTCTTTCATCAACGCGTAGAATCCGATTCCGCCGCCGAAATGCGCCAGTACCAAGGGAATAGATGAACGTTTGATAAAAGGCTCTAAAACGTCGGGAGTCATTTTTTCTTTTCCGGGGTACAGATGACCGACCGGTTCGGATGTATGGATGAGCATCACGGCATTGTTTTCCTTGATGGTGTCATGAAGGAAAGTCAGGGGAGAATCGGGATCTATAAGAAATTTTTTGGTTAATCTCTGTTCGCCGATGCCGGCACCTGCTGCGAGATAGGGGATGATCTTCCAGACATCTTTTTCGTTGAAATCGATGGGAAGTGACACCATGGGATGCAGCCTTTTAGGGTATTTGGCGCATTCTTCCATGATATATTCATTGTTGATATCGGTATATTTACGCTTGATCCAGGTCATATTGCAGACGACGGCGCGTTCGATGCCGTTCTCATCCATGTAACGGATAAGATCTCCGGCATTGGCCATTTTGGCTTTGGGATCACCGTACATGGCCGTGAACTGGGCGTCATCTACGGATCCCCTGTTTTGGATCAATTCATCTGCAAAGATATGTACGTGAGCGTCGATCATGCCCTTGTTATAACAAATCCAAAGTGCTTATTCAAGGTTAAGAATGTCTTATGCCTAGAATTATTTTTTCATCGTATAAAAATGAGATTGAAATTCGAAAAATTGACGTGTAGAGCCTTGCAAGGCTATTTGTGCCTGTTGACAAGGCGTTTGAGATTGTTTTATGCTAGCTACAGTCGGAAACCAAAAAATCTTTGAGGAGGTTTTATCCATATGGAAGGTTATTGTGTAAAATGTCGTGCAAAGCAGACCATGAAGTCCGCTAAGGCCATCACCATGAAGAATGGTCGACCTGCAACTCAGGGTGTCTGCCCTAAATGCGGCACCAAGATGTTCAAAATTGGCGCAGCCAAATAATTAGAACGACAATTTAATAGAAAAAAGGACCTTCTTGCAAGGTCCTTTTTTTTTATGGCTAAATCGGCTGAATTGCACAAGTTTTTAGTATAGGATAGAATTAAACAAAATTAGGACAGGCTGATATGAAATCTACCGGCGAACCGACAGTAATCACCCAGTTGAAGAGCATGAATGAATATGGTGCTGATGATCTATTCATCTGCTGTGCCGGTTTTGAAGCCCGCTGTTCCAGCGCCGCATCCAGATTGAGCCCATCCTACCGAACCCGATATTCCATTATCCTCCAGATCGAGGATTCTTTCTTTACTAAAGAAGTCGAAGCAAACCGCGCCCGACTTCAGGCAGCGCTTTCGCAGCACACTGTCGAGGGTGTCTATGTCATCAACTGCAACCGTGACAATCCTAACGATGCCATCGCTCAGATCAAGGCGATATGGCCCCGCGTCAAACCCAAGGATGTCGAAGAACCGTATATCACACTGGACATCTCCGGTATCACCAAGATCTATCTTCTCCAGCTCCTTTATTTCATCGTAGCCGAGCAGAGTCTTGGTCTTCCCAGACTTGTCCATACTACTCAGTCATATGCTGCCACCCGTCTTACCCGCGGTGTAGAGCAGATCACCACTATCCCCAATTTCTTCGGCAGCATGACTATCGACAAGCCGAATCTTCTGATCCTGCTGCTGGGCTTCGAGCCCGAACGCAGCCTTTCAGTTTGGAAGCAGTTCAATTCCGAGCATACCATCGCACTCATCAGCAATCCTCCCCGCGACGGTAATATGTACTATCTGGAATATGCCAAGAAGAACAATGCCGCATTGCTCTCCCAGGCTAATGTCGAACTGCGTGATGTCCCTCCTGATTCTCCTTATGGTGTCAGGAATACTCTCGAAGAGATCTATCACGAGTACAAAGATACTCATAACATCATCGTCGGTCCTTTCGGAACCAAGCCCCAGACTGTCGGTGTCTTCCTCTTCTGTCTGGAGCATCCGAAGGTACAGGTCATCTATTCCTTCCCGTCCAGCTACACTCATTCATATCTGCAGAGAGAACCCGGTGACACACTGCTCCTGCCTTTGAATCCTCCGCTGGGACGTGATGCTTCTGCATCATCTTCTGATGCCGATGACAGCGGCGTCAATGATCTTGCTTAACTGTTGTCCATAGACAACATGCCTCTTTTATAGCTATGCACCCCTTGACAAAGGCTGAATTTTACATCTAGAATGTCAATACTATGGCTGAAGTGACTTCACAGGGTTACAACATCAATGAAGCAGCGGAGAAACTGAACGTTTCGACCCGTACTATCCGACGTTATATCAAGGCCGGCAAGATCCGCGCCATCAAGATCAAGGGTCAGTTCGGTGAAGAGTACCGCATCCTCGAGCTTCCTGAAGATATCAACGGCACTATCGTTGATGATGAGGAAGAGAACATCGATGAGATGCAGAAGAACGTTCCGGCTGATGACAGCGTATCCAGCCTGAAGATCATCATGGCTCTCCAGGAAAAGAATCTGGCTCTGGCTGCCCAGCTTGGAGCCGCCACTGAACGCATCAAGGCGCTCGAAAGCCAGGTGCAGCTGCTTTCCGCTCCAAAGGAAGAGCCGCCGGCTGAAGTGAAACCGGAAGAACCGGTCAAAAAGTCCTGGTGGAAACGTCTTTTCTCTTAGACATCTTTATATCTCAAAAACCCTATAATATAATATGTTTATCTTCTTTTATTAATAAGGAGGGTAACAAATGCTTATTTCTACACGCGGAAGATATGCGCTTCGTATTATGATCGAGCTTTCCCGACATGATCCTGAGAAGTACATATCACTTCCTGTTATCGCTCTGAATCAGGGCGTTTCCGAAAAGTATCTTGAGAGCATCATCTCTGCATTAGTAAAGGAAAAGATGGTCGAGGGCCTCAGGGGCAAAGGCGGAGGATACCGTCTATGCCGTAAGCTGGATGAGTATTCAGTCGGTGAGATCCTGAGACTTACCGAGGGCTCGCTTGCGCCTGTGAGCTGTCCCGTGCTGGGGGACGAAAAGTGCCCCAGAGCCGACCATTGTTCGACGCTGCCGGTCTGGGTCAAGCTGGATAAGCTGATCAACGATTACCTCGACAGTGTCACGCTTGCTGATATCATTTCTGAATCTGTCGAAAAGAAATCATAAAAACCTATTGACAAGGTATGTTTTAATTGGTATAAATATAAACATACTAAAAAGGTAGGGAAATAAAATGTCGAAAATCTACACAGCAGTTGACCAGTTAGTAGGGAAGACGCCACTTCTCGAACTCGCCCACATCGAAAAGAAATACGGATTGTCTGCCAAGCTCCTTGCCAAGCTTGAGTATTTCAATCCGGCCGGTTCTATCAAGGATAGGATCGCCAAAGCCATGATCGATGATGCCGAAAAGAAAGGCCTTATCAATAAGGATACGGTCATCATCGAGCCCACATCAGGAAACACCGGTATCGGCCTGGCAAGCATCGCCGCTGCCCGCGGTTACAAGATCATCATCGTCATGCCTGAGACCATGAGCATCGAACGACGAAAGCTCATGAAGGCCTACGGCGCTGAACTCGTCCTCACCGAAGGCGCCAAGGGCATGAAAGGTGCCATTGCCAAGGCTCAGGAACTGCACGAGGAGAATCCCAACAGTTTCATCCCCGGCCAGTTCGTCAATCCGGCCAATCCTCAGATCCATTATGAAACGACCGGCCCCGAGATCTGGGCGGATACCGACGGAAAAGTCGATATCTTCGTCGCAGGTGTCGGCACCGGCGGTACCATCACAGGTGCCGGACACTTCCTCAAAGAGAAGAATCCTAACGTCAAAGTCGTCGCAGTGGAACCTGCTACTTCGGCAGTACTCTCCACCGGTGTTGCCGGTTCTCACAAGATCCAGGGTATCGGCGCAGGTTTCGTACCTGAGATCCTCGATACCAAAGTCTATGATGAGATCATCCCGGTAGCCAATGAAGACGCCTTCGAGACCGGCCGACAGATCGGCTTTGAAGAGGGTTTTCTGATCGGTATCTCCAGCGGCGCAGCCGTTACGGCAGCCATCCAGTTGGCAAAGCGTCCTGAGAATGCCGGCAAGAATATTGTTATAATACTTCCTGATACGGGCGACAGATATCTGTCCACCGACCTTTATAAGGAATAGGACACGATCATGAATTATGCACAGCTGAAGAAGCAGACTATCGGACTCCTAAACGATATTCGATGCATCCTTTACCCGGATGTATTCGATGCCGACGCAGCTGTGCATGATCTCGATGAGACCAAGGATCGGATCAGAGCAAACTTCCTTGAGTGTCTGTGTTTCCTGGGATATGAAGGGGAGTGTAGCTCCGTAGTCGATAAGGTCTTCACAGAGCTTCCGCATATCAAGGAGCTCCTCGAGACCGATGTACAGGCAGCTTATGAGGGCGATCCTGCTGCAAAGTGCAAAGAAGAGATCATGGTGGCATATCCGGCATTCGAAGCCATCAGCACTTTCAGGATCGCTCATGTATTATATGAACTTAAAGTTCCCCTGATGCCCAGGATCATGACTGAGAATGCTCATTCCAAGACTGGCATCGACATCCATCCGGGCGCTACGGTCGGCCCGTACTTCTTCATCGATCACGGTACGGGCGTCGTCATTGGCGAGACGACGAAGATCGGAGAATATGTGAAACTCTACCAGGGCGTCACTCTTGGCGCTAAGAGTTTTGAAGTGAACCTGGACGGAACACTGGTCAAAGGCAACAAACGTCATCCCAATATCGGTAATCACGTCATCATCTATGCCGGAGCTACCATACTGGGAGGCGAGACCACCATTGGTGATCACTGTGTGATCGGCGGTAATGTCTGGTTGACTCATTCGGTCGAACCGGGCACCACTATCGTGGCTGCTCTCGAACAGGTCAACAAGACTAAGCCCACCTCTTTTCGACCTTAATTCCCTGCCTTTAATCCTCGATGATTAAAGGAGCACATGTATGTTTGTTTATGCCGATAATGCGGCTACATCCAAGGTCAGCCCTGCGGTACTGGATGCTATGCTGCCATTTCTTAAAGATACCTACGGAAATCCTTCGAGCCTTCATACCATGGGACAGAAAGCGGCGGAACATCTTCTTGCTGCCCGTGAATCTATGGCCAGGCATCTTAACTGCGAACCCAAGGAACTCTATTTCACATCCGGCGGCAGCGAATCTGATAACCAGGCTATCATCTCGGCTGCTAAGGTAGGTGCACGCCGCAATAAGAAGCACATCATTACCACTGCTATCGAACACCATGCAGTGCTCCATACTCTGGCTCAGCTCGAACGGGAAGGCTATACAGTTACATATCTGCCGGTCAGTTCCACCGGTCTGGTGACAGCCGAGCAGGTAAAGGAAGCTATAACGGAAGAGACCTGTCTTGTCACCATCATGTATGCCAATAATGAGATCGGCACTATCCTTCCTGTCAAGGAGATCGGCGCTGTCTGCAAAGAGAAGGGCGTATACTTCCACACTGATGCCGTCCAGGCTGCCGGTCATATTCATATCGACGTCAAAGATCAGAACATCGATATGCTCTCACTCTCTGCTCATAAATTTCACGGACCCAAGGGCGTCGGTGCTCTCTATGTCCGATCCGGTATCCCCATCACCGTTCTCATCAACGGCGGCGGTCAGGAAAAGGGCAAGCGGTCCGGCACTGAGAACATGCCCGGCATCATGGGTATGGCCAAAGCTTTCGATGATGCCTGCAATAACATCGATGCCAACGCTGCCAAGGTCGGAGCGCTCCGTGATAAGCTCATCGCAGGTCTTTCAAAGATCCCTCACTGTGCTCTGAACAGTGACCCCAAACTGCGACTGCCCGGCAACGTGAATTTCTGTTTTGAGGGCATCGAAGGCGAGAGCCTCCTCCTGCTTCTCGATTCCAAAGGTATCTGCGCTTCATCCGGCAGTGCCTGCGCATCCGGCTCCCTCGACCCCAGTCATGTACTTCTTGCCATCGGACGGCCTCATGAGATCGCCCATGGTTCGCTCAGGCTCAGCCTTTGTGAATATAACACCGAAGAAGAGATGGATTATATCCTCCAGGAAGTCCCTAAAGTAGTCGAATATTTGAGAAATATGTCTCCGATGTGGAAAGACCTCATCAGCGGCAAGAAGAATTTTACTTTATAAGGAGAAACGAAGATGGCTTTATATACTGATACTGTGATGGATCATTTCCTCAATCCCCGCAATGTCGGCAGCATGGAAGATGCCGATGGGGTCGGCGAAGTCGGAAACGCCAAATGCGGAGATATCATGAAGATGTACGTCAAGATCAAGGACAATGTGATCGAAGACGTCAGATTTGAGACTTTCGGCTGTGGCAGCGCTATCGCTTCGTCATCCATGGCCACAGAACTTATCAAAGGCAAGACTATCGAGGAAGCTTTGGCTGTTACCAACAAAGATGTGGTAAATGCGCTGGGCGGTCTTCCGGCTATCAAGCTGCACTGTTCTGTTTTGGCCGAGGAAGCTCTCAAGACCGCTATCAAGGATTACTACGATAAGAACGGTATCGAATACGATCATACTCAATTCCCTGACTGCGATGCCTGTGAGCACGGCTGTCATATGGTCTAACGACAGCTTTCATTTACCTCCTTTCTATGGCTCCCCGGGATGATCCTCCTTCCCTGGGGAGCTTTTTCGTTATAATAATGCGGGGCCTGTTAGTAGAGTATTAAGGGGTAGTATCCTATGCGTCGAACAACTAAGGTCGCTTCCGTTATCGCAGCTGCAATGATGCTGTTATGCTTCTGTGCCTGCAGCAACAGTCATGACATACCGGCTATCTCAGAATTGAAGTCGGAAGTTACTGTTAAGAATCTTTCTGAATATGACTTTACGGAAAAAGCCCTGGAATATCTCTACTACATCGGTGAAAACTATCCTGTGCGTGGTATTTACGAAGAAATGGTCACAAAGACAAATGAAGAATTTGGTGACTGGCTGATAAAGGAGCTGACGGATCATGGCTATGCTTCTCAGCAGATCTCGGAACAGCGCTTTTCCGATGAAGTTGGGGACTACGGTTATGTTGAAGGACGAAACATCGAAGTGGTGATTCCCGGAAAGAAAGAAGGTCAGATCATTGTCGGTGCACATTATGATGGTCCAGGATTTGCGGATAACGGCTCCGGTACGGCATTGCTGTTGGCGACAGCGGTCGGTCTTGTGAATTCCAAACCGCAGTATACTCTCCGTCTGGTTTTCTTTGACCGTGAAGAAGAGGGATCGATTGGGAGTGGTCATTACGCGAGTCAGATGTCTGATGAAAGCATTGCCTCGACCATATATATGATAAATATTGACGCGATCATCTTTGGTGATTTCTGCAATATTTACGGCGGGATATATGGCGACGATTATGAGCTGACTTTCATAACAGGCAGTTCAGAGGAACAGGAAGTAAAGTATCAGGATGGGTATGACTTTGCCGTAGATCAGGCAGAAATGTTAGGGTTCAAGGTCTATCGCCCCGAGGATCTGGATGGATACTTTGCTGTTCATGGTCATGGGATGGATGTCCAGGACGATGCCTTCTTCACCAATCCGTGGACGAACGAGAATCCTGCTCCGCTGAATATGGAATATATCGGACCTTCTCCATCTACGATTCCTTACAGCGACCATGTGCCTTTTGCCGTTATCGGGATACCTTATATATACTTTGAGGCATCTAATTGGTGGGCAGAAGGGCCGGATCCTTTTTATTCCTATACAGGTTATGTCGAAACCTATGATGAGAGCATTGGCGAAGGCGGCATGATAATGAACACGGAATACGATACTCCCGAGACTCTGCAGAAGTATTTCCCGGGTCGCGATGAAAAGCATTACAGGCTCTATTCTCCGCTGCTATCATCGTTGCTGCTTGTGCAATAGCACACGGAAACGTGAACCTATCTGCATTGCCTGATCATTTAGTCTATAATCAAGGTATGACTAGATTTTTCGTATCGCTGTTTGTGATAATTCTGCTTTTCCTTCCGTATTCCCATGGGGGATACAACGTCAACGATGCATCTATGTATGATAAGCCTTATATCCTCGAAAGATTCGGCGGCGATATCACGGGCGACCTGAGTCTCTTTCCCGACGATCTCGGAGATGCCGAACCGGTGAGTTATACGGTCCATCTCGTGACTGATTTGTTTGATACCGATGGTTACATCGTTTTCCGATGCAGATATGATGCCGACAGCCTTGAGAAAGAGGTCGAACGAATGAAGAAAATTTCCTGCTCGCTCGATCATAATGATAAAGTCCTGACGAAGACCGTGCTATACGATGAAGAGCAGTTTTATTTTCCTGCCTACGTCGCCATCGATGGATATGATTCCGAATATGAATATGCGCTGATCGACAGGGATTCATCGGAGATCATCTATGTATATCTGTCTGCTCCCGAATTCCAGTTCAGGGCTTCTGATGGTTATCTTAAAAAGGACCTCTCCTCTTTTATCAGAAATGACCCTTTGAAAGGATATTCCATGTACAGTTTCTACTTTGAGGATGGTCAGTACTGGTTAGAGCCCGGAGATATCAGTTAGCTTTCCGCATGGTAAAATAACATATCTTTTTTGAAAGGATCATCTGCTTATGGATGCTTTCAAATGTCCCAACTGCGGTGGCGGCATCGAATATGACATCGAAAAGGAATCGATGAAATGTTCGTACTGTAATTCGCTCATCGACCGCAAGCTGTATCAGAACTATCTCGATAAACACGATCTCTATGTCACAGTCGAGCTGACCTGCCCTCAGTGCGGTGCCACTATGCTCAGCTATGACGACACGCTTGCTACTTTCTGTAATTACTGCGGTTCTTCCGTCATGTTCAACCGACGCATCGTTGAAGATACGAAACCTGTGGGCATCATTCCTTTTGCGATCACCAAGGAGCAGGCGGCTAAGTCTTACAGGGCTTACATGGAGCAGTTCGGATTCGCGCCGAACTGGGTCCATGAAGAGGGGGAACAGAAACTGCTTGGTATCTATATGCCGTACTATGTTTATGACGTCACTGCCAAGGGTCATACCACAGAAAAGGCGGAGACGCGGCTGGAGCTTGCTGATGAGACCAAGGTTTCTGAATACGATGTCAGTTTCGATATGAAGGCCTATTACAACGGCGTCAGATTCGATGCCGCTGAGACTTTTCCTGATTTCTTAAGTGAATCCATCGATGATTTCGCAGACGAGAAAGCGGTCGCCTTCCAATCATCGTATCTCGCCGGGTATTATGCAGACGGCGGAAACGTGTCTGAAGAGATCTACAACGATCTCGTGGAAGACCTCGTGAGGGACGATATCAAGACCAGTGAAGTCCAAGTCAAAGCGAGATACGATGTTACGCCGGAGAACATGGACCCTGATGTGAAAGTCAGGGCGCAGAAACTGCTTCTGCCTGTTTGGCTCAATACCCACAGGATAGGGGACAGGGTATGCTATGCCGCCATCAATGGTCAGACCGGCAAGGTCGCCGGCGAGGTCCCTATCGATAAATGGAAGTATCTGAAATATGCTATCGTCATCGCGGCGTTCCTCTCGATCCCGATGAACCTGTTTTTGACTCTCAAGCCCAGCATCTTCCTCATCATCTCAATTGCAATCATCCTGATCTTCGGCATCCAGCTGAATTCAGTCAGGAAAGATGTATATATCCATGAGCACTACGGGGATGATCTCGGTAAACTGGGCATCCCCAATCTGACCAAATATGAGTTCAGGAAGCCGAAAGGCTGGTCTTTCAGGGGCTGGTGGAGGACCATCCTGGGTATCGCAATAGCGGTCGTCGTGCTTATAAGCCGGACGCCTCAGGATGATATCTATTATGGTGTCGCCATTTTCAATATCCTGCTGGTGCTTTGGATGGCCTTCGATCTCATCAGACAGCAGAACAAATTAGCATCCCGTGACATCCCTGTCTTCACCATGGAGAGAGGAGGTGACCGCAATGTTTAACTGGTCGTCCCGCAAACTCACTATAGCCTGCATCATTTCGGTCATCATATTGCTGATCCCCTTCGGTATCGATATCTATCATGCCAACAGCGACAGGAAAGCTGCAGAGAGCTTTGCGCCTACTGATCCTGCGAAAGTGTTCGTCATGGATGATGCCGATCTCCTGACGGAAGTCCAGGAATTCAAACTGGCCAAGGCCATGGAGCCCATCACGTCGTTCATGCCTGTAGCTTTCCTGACAACGAATGAGGCACATAAGAACAGCACGGAAGAATATACGAGATCGACCCTCTTCCCCAAGGTGTTTAAACGTTCCGGTATCCTCTTTGTCATCGATATGTATTCGAGACAGCTCTTTATCTATACTTCTGATGACAATACGAAGATGAGTGTCGGTAAATGCGAGAACATCACGGACAATATCTATCGTTATGCCACGAAAGGGCAGTATTACAAATGTGCCGATGAAGCATTCGAAGAGATCTATAAACTGATGTCAGGGCTGGCTATCCCGAAGCCAATGAAGCATACGAGCAATCTTCTGATCGCACTGTCGGTAGGTCTGTTCGGTGTATTCGTATCCGCCATGAGGTTCGTTACTGTCAGGAAACCCAAGGATGTCTATAAGATCGACGATAATGTCAGAAAGAAAGTGGCTCTTTCAAATGAGAAAGCAGTCCTCACTCACGAATATACCGTAAAACATGAGACGTCCGATTCCGGAAGCGGTTTCCACGGAGGTTTCGGCGGAGGCGGCGGCTTCGGCGGAGGTGGTTTCGGAGGCGGCGGCTTCGGCGGAGGCCACGGTTTCTGATAAGAGATCCTTATAAAACAAAAGAGCCGAACTGGATTCCAGTTCGGCTTTATTACTATCTTTGGTGCCGGGAGAGGGGATCGAACCCACACGAATTTCTTCAGCGGTTTTTAAGACCGCCGCGTCTGCCTATTCCGCCATCCCGGCATGCAGACAACATTATCTAATACACGGAAAACAGCGTCAAGGAAGAAAAGAGAAAGGCGACGACCGGATTCGAACCGATGATAAAGGTTTTGCAGACCTCTGCCTTACCACTTGGCGACGCCGCCGACTTAACAAAAAGTGCAGGGAAAAAAGCTCTATAAAAAAAATGGAGCGGAAGACGAGATTCGAACTCGCGACCTTCTCCTTGGCAAGGAGACATTCT
>JAEEOC010000015.1 GCA_016284035.1 Dehalococcoidales bacterium
ATACGAGCCCTTTGATGAAATAATCTAGTAATTTGAGCTGGATGTTAGATCTATTAATAAGACGATTAGGATAATACTAAGCGTAGAGGTCAGTTTATGACTCTTGGCTGTTGGAATTACTTCCTGTGGCTGTTCTCAAGAGATGGATCGCAGCTTAGAGTTTCTGAAAATAGGGCAGCAACTTATCGTAGACATCGAGAAGGGCCTCGTTCATCACGCGGGTCTCTCCTAGAACTGTCATGAAGTTAGCATCACCAGACCACCTGGGCACGATGTGGTTATGCATGTGCTGGTCGATGCCGGCTCCGGCTGAACGCCCGAAGTTGATGCCGGTATTGAAACCTGCCGGATGATAGACCTCATCCAGGATCTTGAGGCTTTTTGATAGCAGATCGATATGTTCGATCCTTTCTTCATCTGAAAGGAGCCATAATCGGTTTATGTGGCGTATGGGGGCAACCATCAGATGTCCTCCGGTGTAGGGATAGAGGTTCATGAGGACATAATTGTATTTGCCGTGATAGAGGACGAGATTGTCGCGGTCATCTTCAGTTTTTGATGCGGCCTTTTCGCAAAGGACACAGATATCCTTTCCTGCTTTCTCATCGGCAATGGCTTTATCTATATATCTGGATCTCCAGGGTGCTTCGATATAATCCATGTTTAACTCCAAGATTCTTATGACTGTCTTGAATTCTACCACAGAAGATCCATTCTTTTTTCTCTTTGATATATTCGTTTATATTATTTGTATAAAAATTAACGATAAACATAAAAAAATACTTGACATTCATAAAACTAGGCTATATCATGTAACCATCATTAATGATAAACGATAATTTATTAATATAAATCGAAAGGAACAACAATATGAGCAATGAAAAACTTGAAAAAAGTTCCCGTATCATTGATAAGATTCTCAAGATCATTCAAGGTTTCCTCATCGCAGGTGTCATCGTTGCAGCGATCTTCATCCCTTTGACTGCCATACTTGTCGAAAAGATCATCGCAGACGCATCGAGTCTTTCTTTAGGCAATATTTCATTGAAGATGGCAGGAGACTTACATCAGTATCTTGATGTCGGATCGGTCAAGATCGGTATCATTGCCAGTCTCATAGTTGCTATCATCAGTTGCGTGGTCGGCTGGTTCTGTGTACGAAAGCTTCGTGAGATCCTGGTCCCCATGAAGGCAGGCCGTCCGTTTGAGGAGGGAGTATCATCTAAACTGCGTCAGCTTGGATGGATGACTCTCATCGGCGGTGCCGTGATCGAAGTCGGAGGCATTCTGTCAAGCTTCCTCCAGATCAGATCCTACGATCTGCCGGCAATATTCTCTAATCATTTGATCGATCATTTCTCCTTTGATTATTCAATCGATCTTTGGTTCCTGGTCATAGCCTTGGTGATCTTCTTCCTCTCCTTTGTATTCCGTTATGGCGAGGGTCTTCAGAAAGAATCTGACGAGACACTGTGAGGTGAGTTATGGGTAGGATTATTTTACGATTAGACAGAGTAATGGCAGACCGCAAGGTCAGTCTCAAGGATCTTTCTGATAAAGTGGGCGTATCAAATGTGAACCTTTCAAAGATGAAGACAGGAAAGATCAGTGCCATCCGATTCTCTACGCTGGAAGCGATTTGTGATGCGCTGGACTGTCAGCCAGGAGATATCCTGGAATACGACCCAAAAGCTGCCGATTAGATCCGGATGCTGAAAGAAATGCCCTGCATGGCACACGGTCTTGCAGGGCGTTTTTGTTTCTGATTCCACTAAGCGTGGGTAGTGTTTAGATTATCAGTTTGATAGCATTGCACTATAAAGGAGAGATCAAAGATGGACAGATATGTTACCGGTGCGGTAATCCGCAGACTTAGAGAAAAGAATAATATGACTCAGGAAGAACTGGCTGAGAAGATATGTGTTACAGGCAAGGCCGTCAGCAAATGGGAGACGGGACAGGGATTTCCCGATATAAGTCTGCTCGAACCTTTGGCAAAGTCCCTGGGTATCTCTGTGATCGAACTCATGTCGGGCAATGATATCTGCAATAGGAACAGGGCATCCAATATGATCAGAGGCAAGATCTATGTCTGCCCGGTCTGCGGGAATGTCATCAGGTCCATCGGTGAAGCAGTCATAAGCTGCTGTGGTATCACACTTCCTCCTTGTGAAGCGGAACAGGACGATCATGATCATTCGATCCATATAGAGATCGTGGAAGATGAATACTACGTCACCGTCGATCATCCCATGGTAAAAGACCATTACATTTCATTTTTGGCAGCAGTATCCGATCAGGGACTGCAGTTCATAAAGCTTTATCCCGAAGGTAACGCAGAAGCCCGATTCAAGATCAACAGAGTGAAGAAGATCTACGCTTACTGCAACCGACATGGGTTGTTTCAGACAGTTCTCTCTTGATATCGGAAAAACATACTGCGACAGTCCAGCTTAAATTTGATAAGATAATGCATTATGAGATATCCCGATAAGATCCTGTCGCAGGTCGAGAAACCAGCTAGATATACCGGCGGTGAATGGAACAGTTCCCGCAAGGACTGGGACAAGACCAAATTCCACATTGCCCTGAGCTATCCTGACGTTTACGAGATCGGTACATCCAATATGGCGGTAGGGCTCCTTTACGAGACGCTCAACAACAATAAGGACGTAGATTGTGAAAGGGTCTTCATGCCGTGGCTCGATATGCTGAGATTGCTTAAGGAGAACAATCTTCCCCTCATTTCGCTCGAGAACGGCCGTCCGCTCAAGGATTTCGATGCGGTAGGTATTTCCATCGGTTATGAGATGACTTTTACGAACATCCTTACCATCCTCGATATGGGCGGGATTCCGGTCAAGGCATCTGAGAGGACCGATGCAGATCCGCTCGTTATCGGCGGAGGTTCTTCATGTTACAATCCCGAACCCGTCGCAGATTTCTTCGACATGTTCGTCATCGGGGAGTGCGAGGACCTTATTTCGTCTCTCATCGACCGGTTCCTTTCATGCAGCACCAACGGACGATTGGATAAGAAAAAGTTCCTGTTGGCTGTTTCAGGGCTTCCGGGAGTATATGTACCATCTCTTTACAGACCTAAATATCATGACGGAGAATTCGATGGCCTTGAGGCCGTTGATGGTGCTCCTCTGAAGATACGCCGTCAGATCGCCAAAGACCTGCCTTTTGCGGCGACTCATCCTATCATGCCTTATATCGAAGCTGTACATGACAGGGCAGGCGTGGAGATCGCACGCGGATGTACCCGCGGATGCCGTTTCTGCAATGCCGGTATCATCTACAGACCGGTCAGAGAGCGTCCCATCGATGATGTCATGAATGCTATCCGCGACTGTATCGACCATACCGGTTACGATGAGGTCTCATTGGTCTCTCTTTCATCCGGTGATTATTCAAAGATCGACGAACTCATATCCAGGATCCGACATGAATACGGCGATAGCCTGACTGTATCTCTTCCCAGTCTGAGACTCGATCAGCATTCATTGGAGCTTTTGGAATCGCTGTCGGCATCCCGCAAGAGCGGCCTTACGTTCGCTCCCGAAGCCGGATCCGAACATATGCAGCGTGTTATCAATAAGTACATCAAACGCGAAGAACTGCTTGAAACATCTTCATTAGCATTTTCGAAAGGCTGGACCGGTCTGAAACTGTATTTCATGCTGGGACTTCCTGAGGAAGAGATGGAAGACGTGCAGGGTATCGTAGATTTGGTCAAAGCTGTACAGCAGACCGGCAGGAGCCGCCGCTGTCAGGTAAGACTCGGTGTTGCCAATTTCGTTCCCAAGCCCCATACGCCTTTCCAGTGGGAAGGTCAGCATACCGGTGAAGTGCTCACAGCTAAACATGACCTTTTGAAGAATCAGCTGAGCCGTTTGAACGTAAAGATCAATTGGACCGATACGGATATTTCTGTCATGGAAGCGGCACTTTCAAGAGGTGACCGCAGACTGTGTGAAGTAGTCTATCGTGCTTGGAAATCAGGTGCTGTATTAGATACTTGGAGCGAATGCTTCGACTTTTCGATTTGGAAACGTGCTTTTGAAGAATGTGGCCTCGATCTATATCACTATGCCCAGTACAAACGGACTACCGATATGGTCCTTCCTTGGGAACATCTCGATATGGGTATCTCAAGATCATTCCTTCTGAGAGAGCTCAAAAAGTCTCACGACGGTGAGCTTACAGATGACTGCCGTCATGGTTGTAACGGCTGCGGCCTGACCAAGACCGAATGCCCGATGATTGGATGATGTCTTCTTTTAAGAAAAAAGCTAAATGGCTCGTCCCATTATGTGTGATCGTGTGTCTCATGATCGCTAACCTTATCTATGGACTGATCTATTATCATGCCGACGATATTGCGATTCAGGCATTGGAATCATCCGGAACTGTTGCAGTTTCTCGTACTGATTACGGATGGTTCTTTGACGGTCCTGATGAAGATGATCTTTTGGTCTTCTATCCGGGTGCAAAGGTGGAGGAAACAGCCTATGCCCCTCTTTTACATCGTCTGGCAGAACAGGGCGTTGATGTCTGTCTGGTAAAGATGCCCATGCGCTTCGCAATTTTTGCAAAGAATAAAGCAGACAGTGTCTTTGCTTCTTATGAACACAGTAACCGTTATATCTGCGGTCATTCATTGGGTGGGGCAATTGCAGCTGATTATGCTTCACGTCATGGAGATGATCTCAAGGGAGTTATTCTCTTGGCTGCATATCCGGTAAGGGATATCGATGATCAACTTTTCCTTCTCAGTATTTATGGAACTGAAGACGGTGTTCTCCATATGGATAAGGTCATTAAAGCGCGTGCTTATGCTCCGGTAAACTATATTGAGACTCCCATCGATGGCGGAAATCATGCTCAGTTCGGAAACTATGGTATGCAGAATGGCGATCTGCCGGCGTCCATTTCTGCTGAAGTTCAACAAGCTAAAACTGCAGACCTGATCGTCGATATCATCAAAAACTGATCTTTTAGCAACTGAACTTAACGGAAATTTTACAGAAATGTTATCTGCAGTTGGTTTAAATATACGCAACTGTGCTTTACAATATTCATACAAATCAATCATCAGGAGATGAGTATGGATAGAGCTGAGATACGGGGACTCTGTAAGAGATACCCTTCATTTGAACTCAAAGATGTTTCCTTCAGTATCGGATCTGGCCGTATCACCGGGTTTATCGGACGTAACGGTTCCGGTAAGACCACTACTATCAAGTCTATGCTTAATCTGATCCATCCGGACAGCGGAGAAGTGTCATTTTTCGGTCTTCCCATGTTCGGGAATGAAGCAGAGATCAAAAAACGTATCGGTTATTCCACCGGTACTGTCAGCTGGTACCCCAGAAAAAAGATCAGGGATCTCGTTGCTATCGTTAAAAGGTTCTATGACACTTGGGACGATGCTGCATACAGAAAATATCTGGATCTTTTTCAGTTAGATGAGAACAAGATGCCGATAGAGCTTTCCGAAGGTATGAAGGTCAAATGTAATCTGCTCATGGCTCTTTCCCACCGTGCCGAGATCCTTATCCTTGATGAACCGACGAGCGGTCTCGACCCGTTCTCCAGGAGCGAACTTCTGGAGATATTCACATCTCTGAAGCATGATGGTGTAGCAGTGTTCTTCTCTACACATATCATCACAGATATCGAGAAATGTGCTGATGATATCGTTTATATCTCCCATGGGAAGATCGTTGCCGCTTCATCCAAAGATGACTTTGTCTCAAACTATTCGGAATCCGGCGAGAGTCTGGAAGACATTATGCTGAGGCTGGAAAGGAGTGTCCTCAATGCTTAACATACTTAGAAAAGAAGCCGGTCTTAGTGCTTCTGCTTTATCGTATATCTTTATTGCTTTCGGTCTGATGTTCCTTCTCCCGGGCTATCCGATCCTTTGCGGAGTCTTTTTTGTGACATTGGGTCTTTTTCAGTCTTTCCAAAAGGCCAGAGAAGCCAACGATACGGTCTTTTCCGCATTGCTTCCCATAGCTAAAAAGGATGTCGTGAAGGGCAGATATCTTTTTGTCTGTCTTATTGAGTTATGTTCACTGTTGATCATGGCTATAACTGTCATCATCCGGATGACGCTTTTAAGGGATGCAGTCCCGTACACTCATAATGCTTTGATGAATGCCAACTTCTTTGCACTGGGCGTAGCATTCTTCATCTTCGGCATCTTCAATTCTGTTTTTGTCGGTGGCTTTTATAAGACTGCTTATAAATTTGCCCGTCCTTTTGTTACATATATCATCATCGCTTTCGTAATGGTCGGAGTTGCTGAGGCACTGCATTATATCCCCGGCCTTGAGATCGTAAATGCTTTCGGCACAGATCATTTAGGCTTTCAATTGGGTGCTCTTGCTGTCGGAATGGCTCTTTATCTGCTTCTGACCATACTATCGCTGAGATCTTCCTGCAGGAATTTTGAAAAACTGGATCTTTAACGGAGGAAAGAAAGGATGCTTAAAGATAACCTTGTCATGTTAAGGAACCTGCATGGGTTCTCTCAGGAAGATATAGCTGAGAAGATCGGTATCTCCCGTCAGGCATATTCCAAGTGGGAAAGCGGAGCAACTGTACCTGATATTGAAAAATGCCGGCTTTTGGCGGACGTGTATGGTACCACTATCGATAACCTGATCAAGACGTTTTCTGCGGAAGGCATCGGGACAATTCCTCCGGCTCCCAAGGGGAAGAACATCTGGGGCTCTGTTACGATCAGCGACAGGGGACAGATCGTGATCCCCAAAGGTGCACGGGACAGTTTTGGACTCACCGGCGGTCAGAGACTCATAATCCTGAGTGATGAAGAGGGGATCGCTCTTGTTCCGGCTGAGAGATTCGAAGCCAGTTTGAAGGCAGTCTTAGAGATGACGTCTTCAAGATCCGGCAATAGTGGAGACTAGATGTTTAACGGCCATGACCGGATCATGGAACAGCATCCGCGGTCCTGAATAGCGCATGACGGTCCGTATCTCTTCACGCTTTTCCGGTTTGTAGCAATGTACTTTGCACTTAGAACAGAAGGGTTTAGCCTCTTTGAAAGGACACTTATCGGTCCTGGCTGTTGCGTAATCTCTTAGCGCCTGACATTCTGAGCATAAAGAACCCTTCGGAGAATGGTGCACTCCGTGACAATACAGCATGATCATGCTGCTTACGACATGTTTTTCTTTTTCGATCTTCGATTTGGTCTTGCTCATCGTGAAAGGTTAGGTGTTGTCGATGCGTTTCTGGATGAATTCGGCAAACTTATCGAAGTCTTCCAGTGTCTTGATCTCAGTGTTGTTCTTATCGCCTTTTGATGTTGCGATGGACTTGCCGTAGAGCAGCATCAGGGTCGAGGGGGCATTGTAGCGGCCTTCGTCCGGATTTGCTTCTGTAGCTCGCAGATAAAGATCTGTCAGTTCGCCATAGTGATAGCACTGCGGAAAGTTTTTGAAAATATCGGAATCAGCGACGGTCTCGTTGGTTCCGTCATTGTTCGGATCTGAGATCACAGCATGATATTCTTCCGCCTGTTTGAAAGCATCTTCGATGATGCTGGGATCAAACATAGGCAGTGCGGCATCATAGAAGAGTACATAACTGTTGTATTCCATCATGTCGGAGATGCCGAGAAGACCGTTTACATAATTCTCTTCCTCACATTCACCGGGAGGGACGATGACCATGGTCTTCTGCAGTGCGTAGGATTCGAAGAGTCCTGCCATTTCTTCTTCCAAGGACTGGGGGCAGACAACTTCGATGAGTTCGACGCAGTCGAGGTGCTCTAGTGTCTCAAGTGTCCATGCGATGAAGGGCTTTCCTTTGACTTCCCTGAACATGTCGCGGGTAGTGAGTCCGTCGTTATGATCACATGCAAATAAGATGACTGCGTTCATGTAAAAGATTCTCCTTGGAACTAAATACTTTGTTTATCGTACAGTTTTATCCTGTTTCTTTCAATCATCGTGTTTGTCATGCATGATGATTTGGGTTAAAATCAAAATCGTCATGAAACTGTACGAAAGCTATAAGAAAGACGATCAGGGCAACCCCAGGAGCAATAATCTGGGCTGTGCCATCGGTCTGGCGTTCTTCCTCGGCGGTCCTGCTATCATCGTCTCTCTGTATAACTTCATCAAAGCACCTGCTGAACGATGGCCTAATCTGGCCGCTTCTATTTTTTTGGTCTTTTCTTTGGCTTTGCTGTTCTTTGTCGTATCCCGTCGTTCATCGATCAAACGCGAAGAGTATGTTACGAAGTATGATCGTTCGGTGCAGCGTGCCGATGACCCGAGCAAAGACGTCGTAGAAGCTGATTTTAAAGACGTCACAGATAAAGACGATAAATCCGAATAGTTCCAATGCCGTTAGTAACTGAAAGAATCATATTGCGTCGCTGGGAAGAAAGCGATGCCGAATCCCTTTTTAAATATGCCAGTGATCCTGCTGTCGGACCAATCGCCGGTTGGCCGGTGCATAAGTCTGTCTCTGAAAGCCGTGATGTCATTAAGAACGTCTTTTCCGGCAAGGAAGCTTATGCCATCTGCCTCAAGAACGATTGTAAAGCGGTCGGTGCAATTGAGCTACTCTTGAATGGCCATACTGATGCGACCGAACGTGATGACGAGTGCGAACTGGGATACTGGATCGGGAAGCCCTTCTGGAATCAGGGACTTGTGACTGAAGCAGCTCAGGAGATGCTCAGGCATGCTTTCGAAGATCTTGGTATGAAGAAGGTCTGGTGCAGGTATTATGACGGAAACGTCAGATCGAAACGTGTCCAGGAAAAACTAGGTTTTGTTTTTCAGCGAACTGACTTCGGTGTAGAAGTCCCACTGTTAGGTGAAAAGCGTACCAGTCATGTGAATTGCATGACGAAAGAACGGTGGGAAATGTTAGGGAACAAGATCTAGGATTTTAGTGGCGGAGAGAGTGGGATTCGAACCCACGATAGTGTTTGCACACTATACACGATTTCCAGTCGCGCCTGTTCGGCCACTCCAGCATCTCTCCGTGGTTTGACCAGCAAAAGGTATTTTATCTTAAATCATTTTATTATTCAATTCGTGGCGGCAGACCGAATGAAACAGCCTGCCGCTTAGGTGTTATTGCCTTACTTCTCTGAGCAGGTCTTCCGGCGCAGTACCGTACAATTTGGCCAGTGCAATAAGATTGGTAGTGCTTGGATCTGATTGCCCGCTCTCCCATTTGGATACTGCCTGACGGCTGACTCCGATGGCCTCTGCTACGAATTCCTGGGTCATCATGCATTCGGTGCGATGATTCTTGAGTACTTCTCCCAGTGTCTTTGCGTTTTTAGCTTTCTCTTCTCTGGCAGGTTTTGAATTGATGTATTTTCTGAGTGCCTTGATAAGAAGATAGATGAGGTAGCCCACAAGTACTGCGGCAGCAAGGATAAGGATAGCAAAAATGATGGTTACTCCAGCTCTTGCCATAGTTCGTCTCCTTTCTTGCTGCCAATATAGTAATAAAAACCCGGTTGCTCTACCAACTATCGCGCAACTATTCGGTTGCGTCCGTAAATAATCGTGATATCTTTTGATTTTTATTACAAAAAGTTGTCCATTCGGGGTGTTAGAATCATATCGAAATATGATAGAGAGAGAAAGGCGGTGATGTCATGAAAGAAGCTTATCTGTATATGGAGATGGAGGAAGGGAAGGTCGCCTGCGGTGTATGTCCCAGGCATTGTATGATCCCGGAGAATTTCGTCGGTTTCTGCCGTATGTACGTCAATCTCAAGGGCACTCTTTACAGTCTCAACTACGGAAAGATCTCTTCTTACACCATGGATCCCATCGAGAAGAAACCTCTCTATCATTTTGCACCCGGTACTGATGTGTTTTCGGTCGGTACTTGGGGATGCAATTTCCACTGCAAAGGGTGTCAGAATTCTGCAATCGCCTGTATCGATCGTGCTGAAGAATCTGTCGAAATGACACCGGAGGAATTGGTGGAAGCTGCATTGGAAGAAAATGCCAAAGGAATCGCTTTTACATACAACGAGCCGACAGTCAGCTTTGAATATACTTTGGATACTTTCAAGCTTGCCCATGAAAAAGGACTTTATACCGTTTATGTGACCAATGGATTCCAGTCCAGTTCTGCACTGAGGATGATCAGTCCTTATCTGGATGTCTACAGGGTGGATATCAAAGCTTTCAAGGAAGATTCTTTTAAGTTCCAGACTGGTATGTCTCAGTATGCTGCTGTTCTAAAGAATGCTATCCAGGCTAAGCATAATTACGGTATGCATGTCGAAGTCGTTACCAATCTGATTCCCAAAGTCAATGATACCGACGAAGAATTGTCAGGACTCGCCGAGTGGATCGCCCGTGAATTGGGTACTGATACTCCATGGCATGTGACTCGTTTCTTCCCTAGAAACAAGATGCTGGCACATGAGAGCACACCTTTTGCCACCATCAAACGTGCTTATGATATCGGAAAGAAGGCCGGACTCGAATACGTCTATGCCGGCAATATCGATGAGAGATTTGCATCTGATACCGTGTGTCCTGGATGCGGTGCCACTGTTATCGAGAGGATCGGTTACAGGGTGAGACGCTTTGGCATTGAGGATGGCAAGTGCAGGGCATGCGGGCATGATCTGAACATCAGATCCGGCTTAAAGAACACTGATCATTCGAAGTCATTTGTTGCTCCTTAAGATATAATTAAACAAGCTTATCCATTTCTTTTATAGGAGCTGTGACATGACTGACAGACCTTCTGCTATTGCAGGGCGTTTTTATCCTAAAGACCCATCTGATCTCAATGCTCTTTTGGATTCATATTTGGATACGGATCTTCCCAGAAGGAATGCCTATGGTGTGATGTGTCCCCATGCCGGTTATATGTATTCTGGTATGGTCACTGGAAGATGTCTGTCGGAAGTAAATATACCGGATACTGTCGTCATCATGTGTCCTAATCATACCGGCCTGGGTAAACCGTTTTCTGTCTGGCCGGACGGCCGTTGGCAGACCCCTCTGGGAAGTGTTCCTGTTGATACTGTTTTCACGCAGAAGCTGTTATCAAACTCGTCTTTATTCCAGGCTGATTGTTCTCCGCATGTCATGGAACATGCCATTGAAGTAATGGTCCCATTTTTGCAGCGGCTCAATCCCAATGTCTCCATCGTACCCATCGTCGTAAGGTATACCAATAATCAGACCTATGCCGATCTGGGACATGCACTTGCCGAAACGATAAAACAGTGCGGCGGAGTTTCGAAGGTGATGATGCTGGGGTCATCCGACATGACTCATTATGAATCCCACGAATCAGCTACGCGTAAAGATCGGATCGCCCTGGATGAGATAGAGAAAATGGATTATGTGGGACTCCAGGAAAAGCTCACTGCTAACCGTATCACTATGTGCGGTGATGCAGGAGTCTCTGTCATGATAGCGGCCGCAAGAGAGCTGGGAGCTGATCGTGCTGAGACCATCATGTATCGGACTTCCGGTGACGCCTGTGGTGATTATTCCTCGGTTGTCGGTTATGCAGCAGTCATTATCCCGAACGATATTCACAGTGAGCCGGTCAAACTGGCCTATGATACTGTGAATGCTTTTATTAAGACGGGAAAGATCATCGATGCTCCTTCTGATCCTACTTTGGGAGGTATCAAAAGTGCAGGATGTTTCGTTTCGATACATGAGCATGGGGAACTGAGAGGATGTATCGGTACTATCATGCCGACGCAGCCTTCTATCGCATTGGAGATAATCCATAATGCCATCAGTGCTTCGACTCGTGATCCTCGTTTTGAGCCTATTTCGGAATCAGAACTCCCGTATCTGGATATCAATGTCGATATCCTTACCCCTCCTGAACCCATCGAAAGCGAATCTGAACTGGATGTGAAGCGCTACGGCTGCATCGTGGAATGCCGTGGAAGACGGGGACTGTTACTTCCGGATCTTGAAGGCGTGGATACAGTTGAACAGCAGATCGATATCTGCCGCAGGAAAGGCGGGATCGGACATACCGAACCCGTGCAGCTCTATCGTTTCGAAGTCAAAAGATACAAATAGCGCTAAGCGCCGAATGTGAATCCGCCGAAACCGACGAAGTTGTTGTTTGTGAATCCGTGGGAACCTTTTTCGAAACGGATCTTCTCGATGAGAGCTTCTTTGAATGCCTGCTCGATAGTGACTGAGTGGAGCTGTGCATATTCTTCGGCGAGCTGTTTTTCTTCGTCATCGATCTCAAATGTGATTGTCATTTTAGTAAGCTCCTTCAGTTTTATTTGATTTAATCATAGCTTAATCAATAACAGTTTGATAGATTAAGGGTATAATAATTTTATGGATCTGTTCGATTATAAGATAGCTCAGTCTGAATCATTGGATGCTCCTTTGGCATCCCGTATGCGACCGCGTACTCTCGATGAATACGTGGGACAGCAGCATATCGTCGGTAAGGGCAGGGCCCTGCGTAATGCCATCGATTCAGGCAAGCTTCCTTCTGTAGTCCTCTGGGGGCCTCCGGGTTCTGGAAAGACTACTCTTGCTAACATCATGGCGTCTGCTACAGATGCATGTTTTGCTCCCATTTCTGCTGTTACGGCTGGGGTGGCTGATGTCAGGAAGGTCATCAATGAAGCTAAGGACCGTTATAAGATGAACGGTCAGAAGACCATCCTCTTCATCGATGAGATCCATCGTTTCAATAAGGCTCAACAGGATTCCATCCTTCCTTTTGTTGAGGACGGCACCGTTACTCTTATCGGTGCTACGACTGAGAATCCTTCTTTCTCTGTGATCTCTCCGCTTTTGTCACGATCCCAGGTCTATATCCTGAAAGCACTTGAAGATGATGACCTCAGGACGATCCTCAATCGTGCCTTGAATGACGAAGAGAGAGGACTGGGAAGATATAAGGGCAAAGTCGATGACGATGCCATCGAACATATCATTACTATCTCTAATCATGATGCCAGAGCTGCCTTGAATGCTCTCGAATCATCGGTCATGACTTCATTGCCGGATGAAGAGGGTGTGAGACATGTGACCCTGCAGATGGTAGAAGACGTACTGCAGCAGAGAGCTCTCTTATACGATAAGGATGGAGAACAGCACTACGATATCATTTCGGCTCTCCATAAGACTATCAGAGGATCTGATCCTGATGCGGCATTATACTGGCTTGCCAGGATGCTGGAAGCAGGCGAGGAACCGCTTTATATCGCAAGGCGATTAGTCAGAGCTGCTACCGAAGATGTCGGTATGGCTGATCCCCAGGCTCTTCCCATCTGTATCGCCGCTCAGCAGACAGTGCAGTTCCTGGGTATGCCTGAAGCCAATCTGGCTTTAGCTGAAGCTGTCGTTTATCTGGCCACTGCTCCCAAGAGCAATTCACTTTATACCGCTTATTCACGTGTCCAGAAGGAAGTTTCGAAAGGACGAAATGAACCTGTTCCATTGCATCTTAGGAATGCGCCTACCAAGCTCATGAAAGAGAATGGCTATGGAGACGGGTATAAATATGCTCATGATTATCCCGGTCATTTCGTAAAACAGCAGAACCTTCCTGATTCGTTGGAAGGCAAGAGATACTATTATCCGACTACTCTGGGGTATGAGAAGACTGTCACCACCCGCATGAAGATCTGGTGGCCGGAGAGATTCGAAAACACCGATAAATAATTGTCCCGTTCGAATGATAAGATGGACTCAACGACAGATCGTTGGGGGTATCAATTATGGTCATGCAATATATCGCACTTGGGCTTGTCGCTATTGCCGCTATAGGGATTCTCTATCTTTTGATCGATTTCTTATTTGGTGTATTCATCAAACCATTTATCAAATAGTGACGTGTTTTTCATGTAACTATTCATTATGTTTCGTATACTAATGACATGGAACTCATACTAACACATGACCTTGATGTTGCCAGAGAGATATATATCGAGATAATCGATAAGACTCCAGGCATGGATAGATATACTCTCTGGGTTTACGGAAAACATCCTTCAGATGCGATGCTCAGTTCATACATCGAAAATGGGGAACTTTATCTCCTCAAAGATGACGATGATGTCGCAGGTGTTGTCGTGGTTGTGATGAGCCAGGGAAAAGACTATGAAGCTATCAATTGGGAACAGGACTTGGCGAATGATGAAGTGGCTACCATACACCTTTTGGGTATCCGCCCTTCATATCAGGGAAAGGGAATAGGCAGGACGATGGTTAAAGAGATCATTAAGCTTGCTAAGAAGGCTGGGAAAAAGTCGCTCCGTCTCGATACACTGAAATGTAATGTACCTTCCCAGAGCCTCTATGAGAGTGAGGGTTTTTCTTACAGAGGTACACAAAACCTCTATGCCCCCAATACCGGCTGGATTGATTTTCTCTTCTACGAATTATCCTTAGAGTGATGTCACTCAGCTTTGTTCATGTTGATAAAAATTGGCGGGAATTGCGGCTCAGGCACCGGGCCTGGGAAGCATGATATGGTGATATTCTGATATGAATCCTTGTCGGAGTAAGCAACTTCGCATGGGCGGGCTTCAAAATTTCTGAATACAGAAAAGCCAACTCGTGATTCGACTTTTCGGGTCTTATCCACGTGACCGAGCCATGTCTCGCCGCGGTAAATGAACGTTACGCTCCCGTCCGCCTGTATCGTGAGCTCTGATTCCTGCATCTTAGGATCAGGTTCATTGAATGGGGAGAACATGTTCTGAGTCTGTGACCCGTTCGGGATCCATCGGCCCACAAAACCTTCTTCGACCCACCATGAGAGACCTTCGTAGTCGATAGTGGCATAGCTGCCGTCGGTATGCGTGGTGCCGGTTCCGGGCACCAGTTTTCGCTCTTTCCCAAACCATGTGATAGTTCGTACTTTGTATGCGGGATTGTCTCTGGGGTCTTCCAGATCGGGACCTCGTACTTCTTCCCATTCTGGTTCTACAGCTACGATGGCGTTAAAGAAGTTGAAGAGCTCGGCATACATGATGTCTTCCTGGGGAGGCAGGGTCTTGGGGAACTTGGCTGACCACATGATGTCATAGAGGAACGCATCACCGGAATAGACCATGAGAGAGCGGCTTGGACCGCTTGAATAGCTTCCGTAGGGGAGTTTGGACCACGCTTCAAGGTCATATCTTGCAAGGATATCGATCAGGGCTTTTACCTGCTCGCCTGAGAGTGTGAAAGTGCCTTCTTTTTTATGCCCGGTATAGTTCGTGGGCCCCATGCGCTTTTTCATCTCAAGCTTCGCGCTGTCAGTCGTCATCTCGCTCACATAAGCATAAAGCTCATACTGGTCGCCGTAATTCTTGGCGTAACTGAATCTGACTGCAGTGACGGGTTTTCCCGATGGACCGAATGTGACCTGATCTGCCATGGTACACCTCTTTCTTTGCGGATATACCAATTATATTATCTTTCGATCCTTATAAGAACTGATGTTTATCAGAAAGATGCTTCAGTCTTACTGTGCTTATTCATGATCATTATGGCGCCGATCAGAATGAGGACTGTAACGGCAAGGGCGACCCATG
>JAEEOC010000016.1 GCA_016284035.1 Dehalococcoidales bacterium
TAGCCGAATATACTGTTCCGTCAGTGCAGATGAGTATGCCGAACTGTTTTCCGCCGCCATCTGTGAGGAGCTTCTGCATCTTGGGCATTGCATCGAAGCTGTCCATGAGATCATGGCATAGCGTTTCGGCTGGTTTGCTTGGGAGGATGCTGTTCATAGCTAGATTTTAAATGAAAAAGGCATCTCGTGCGAGATGCCTTTATAGCAAAACCGAATCAAAAGATTACCAATCGACAGGAGGATAGGGAGGGATATCTTTGAGCAGTGAATCAAGAGCTTCGTCCATAGCGCTGATGTCCCATCCTAGCTGGACCGGTTTGATGACCAGATCGGGTTCCATGCCCCACGGATTTTCCTCTTCTTCAGGTTCTTCAGGGGCAGGTTCTTCGACGGGTGCCGGAGTTTCTGCGACAGGTTCGGCAGCGGGAACTTCTTCCATTATCACTGTAGAGTTGTCGTCGGAAAGGACGACGATATCGTTTTCTTCCTGAACGGGAGTGACCTCAGGTTCTTCAGGTTTTTCCATGATGACTTCCATTTCGTACTGTCTGATCATGGTCGACGGATCGATTTCTGCAGGCTTGATCGCTTCGTTCATTTCACCTTGATCAAATGCAGTTCTGCTGAGGATCAGTGTGCCGCACTTAGGTCTGGTGGCGCGGGCGTGTCGTTTGATCGAAGTGACAGCTTCTTTTGTGAACCAGTTGTCCTTATCTCTGAATTCCACATTGACATGCGGTCGGCAGAGACACTGGAGGTCAGCGGTCAGTTTAAGATCGCGGATATCGTCTGCGACATAAATGTACATATCGGGCCAGATATCTCCGTTGCCGAAGACCTCAAAAATCTCTTTCTTAAACCAGATCCATTCCTGATTTCCGCTGTATCTGTCAGATCGCCAGCGGGCATAGTAATGGTCGGCGCGAAGAGCGACCAGTCGATTGTATCGCTTTGAATGGATCACGATTCGCGGCGTCAGGAAAGCGCAGGCATCTGCAGCATCGAAGTCAAGGTACTTGATCTCGATTGGTTCAGGTACGACATCGACATGGTCGTTGCCGGGGAATGCTTCGATCTTGGTGCCCTCGTCAAGGAATGAAGGAGAGTGGATACAAAATACTTTGTCACCATCGAGAAGCTTGATGATGCCGAGAGTTGCCCAGCGTTTGTAGCCTTCGCGGAATAATTCGACGAGTTTGGCGTCGATCTTTTCGATGGATTCTTTCTCGAATGTTTCCAGATTGCCGGTGCCATTGACTGCACGGAACAGTGGATCATAGGTGAACCTGACGATGCATTCGAACGGATCTTCAAAGAACGTATTGAGAGTCTTTTCGATAATGATGCCCTTGAGGTCGAGCGTCTTGATGACCTCTTCAGAGATTTCTTTCCAATGCTTACAAAACTCTTCAGCCTTCTTAAGTTCATCAGCATACTTTTCTCTTACGAAGTCTCTTCGAATCTCTTCAAAAATGGCGTAAAAACCTTCGCGGTCTTCACCCATCATAACAACAGATTGTGGTTTGATCTCGATTTGAGGATGGTCTGCGATATACTGGAGCAAGTCCTGATACCGCTTCTTCCAATTGCCTTCTGCCATGTAGCACCCCTTTGTACATAAAATACAGAATATAAGTTTTTTTATTATATCTTTTGTCTGTGTGTGTGCACAATTGACGGAGCATCTTTAAGATGTCAAACCCATACGGACAATATATAATTAAAACTATGAGAGTCATCGCAGGATGTGCCAAAGGGTGCATTTTGAAAATGCCTAAGAACACTCCCACCAGACCGGCGACCGAGCTGGTCCGCGGTGCGTTATTCTCCATTCTTGAGAATATGGATGCTGATTGGTCCAACGTTTTGGATCTTTTCTCAGGCAGCGGTTCTTTGGGTATCGAGGCCCTTTCCCGTGGGGCCGGACATGTTGATTTCTGTGATCAGGAACGACGCTGTTGTGAGACGATCCAGGAGAATCTTGTTAAGACCAAACTGGCGGAATATGGAACTGTGCATTGCGCACCCGTCGAGAAGGTCATCCCTAAACTTACCGGACCCTACGGAATAGTCCTTATGGACCCTCCGTATAAGAACCATGAGATCGGAAAGATTGTCGAGCAGCTGGATGCTTCCGGTATCGTTTCCGATGATGCACCTGTGTTTATGACGCACAGAGATCTTTTTAAGCTCGAAGACCACTATGGTTCGCTTAAGCTTCACCGCGAAGTGAGACATGGTGATAGTGTGATAGCTATATTTTTTAAGGAGACGAAAAAATGACAATCGCAATCTTCCCCGGCAGTTTCGATCCCATCACATTAGGCCATCAGGATGTAGCGCTGCGAGCAGCCAAAGTATTCGATAAGGTCTACTTCGGTGTCTATGCCAACCCTAACAAGAATGTGATGTTCTCACTTGATGAGAGGGTCAAATTCGCCAAGGCGACTTTCAAGGATGTCGACAATATCATCGTCACATCTTACGATGGTCTAACTGTTGATTTTGCCAAAGAAGTCGGAGCCAGTGTGATGGTCAGAGGTCTGCGGGTCAGTGCAGATTTTGAATATGAATTCGACATGTCCATGATGACTAAGAAACTCTCTCCCGATCTCAACATGATCTGCTTCATGGCTAATCCTGAATATCAGTTCCTGAGCTCCAGTCTCCTTAAAGAGATTGCATCCCTGGGCGGTGATATCAGGCCATGGGTCCCTGATCCCGTCTGGAAGGCAATCAAGAAAAAGTGTCCTAAGGTCAAATAGGGGTATCGTTGATGAATAAAGTAGTTGCATTGGTTGGTATGGCCGGAGCCGGCAAGAGCGAAGTCTCGGCCGTCTTTGAAAAGAATGGATACACTATCGTCCACTTCGGTGATGCCACACAAAAAGAGATAGCTAAAAGAGGGCTTGCCGTTAACGAAGCTAATGAGAGGGCAATGCGTGAGATGCTGCGTAAAGAATACGGTATGGCTGCATTCGCAGAGCTCAACAAGGAATATATCGACGAAGCATTAAAGACCACTAATGTAGTCGTTGATGGTCTATATTCCTGGTCTGAATATATCGTAATGCGGGATTATTATGCCGGACGCTTTTATGTTGCAGCTGTCTGGACATCGCCAAAACTCAGGTATGAAAGACTTGGCAAACGTCCCGTTCGTCCTCTCACTCCGGAAGAAGCATTCAGCCGTGACAATGCTGAGATCTCCAATCTTGAAAAGGGCGGTCCGATCGCAATGGCTGACTATATGATCATCAATAATGGCACGCTCAAAGAACTCAGGGAAAAGACACAGCAGCTGGTTGAGGAGATCGGATAGATGGGAAGATTAACAGTTGATGAATATTTTTTGAAGCTCGCGGCTGTTGCCGCAGAGAGGTCGACCTGTCTCAGGCATCATGTCGGTGCTGTCGCAGTCAAAGATAAGCATATCATTTCCACAGGATATAATGGTGCCCCTGCCGGTCTGAAAGACTGCTTGGAACTAGGCTGTCTTCGAGATGAATTGGGTATCCCTTCGGGAACTCGTCATGAGATCTGCCGTGCGGTCCATGCAGAGCAGAATGCAATCATTCAGGCTTCTCTGCATGGAGGTAATCTTGAAGGAGCAACAGTTTACTGTACGCATACTCCCTGTGTGCTCTGTGCCAAGATGCTCACTAATGCCAAGATCGCAAGATTTGTGAGTTATGGCGCTTATGCCGACGATTCTTTCAAGAAGATGTTCGAAGAGGCAGGCATCAAATGCGATATCCTGCCCAAGCCGGATGCAGAGATCACTTTTAAAGCTTAATCTTCGCTGAACAGGTTTCGGATGCGTTTTTCAAGATCCAGCGCGTTCTGGCTCATACGTGTGCGCGGATAAGGTTCATTTACAGAGATTATCTCTCGTACGACAGTCGGTCTGTTCGATAATACGATGATGCGGTCTGCGATATAGATCGCCTCCTGCGGATCATGCGTGACCCATAACATGGTTCGTTTGGTCTTTTCTTTGAGAGAAAGAATCTCGTCCTGCAGTTCTTCTTTGGTGTGTACATCGAGACCGGTAAGAGGTTCGTCGAGGAGCAGGATGTCAGGATCGGTCACTATTGCGCGGGCCAGTGCGACTCTCTGCCGCATACCGCCGGACAATTCATGTGAATAGTTTTCGGCAAAGCTTTCAAGCCCGACAAGTTTTAAAGCCTGCATACCTTTTTCTTTCTGTTCTTCGGTAACTTTATCCTGATTCAATTCGAAGGGGATCAGGACATTGTCGATAGTTGTCCTCCAAGGGAGGAGGCGGGGTTCCTGGAAGACGAGTCCCAGGTGCTGTTTATAATCATGCCCCTGACTTGATGAGACTCCGGAAACGGTGACATTGCCATGCTGAGTGGTTGCCAAACCGGAAATCAGCCTCAATAATGTCGTCTTGCCACAACCGGACGGGCCGAGGATGCAGACTGTCTCGTTTTTCTTTACATCGAAAGAGATCTGTTCCAGTACTTTGAGTTTGCCGTATTCGAATGATACGTCGTCTATCTTTAGAATGACTTCACTGTTTTCCATTTTCGTACGAACTTCCTTTCGATGAAATTGAAGAATACTTTATCGAATATGACCAGTATGATCACAAAGAACATGGTCCAGGCGAAGACCTGGGACATGTGATAGGCCTTGAAGGCCATGTTTAACATGTATCCCATGCCGGCGATCGAACCGTATAGTTCTCCGAGGATCACTGCTTTCCATGCCGTCATGACCCCGCTCTTGGATGCATCGAAGAAATACGGATAAAGCATGGGAAGTATGACTTTTCTCAGTATCCTGAAACGTTTGTTAGTGTAAGTGGACGCCATTTCGATGAGGGTATCATCGATATCTTTCATGCCTTCCCAGATATTGATCATGAAGAATGGTGCCACGACTGTCATGATGGTCAGTATCGGAGTGACATTGGAGAGTCCGAACCACAGTACGAATACCAGCGCCCAGCAGATGGGAGGGAATGACTGGAAGAGAGGGTAGATGATGACCCTTACGATCGTGTCCATGAATTCGGAATACTTAGTACTGATGCCAAGTATGATACCGATGGTACTCCCCAGAAGGAGACCGATGATGGTCCTGTAAAATGTAAGCCAAATATGGTTGTAAGTCTTGGGAGATATCATAAGATCCCAGAACGCTTTTACAGTATCCAGCGGTGTCGGGAAATATCTGTTATGAGAGACTTCGGCAATGAACCACCACAGAGCAATGAATGCTGCTATTGCTAGAGCTGCTTTCCACCAAGTGTTCTTTGCCATCAGTCGATTAACCTCACAGGATTATCCAACCAGGTATGCAAGCAGGAAGATTACTGCCAAGATCATGGGAGACATGACATTGCCTTGGAAGTTGTTCTTGCAGCAGGCGATAAGCCCCTCGCGGGTCCTCCATTTTCCGTTGAAGACCGGAATCAGACCTTTGATGAAGAAGAATGTCGGGATCAGCGTAAGAAGGGCAAAAGGCGATCTTGTGATCAGGAATGTCGGGATGAAGCCGATTATCGCCAGAATGACTAATACTGCATAGACCTTGATGATCTTTTCAGGTCCGTATTTGACGACCGGAGTGCGTTTGCCTGCTTCGCGGTCAGCCTCTGCATCAGGGAATGCGCGGATAAACTTAGCGGCAGGGCTGGCCAAGAGCTGGGTGAGCCCGACCATGATGGGGATCCAGGAGAATCCAGCCTGGACATAATAGGTCGTGAAGATAACTAGATAATACGCGACGGCCATGAAGATCTCGCCGTAGCCGCGATAAGCCGCTCTGACAGGGGGCGCTGTATAGAACCAACCGGCAAAGATACCGATCACGCCCAGAGGGATCGTCCACGGACCGGTATGGAAGTGGAACTGCAGGATGATGCCGATAGGGATCGACAGGAGATAGCAGATTATAGAAAACCAAAGAGCCTCTTTGCGTGACAGGAGTCCTTTTACAAGCACTCGTGTGCCGCCGGTGCTGTTGACGCCTTGTTCGTCATTGCCGATGTGTTTAGTGTTGATCATATCGGTGTGGTAGTCGAAGTATTCATTTGAAACAAAAGCGCCGTCTGTCAGGAGGAACATGGCAAGCATCATGAGGAGACATACCGGCCAGTTGAATTCACCGGTAACGGTCCATGCCAGGATACTGCCCAAGGCCAGACGGAAGATGACAGCCAGATGTTTAGGAAATTCCTGGATAGATACCCATGCTTTGAGTTTTTCTTTGGTCATGATGATCCTTATCTGTTATGTAATGACAATCCACCAATTATCACAGATTTATGTTTAAAAGTCATGGGACCGATGGTCATAACAGCTTTCATACAGCCTTTTGGCTTCATAAGATGAACGGACAAGCGGAGCGGAAACGACCCCCTTGAATCCCAATGCCAAAGCAGTTTTACCCAAAGCGCCAAACTCCTCTGGGGTATAGAAATGCTTTACGGGCCGGTGATTCTCAGACGGACTCAAATACTGCCCGATGGTAAGCAGGTCGCAGTCTGTTTTTCTTATATCGGTGATAGTCTGCTCTAGTTCTTCTATTGTTTCCCCAAGCCCGATGATAAGGCTGGTCTTGGTCGGGATCTCCGGATGGATCCTTTTTGCGAACGAAAGGATATCTAGCGATCTTTCGTAGGATGCGCCCGGACGCACTTCTGCGTACAGGGAAGGAACAGTTTCGATATTGTGAGCCAGGACTTCAGGTTTGGCTGACAATAGATATGCGAGTGCGTCGTGATCCCCCATAAGATCGGGGATGAGGACCTCTGCTTTGATTCCGTACGAGTGCATCGCATTTATAGTCTTTCTAAAATGGTCTGCACCATAATCTTTCAGATCATCTCTTGTGACTGATGTGACTACTGCGTAATCAAGCCCCAGCGACTTGGCAGTATCGGCTACAGTGTTTGGTTCGTTCGGATCGAGCGAAGAGGGTGTCGGAGATTTCCTGACGGAACAGAAGGTGCATCGTCTGGTACAGGTGTTGCCCATGATAAGAAAAGTGGCTGTCTTGCGATTCATACAGTGTGCGATATTGGGACACTGCGCTTCTTCGCAGACAGTATGCAGTCCTTTGAGCGCATGTTTTACCTGCGGAAAGCTGTGGATATCGATCGGCTCTTGCTTGAACCATTCCGGAAGACGCTGATTAATCATGGTGGGACTATTATAGGCTAAATGAAATTGAAAGGACTGTTTTATTTGACCTCTTGTGGCATAAATGCGATGATAACAAACAATTCAATACTTTTTATGTATGAAAGGATCATGTAATGATCAGTTGGGAATCTTTACTGGGAATAGCTTTAGGAGCAGTATCCTTTTTGACTATCGGTGTCTTCCATCCTATCGTAATCAAGGCTGAATATCATTTCTCCTGGAAGTGCTGGCCTTATTTCCTGATTGCAGGTTTGATCTTCTGTGCATTGTCCATCGTTCTTTATTCCAAGGTTGGATTCTTTGTGTCGACAGTTCTGGCTATCATTGCTTTCTCATGTTTCTGGAGTATCAAAGAGCTCAAAGAACAGGAAGAACGAGTTGCCAAAGGCTGGTTCCCTGCTAATCCTAACCGCAAAGATAATAAGTCCAAGTAAAACTGTTTGGATCCGATAGAAAAAGGGTGCCGTTACAAGCGGCACCCTTTTTTGTTAGTTAGTTTTCTCAATAAAGCTTTATGCTTTGAGTTCTTCTGCGACTGCATCGAAAGTATCGACAACTTCTTTGTCGGGTTTGCCGGTGAGCAAGCTGACAACGATGGTCAGGATGAGACCGAAGATGAAGGCAGGGAGAAGTTCATAGATAGCGAATGCGCCGCCGAGTTTGGCGATGCCGTATTTCCAGATGAATACCATGGCGCCGCCGCCGAGCATACCGGCAATGGCACCCCATTTATTGGTTCGTTTCCAGAACAGACCGCAGAGGATGACGGGGCCGAAAGCGGCACCGAAACCGCCCCAGGCGAAGGAAACGATGGAGAATACGGAGCCTTCATTACGTGCCCAAATAACACCGACGAGTGCAATCACGATGATGATGAGTCGTGAGAGGAGCATGGATCCCTTATCGGAGATTTTGAGATGGCAGAAGTCGATGAGGAAGTCTTTGGTGACACTGGAAGATGCTGCGAGGAGCTGGGAATCTGCAGTGGACATAGTGGCTGCTAGGATACCGGCAAGAACTACACCGCCGATGATGGCAAGGAAGATGCCATGAGAGCCCATGAGTTTGGCAAACTCAACGATGATTCGCTGACCATTTGCAGCATCAAGGTCGATTGCGCCATTGGCGATAGCTGCACTGCCGATGATACCGATGAGGATAGCGATACCCATAGATACGAATACCCAGACGGTTGCGATCCTGCGGGAAGTTCTAAGTTTTGTGGAGTCTTTGATGGCCATGAATCGGAGAAGGATGTGGGGCATACCGAAGTAGCCGAGGCCCCAGGCCAGAGTTGAAATGATACTTAGGAAACCAAAATCCGTCGATGTACCGTTCACATAATCATATGTACTGGTCATGTTGAGATAGCTGGGGATGTTGTGTGCATTAGAAACGACATTGTCCCAGCCTCCGGCATAGTGAATGCCGAAGAAGACGATCAGGACGAGTGCCAAAGTCATAACGATGGACTGGATAAGGTCGGTAGTGGATGCAGCGAGGAAGCCGCCCAGTGCGGTATAGGCTACGATAACGATAGCCGATACGAGCATAGCGGTGAAGTAGGGGATGCTGCCACCAGATAGGGAATTGAATAAAGTGCCACAGGCGTTGAAGCCGGATGCGGCATAAGGAACAAAGAATACTGCGATTACGAGGGCGGCGACGAGTGAAATGATATGTTTGTTGTCGCCGAATCGTTTGCTGAAGAATTCGGGGATAGTGACTGCATTGATCTTGTCGGAATAGACACGGATTCTCTTGGCTACCAGGAGCCAGTTGAGATAGGTGCCGACGCCGAGACCGATGGCGGTCCAGCCGACTTCGGCGGTACCGCAGGCAAGAGCCAGGCCAGGCAGACCCATGAGGAGGTAGCTGGACATGTCTGATGCCTCAGCGCTCATGGCGGTGACGAGAGAACCGAGCTTTCGTCCGCCAAGGAAGAAGTCTGAAATATTATTAGACTTTTTAGAGAAGGTCCAGCCGATGAAGATCATACCGAGCAGGTAGATCGCCATGACGGCTATAATCCAACCATTCATATTTCTCTCCTTATCAGAACAATGTGCAAAGTCTAGCACCGAATAAAATAGACTGCAATACAGACTTAAGTCTAAACTATTTTACGATTAGACAGTTTGGCACGCCTAAAAATAGGCATAATAAACTAGACTGGATAATAGAAAATTAATAAAAGATATTTATTTCTTCAGACAGGTTATCAGTTTGGGGAAGTTGTTTTCGGCAAAAAGCTTCAGTGAGAAAGTAAAGTTGCTGAGACACCATTCGCTGATCAGAGTGCGTTCGCACATGGCATAGTATCTGACGATCTCGTTTACGGTCATCTTGTCAGTGAGTTCGCCTTTTTCCTGACCTCGGCTGACTATCTGACGCAGAAGCTTATAGTAGAAACGGTCGTTATCCAACAGGCTCTTCTCACCTTTTTTGATGAGCTGTGTGGAATATAGATTGGCAATCAGAGTCTGATCGATCTTGTTGTCGATCAGATCGAACAGTTCTTTGTTTAGAAAGAGCGGGACATCGAAGCTATTCATTTTGGGGTCGATTCTGTCCTTGAGTTC
>JAEEOC010000017.1 GCA_016284035.1 Dehalococcoidales bacterium
AGAGTTTTGCGGATTCCTCACATAGCCCAGCCACTATGAAAGCATCTACAAAATGACAAGTGATTGGTGCAATGTCCTCAATGTAAATATAAACAAATAAAGTACAAAGAACTTCTAATACAATTGCCAAAAAGCCGCTAACCATTCCATATGCCAGGGCAGTATCATATAGCGCTCGACCACTGTGGTCATTCTTTTTGATGAAGCCAATGAACCAGATTGCTAAAGCTATAGCTGGAATTAAGCTGATAACGAAGACTTCATAGGAACTAAAAATAGCGCTCATCTATCATTCCTAGGCTTTTTCGATAAAACCGGTACCTACCGGATAAGGTCCTGTATGCACACCGATGGTAGCGCCGATCTGAATGGGAACAAAATCAGGAATACTGCCATAGGTATCTGAAAACAGTGTTCTGATCCGAGTAAAGAAAGGTTCCCCTTCCTCCTTATCGAAGCCCCAGCCCAGTGCAAAAGTATAATGTGACGGATCTATTTCCTTTTCTTTCAGAGCTTTCTTTACTATATCGGCAACCCGAATAAAAGAATGCTTTCTTCCCATGCTGATTCCGATGGGATGCAATTCACCATTATGGAAGCTGACAATGGGACGGATATTC
Source organism: Dehalococcoidales bacterium (assembly GCA_016284035.1). Classification (GTDB taxonomy): domain Bacteria; phylum Chloroflexota; class Dehalococcoidia; order Dehalococcoidales; family UBA1222; genus UBA1222. The sequence goes on from JAEEOC010000017.1 coordinate 621, forward strand.
AGTCCTCTTGCAGCAAGTTCAACGAGCTTTCCGATCCTCCCGCCCTTGGCAAGATAACGCAGATTCTCGATAGTAAAATAAATTACAGCATTCTTTTTGATCTCTTCGCCGCGTTCCCATGTCTCCTGCAGTGAATGCCCTTTCCGAGCATATTCAGATAGCTCCATAAGAAAGATACCTAAAAGGCCGGTAACTAAAGTCGAATCTGTAACTCTGATCTCGCGATCGGGATACTTTTCCTGTAAAAGAGTTTTTGCTGCCATGGCACTGTTGTATGAACCAGAAAACAGCTTAGTAATACAGTAACAGAGAATATCGATGCCCTGTTCCAAGTAAGGCGTGAAGGCATCCACAAAATCCTGAACTGATGGCATAGATGTTTTAGGGCAACATTCGGGATGGAGAATACAATAATCATAAAAATCATGGACAGAAAGTTCAGCACCTTCTTTCTGATATGTCTTACCATCAAGCGTGATATAGAAAGGTACTGTTGCAAGGCCTGCTTTATTCAATTGTTCTGTGGACAGGTCGCAACTTCCGTCCGATATGATCTGAAACATAATAATAAAACCTAAATAAGATTGAAAAGACACAAGATATCTTGCGTCGTCATGATTATACATTAAGGGCTGATCACTATGGAAAAGCAATCAGCCCTAATTAACCAACTTTAAGCTATTAGCAGCAGTGGTCGTGACCGTGTTCGTCTTCTTCCTCTTCACCGGCGAGATCAGCAGGTTCAGCACGGCTGATGATATCGAGCATATCACGTCGTCCGGCGTTGAATGCATCAACATTGATCTCTGCGATCTTCTCGGGAAGCTTCTCCCTCAAAACAGATGTCCAAGACGACTTGGTAAACGGAAGGAAGAAGGACATTGCACCCAGCATGATAGTATTAAGGACCTTGGGATTACCGAGTTCAACTGCGGTATCGGTACCGGGTACCTTGATAAGGTTATCAGCATATTTGGTGATCTCAGCATCGATAGCTTCATCGGTAGGATACTCTTCACCGCCTGCAGTAACAGAAACAGGTTCCTGTTTTGCATCGTTCATGATAGTTACGCCATCAGTTCTGAGCATAGAAGCAAATCTGGCGGTCTCCATCTTCTCGAAACCGAGAAGGAAGTTGGCATCACCGCGATCGATGACAGGAGAATCGACATGAGTCGAGATCCTGACATTGGATACGACGCTGCCGCCGCGCTGTGCCATGCCGAGAGTATCGGTCTTCTTTACATCATAGCCATTCTTCATGGCGACTTCAGCCAGGATATCACTGGCAAGGACTACGCCCTGTCCACCGACACCTACCAAAACGATATCAAAACCTTCCTGAATATTCATGGTTATACTCCTTCATCCACTCGAGTGATCGCGTGCTTAGGACATACCTGTGCGCACATCCTGCAGTTTTCACCGTAGCATAAATTAGGATCGATCTCAGTAGTACCATTAGGACCGACCTTCAAAGCAGAGCAACCCAGTTTAAGGCAGGCTCCGCACTTAGTGCAGTCAAAAGGACTGACAAACATCTTCTGACCTTGAGGCTTATTGATAGCAGCGCAGCGACCCCTCACGATGAGGACATTGACTCCGCTCTTTTCAAGGCCGTTCTTGACTCCCTCACGTACCGCATTGAGATCCATAGCATCGACAGATTCGACATTGTCGACTCCAAGAGCCTTAACAAGAGTCTCGAAGTCAACAGCTTTGGTCTCTTTGCGCTGGGCAGTATAGGTACAGCCGGGATTAGGCTGATGACCGGTCATGGCAGTAATGGAGTTATCAAGGATGATAGTCAGACCCTCAGCCTTGTTATAAACCGCATTGAGAAGCCCTGTAATGCCAGAATGGAGGAAAGTTGAGTCACCG
>JAEEOC010000018.1 GCA_016284035.1 Dehalococcoidales bacterium
ACTCATCCCGCCGATGCTGGGGATGGCCGTAAACATGTTCTCGAATAACGGCTGCGATATCGCTAAAGACAAGCCTGCAGGCCGTAGGACTTTAGCATGCCTCATCGGCCAGAAGCGCACTGATGTCCTCTACCGTATCTGCCTCATCACCTGGGTCATGAGCCCCATCGTCGTGCTGGCTGTCCAGGGACGATTCACATCTGTCCTCATCTACTTCTTCATCTCACTGGCGTATTCACACCTGATCGAAAAGCAGTACAAACGTCAGCTGGGCCCCGAAGAACGCAGCAACATCATGACCGGCGCCACCACGCTGGTATCCCTCGTGGCATTGGCCTACAGCATCGCTATGATCGTGGGATAGATTCCAAGAACGACTCGATGAGTCCGTTGATAAGTTCCGGTTCATCCGTATTGGAATTATGCCCTGCGCCCTTGATCCACTCGATGGGAATATTCGTCTTCTCGTGCCAGGCCTTGTTGTAGCGCTTACATGATCCGGCTTTGTCCTTCTCACCGCAGATGAGCAAGGCAGGACATTTCAGTTCATAGGGAAGATCTGCTGCCATGGCGTCTGCCAGGATGCGGTAGCCGTGTCCTGCTATCATCGCGTATCTCTCCTTATCGCCGTCATAGGTCATCATGATGTCGTGCATCAATGAACGTCCGTATTCCGATTCGGCAACTCCCTTGGTACCCGACTTCAGAAGAGACTTCCATGGATAGTATTTGTATACAGGTTTCATCTTCCTGAGGGACCAGATCTCGGCAGCAGTCACATACTGTCTCTGCAAAGGCGCCGAATCGATGGAAATAAAACCCTTGAGCTTTTCAGGATAAAGCTGGGAATACATCTGCCCCACATATCCTCCCATGGACTGCCCTACGATGACGGGATCCGTGATGCCTTCCCTTGATAAGATCTCATCGAGCCAGACGGCCTTGTCCTTCAGTTCGAAGGAAAAGTCGAAGGGCCATGATGCGGCGTGTGCCGGGGCGTCCCAGACGAATATCCTGCACTTGTCTTCAAAATAACCGATCTGTTTATCGAATAGCCTGTGATCGGCCGTGAGTCCCGGCAGGAATACGAGAGTATAGGGGGATTTCATATCATTCACCCAATAGTGGATCGTGCCGCATCTGGTATCAAAAGTCTTTTCTATCATCAGACGTTCTCGAACATATTGATCTCGATGCTGGACATGAACTCGCACATCGAGTGATTGAACTTCTCATAATCGGCTTCTTTGTATTCACCATCGTCCGTCGGCATCACGACGGTGACCGTCTTCACCTGATTGTGGAAGATGATCATCAGGCGGTTCTTGATGAGCGGGCAGTAGCCGCGGATCGACATATTGAGCTCTTCCTCGAGTTCTTTGATTTCTTCTTTGTTATCGATATCGACATGTTCACCTCTGACCAGTACTTCGGGCTTTTCGAAGGCATCATAGACTTCATAGACAGCAGTCTGGATATGTGCCCATCCGACGCGGTAAGTGAACTCCCAGGCTGATTCCAGCCATCCGTCGTTTTCTCTAACACCTAATAAATGCATCTCAGTCCTCCCACCAGATCAGTCGGTTCCAGCCTTCGTACAGGACATTGTGATCTTTTACATATTTCTCGTAGAACTTATCGCCTATCTTGCTGTTGGCGGAGATCTCTTCGGGATATTCTATAGCTATCTGATCGTATTCTTCCTTGGTGATCTCAGCTGTCGTAAAGTAGTCGTCGTTGCGGTGGGGGAAACCGTGCCAGGCAAAATACACCATCCTGCCGTCATGTTCACGGCAGCCGCATCCGAACCTGACATTGTTGGAAATGACGCGGAATTCGCCCTGAGACTTTTTTCCCATCTGAAGCCTCCTCAAAAAAGATTTCAGGAAAAGGAACTAACGGGACTGGATAAGGTTGATGATGCCGACATTCACCGCGACTGTAAGCACGATGCCCGCGGCACCCAGGATCACGCTGATGACCGAGACGACCTTATGGCCGGTGCTCTTGGAGATCCGGTAGGCGATGATGCCCAGGATGATGCCGAGGACGGGAATGAAGACTGTGACGATATTGGCAAAAGGTACGAGTGCGGCAAAGATACCGATGATACATATGACGAGTGAAACGATCGACATGTCTTCTCTCCCTTCTGCTCCATGCAGTTTAATTATAGCCCAAAAGAGGAATAAAAAAGCGATGATCTGTTTGACCATCGCTTAGTATCTATGTGGAACGGAAAAATACTTTACTTAGAAAGGGCGTTGACTTGTTTGGTCAAACGTGACTTCTTGCGGGCAGCGGCATTAGGATGAATGACGCCGGCCTGTGCAGCCTGATCGAGCTTGGAAATGGATTCCTGAAGAGCTGCGACTGCTGCTTCATTGTTATTTTCAGCAATAGCGGTTCGGGTCTTGCGTACGGAAGTACGAAGATTGGACTTAGTTGCCTTGTTTCGTTCACGTCGTGCAGCTGAGACACGAATATCTTTTAATGATGCTTTAATGTTAGCCAAGTAAGTATTCCTCCCTTTTAAGACAATTTGAGATTATATAACATTCGGAGATTATTGGCAATTCTTTTTTAATCTTGCAGACACTTCAAAACACAACCCAGGATTGACACATATAATAGTATTTGTTACTATTTTAACGAAGGTATCCTTATTATGAAATCATATTCATCAAAAGAAGTGATTCAGGTATTGTTGAACGATTGATGGTATGAAGTCAGAATCGCTGGAAGCCATCATCAGTTCAAACATCCGACAAAGAACGGAAGGGTGACTATAAAGCATCCCGATAAGGATATCCCGCGAAAGACACTGGACAGCATAGAACGACAATCCGGTTTGCGTTTCAGGTAGGCATCACTCATAAATGAGAGGTAAAAACAATGAAAAAGATAGAACGATACTTTTATCCGGCTATTTTTACATATGAAGACAAGCAGGAGATCGCAGTAGTCTTTCCAGATCTGGATGTCGCCACCAGCGGTGTAGATGAAGATGACGCCCTGTTGTCAGCACGAGAATGTCTGGGGCTGGCATTATTCGGTATGGAAGAAGATGGAGATGCCATACCCGAGCCATCCAAACTCACTGAAATCAAAACCGAAAAGAATGAACGTGTCGTATTAGTCGACGTTTATATGCCATCGGTAAGGATGGCCAATATCAACAAATCAGTAAACCGAACTGTAACACTCCCAGCATGGCTGAACGCCGCCGCATCAGAACGGGGCATGAACTTTTCACAGATCCTGCAGGAAGCGCTCAAAGAAAAGATCTACAACACCTGATCCAGAAAACTATTTCCCGGTGACGATGCGGTCCACTACCCTGCCGATGACAGTACCAAGAGCGAACATGACCAAAAGCAAAGTCATGTTAGGGAAGATGAACAAAAGTATTAACCCTACACCGGTTCCGGCCAAAGCGCCGTACCAGGTGATGCTGGGCCACTTAGGCTTGTGACTGATGATGAACACCGCCGCAAAACAGACGATGATCGCGATTACGATGAACCACCAAGTATTGATAAAATCCATAACGATTATTATTATGCAACAATTTAGTTTATGATATAAAGCAAGGAAGCAATTGGGGTAATGATATGGAAGCAATACTGAATTTTCTGCTCGGTCCGATGGTCTACGTGGCGGCAGCCGCCGTACTGATCAGCCTGGTCATAAGATGCATCGGCATCTCCAAGAAATATAAGGCAGGTACTCTCACCGAGGGTTACCTCAATATCGACATGTCCAAGAAAGCATCGGTCATTGCCATCATTATCCTCCATCTCTCATTCATCGTGCTCCTCTTCGGACACTCACGTATGATCGGAGATATCCCCCTGCTCCTCAAGATCATCCCTGTGGATTTCCTCAATTCTTCGGGCCACATCTTCGGATGCATCCTGGGAGTCTTCCTCACATGCGTCTTCATCTTCCTGATCTATAAACGTATGCAGAAAGAAGGCGACAATTTTACGTCCGACTACATCTTCCTGAGCATCGCGCTCATCCTGATACTCTTGGGCTGCTACCTGCAGTTCGCCCAGCCCTACTCTCTTGCAGTCTACCGTGAATACGTCTCCAACCTCCTTCACTTCTCTCCGGCCCTGCCTAAAGCTTTGACCAGTTCAGCCAACGTATTCTTCTTCGCAGCCCACGTGCTCCTCGCCTGCGCCACTGCCATCGTCTTCGTCTGGAGCAATGCATTAGAGCACATGGCATATATCGCCTGGAAAAGGAAGAACGGCTAAATGACCGAAAAACTCATGATCCAGAGCGACTTCGACGGCACTCTGATAACCGAAGACGTCTCCGTCATCCTCCTGGACCACTTCACTGACCGCAAATGGCGCGTCCTCTACGATGATTACGTGAACGGACGCATCACCCTCGACGATTTCAACTACACCGCATTCCACATGGTGAAGGCATCCGAAGAAGAATTCATCGGATATGCCCGACAGTTCATGAAGCCGCGTCCCGGCGTAAAGGAACTCATCGAGACCTGCAAAGAGATGGGTATCCGCTTCCATATCGTGAGCAACGGGCTCCTTGACTATATACAAGCTTTCCTCTGTGACCTGGGAGAGTCTGATACCGAAGCGAAGGCGGCCCTG
>JAEEOC010000003.1 GCA_016284035.1 Dehalococcoidales bacterium
CTTCCAGTACCTCCACCGCCGAAGCTCTCAGACCGATCGTTGCCTGGATCAGGTGAAAAACGATGATCATGCAAAGTATCGTATAGGTGCCGACACTGATGACGCCAAGACACTGAACGCCCAGCTGATGGAAACCACCGCCGTAGAAGAGACCTTTTGCGCCGTAGCTTTCATTGCAGGCAAACAAACCGACCGCAATCGTTCCCCAGATTCCGTTTACACAGTGTACAGCAACCGCACCGACGGGATCGTCCACATGGAATCGTGTGTCCAGAATCTCAACCGCCAGATCCACAAGAATACCAGAGCCGATTCCGATGACAAGAGCGCCGATGGCATTGACGCTTGCGCATCCCGCCGTAATGGCGACCAAGCCGGCAAGCGAAGCGTTCAGGCACATAGAGACATCGGGCTTTCCGTTTTTACGCCAGGTGAAGATCATACAGGTGAAGGTTGCCACCGCAGGCGCGATGGTGGTGGTTCCGAAAATACGCGCCATTTCTTCTACACCCGATGCGGCTGCTCCGTTGAATCCGTACCAGGCAAACCAGAGAATAAAGCAGCCCAGAGCCCCCAGGGTTACAGAATGGCCCGGAATGGCATTGGAGGTAATGCTGCCGTCTGAACCATAGTTGTACTTTCCGATCCTGGGGCCGAGAATAATTGCGCCCACCAGAGCTGACAGGCCACCGACCATATGAATCACGCAGGAACCCGCAAAGTCAATAAAAGCGAGCCGGGAAAGCCAGCCTCCTCCCCACACCCACCCGGCTTCGATCGGATAGACGATCAGACTGATGATGGCAGAGTACAGACAGTATGCCGAAAACCGGGTTCTCTCCGCCATGGCGCCGGAGACAATGGTTGCTGCTGTTGCGCAAAAGACAAGCTGAAAGACGAAAGAGGACCAGTCGAACCCTTCAAAGTCAGTAAACATTTTCCAGTCAGGCACTCCGATCAGGCCTAGGTGACCGTGATTGCCCATCATCAGGCCATAGCCGAGAAAAATAAAAACAATGGTGCCGATGCAGAAGTCCATCAGGTTCTTCATGATGATGTTGCCGGCATTCTTCGCTCTGGTAAAACCACTTTCAACCATTGCGAAACCGCACTGCATGAAGAAGACCAGTGCTGCTCCGAGAAGGAACCAGACGCCCAGCACTTCGCTAGATGCGACCTGACTCACTAATGCATATAATTCTTCACTCATTTTCTTCTCTACCCTTTTTTAGTTAGTTACCCCAGATTAGACGCTGAAAAGGAGGTCAGCATAGGTCGGGAACGGCCAGTATGATTTCGGCATAAGAGTCTCAGCTTCATCGCAAACGACCCTGAGTTCAGCCATCTGCTGTAAGATGACATCTCTGATCATGTAGGATGTCTCAGTGACATCGGTAATGGTATTGAGCTTGCAGACAGATTCCTGAAGGACGCCAACCTTTTCATAGGCTTCATCAGCCATGGATGAAAGTTTTACAATGACATCTTTATCGTATTTGCAGGAAAGTTCGGGGACGACTTTCTGTTTCTTGAGACATTCCTTAGCAAGATCGCCGACATACTTTTCTATCGCCGGGATGATCTCACGTTTTGCCATGTCGAGCATGGTGAGAGCTTCGATCTTGATGGTCTTGTTATAGTTCTCGAGCATGATCTCGCATCGGGATTTTATTTCTGCTTCGGTCATGACGCCCTGAGCAATGAGCATATCGGAATTCTTACGTTCGAGGATCTTAGGCATGCAGTCCGGAGTAGTCTTGAGATTAGAAAGACCGCGGACTTCGGTAGCTTCTTTGATCCAGGCATCGTCGTAGCCGTTGCCGTTGAAGATGATGCGTTTGTGATCTTTTATCGTCTTCTTGATCATCTGATGCAGCGCTTCCTCAAAGTTATCGACATTCTCAAGTCGGTCAGCATAGATCTTCAAGGATTCAGCGACAGCTGCATTGAGCATGATATTGGCACAGGCAATACTGTTGGATGAACCCAGCATTCTAAACTCGAACTTGTTGCCGGTGAAAGCAAAAGGAGAAGTCCTGTTCCTGTCAGTAGTATCACGG
>JAEEOC010000019.1 GCA_016284035.1 Dehalococcoidales bacterium
AGTAGCTGAAGAACATCCGGTGATGAGGTGAAGCTCTGAACCTTCTCCGGCAATCATGATATTGTGGATATCCTGCACCGAATTGCCTCGTGCAAGATGCAGACATGCCTGCAGGGGATATTCAGCTTTGACTCCAGGATCGACTTTAACGAAATAACCGTTGAATTCATTCAAAGCTACATGAGCGGTATATTTATCCGCATCTGGCTGAACTGCGGTCCAAAGCATATCAGCTAGCCAATCGTATTTTGCAAGTGCCTCCTGTGTGGAAAGGATCTCCACACCTTTCTGGTCTGAATCGAAATGCATTGGATTGGCATCGACCTGAATGAATGTAGCTGCACGCTTGGTCAGTTCTTCTTTTGAATCGAAGACGATACCTGTCTGACCGATCTTAGTCTTTGAATCTTCAGATAGGTCTTTAGTGCTGTTTTCGACGGTCTCAACTTCATATTTATCGAGGTCAATGTCTTCGCCAAAAGCTGCTTTCTTTTCTTCAGCAGCTTTAGCTCGTTTTTCAATGTCTATTTGTTTCTCTGACATGATGCACACTCCGTATAACCATGTTCTTTTACGCTGGCCAGGATATCTCGGGGATCGCCTTCGCAAGAGATACGTCCATTGATGAGAACATATCCTGTTCGTGAATTGACGTATTCTAGGATATGACCAGTATGTGAGATGATAAGTCCTGACTTGGTTCGGTCAGCGAAATGGCTGTCTTTTCCAAGAGCGTCATTGATCAGCTTGCCAATAAGAGCCATGTTCTCAAGATCGACGCCTGATTCAGGTTCGTCGAGCAAGACCAGTTCTGGCTGCTGAGCAAGGATCTGCATCATCTCTGATCGTTTAGTCTCACCACCGGAAAAACCGTAATTTACGCCTCGATCAAGGAATTTAGTCATGTTGGCACGTTCGGCAAGATAATGGATTTCTTCAAATCTCTTTTCATCTTTCAAACATACCTTGAGCATATCGCGTGTCTTGATGCCTTTGATGATAGGGGGGCGCTGGAAAGCCATTCCGATGCCTAGTCGGGCACGTTCATCTAGGGTCATGTTAGTAATGTCATGACCATCGAAAATGATCTGACCGGATGTGATCTTATACTTTGGGAAGCCCATTATAGACATCAATAAGGTAGTCTTACCTCCGCCATTTGGACCGAAGATCATTACGGTTTCGCCATGTTTGATTGTCAGATTGAGGCCATGAAGGATCTCATTGTCCTCAACTGATACGTGTAAATCCTTAATTTCAAGTAGGTTACTCATAGGGACTCCTATTCTAGTTAAAACCTATTAAATCACTCTGTTAATAATCTTTAAGTGATAAATGTCATATTACTAAATTATATGTATAAAGAGTTTTTAAGTAAACGAAATGACATCAAATAATCAAATGAAAAATAAATATCGATTTGTTAGAATTAATATATCAGCAGCATGGAGGTATTAACTGATGAGCAAAAAAGATGAAGAATCCACAAGCCTCGATAAAATCGAAACAAGACTAGACATGCTGGATGATCGACTCGATAACATCGACTCAACAGTTTCTGCTGTTGTTGAAAGAGTAATGAATCAGGCCGCATATATCCATACGACTTGTCCTCATTGTCAGAAAGACTTTGAAATCGCTCTGATTGGTCTGAGAAAACCTAAAATCTAGTTTTTCGATCCCCAAAAACAGCGTCGAAACAAGGGTTAGGTCAAAATTTACAGAAAAGGCGCTATTTTTGGATTCTGGACGTTCTGTGCCTGGAAACCACTGTTTTCCGGGCTTTTTCATATATGATTGATATTACTTGTATATTATGTAAAGAATTCATGCCTGTGATTAATCCCCTAATTTTACATAATATATATTGTGCGCGATTACTTATTACAAATAAAATAGGACAGGTGTTGTCCTCTTTTCCGGATCACTTCAATTTTTCGTCGATCATTTTTAAAAGATCATCAAGACCTGTACCGTTTTTTGCGGAAACAAAAATCGTATCCTCTGATATCTCATCTTTTGTTTCTTCGTTGTTTTCTAAAAGATCGCATTTGTTCAAAACTGTTATCATTGGTTTTTCTTGAAGTCCCATTTCGTTGACAATATCTTCAACGGTTTGGCATTGATCTGCAGCATTTTTGTTTGTGATGTCTACGACGTGCAGCAACAAGTCTGCATCTTCCAGTTCTTCCAATGTTGCTTTGAAAGCATCTACTATCTGCGGCGGAAGCTTTTGAATAAAACCGACTGTATCAGTTAGTAAGATATCCCGGCCTGATTCCAGATGTCTCTTTCTGACAGTTGTATCTAATGTTGCGAACAATTTGTTCTCAGCATATACGTTTGCCTCTGTAAGAGCGTTTAATAGACTGCTTTTTCCTGCATTTGTATATCCGATCAAGGATACTATATTCATACCATTTCTGTGATCACGCAGGAGTTTACGGTGACGTCTTACATCTTCTATTTGTTCTTTGACTTTAGCGATACGGCGTCTGATTATACGTCGATCAGTTTCTATCTGAGTTTCACCAGGACCTCGAGTTCCGATACCGCCTCCCAGTCTTTCCAGATGGCTCCATTGGCCAGAAAGCCTTGGTAAGAGATACTCCATCTGGGCTAATTCGACTTGTAGTTTGCCTTCTTTGGTCTGAGCTCTTTCTGCAAAAATATCCAAAATCAAAGCAACCCTGTCGATTATCTTTACATTAAGGATACGTTCAAGATTTCGTTGCTGGGTTGGATCAAGTTCGTCATCGATTATGACAAGGTCACAATGAGTCTCATTTATAAGATGCTGAAGATCGTTCAGTTTGCCTTTTCCCAGATAAGTCACAGGATGTGGCTCAGACATCTTCTGTGTTAATTTACCCACTACAACGGAATGCGCAGTTCTTGCTAATTCTTCCAGTTCAGCTAATGAAGAATCGATATCCCAGCCTTTTCCGGTATCTACTGCAGCAAGTACCGCTTTTTCATCGACTCTCTCAGTTGGAATCAGCTTCACGGTATTCCTTTTTCTTATATGGGTTCTTTTTGTTATGCCAGATTGATAGATTACTGATTGCTTTAACTAATGTTATGTCATTCAGGTCAAGATTTACTGCGACGTTTTCTTGGTCCTTCATTTCAAATATCACATTACATTGGTCGATTACATCACATATGAACTCAGATGCCGTATATTTATCAGGTACATGAGCTGTCGTTACATTCATCATATCTGACGGATTTACTTTGCAGTCCATCTCTTCTAAAACTTCATTCATTAGTTCAGCTTTACGTCTGAATTTTAAGATTTCTTCATCCGGCAGATTTGAGATCCTTGGGCCTATTTTGCTCAGATCTATGAGAACCTCTCTGCTCTCTTCTTTTTCAGTTATCTTGTTCTTTATAATCTCTTCCATTTAAGTATCCCAATCGAATTTATCTATAATAAATGTAACTTTATCTAATTCACTACCTATCTGATAAAGGATTGTGCCTGATTAATAACCTCATCCAGGTACCTTTCATCATTAATATCATACCAATGAATCCGGCTGTCTTCTAGTTTGAACCAGTTGTACTGCATACGTGCTAACCTATGTGTATTAGTTTTGATTGAATTGATTGCATCTTCTAATGTCATATCACCTGATAAATACTGTATCATTTGTTTGTATCCAATACCTGACATAGAAGGTAACGATGGATCATATCTTTTAAAGAGTCCTTTTACTTCTTCTTCTAGTCCTGCTTCGATCATCATATCCACTCTGTCATCGATACGTTTATAGAGTTCCTTACGTTCTGCTGTAAGTCCGATGATCAAATACTCAAACGGTGGCTCTTTTTTTGTTATATCTTCGTGGGTATGTCTTATTAGTTCTAACGCCCTGATTACACGTCTGGTGTTGCGTGGATCGATTTTTGCTGCTCGATCTGGATTAATTGATTGCAGTTCTTCATACAATACTTGTATCCCGACTTCATCGGCTTTGGCCTGCAATTCTGCCCTGTACTCGATATCCGGGACTATTCTAGGGATCTGCCAGTTCTCGATCAGAGACCACAGATATTGCCCAGTCCCTCCGCAGAGAATCACTAGTCCATGTTTTTTTGATATTTTCTCTATAAGTTCATAGGCGGCATCTTTGTATTCGGCAACGCTATATGTTTGATCTGGATCGATGATATCGATCAGATGATGTTTAACTTCATTTAGTTCAGCTTTGCTTGGTTTGGCCGTTCCGATATCCATGCCTCGATAAACTAGCCTGCTATCTGTACTGATAATCTCAGTACCTAAGCGTTTAGCTAAGGTTATGGCTAATGAACTCTTACCGATACTGGTTGGCCCGACTACTGCGATTACTTTTGTCATCGAAATCAGATTGCCTGTATTGCAGCATCAGCGATGGCTTTGAAGTCATCGGATTTAAGACATGCTCCGCCCACCAGAACGCCATCTACATCTTTTTGAGACATTATGTCATATGCATTTGAAGGTTTGACGCTTCCGCCGTATAAGATACGCAACTTATCTGCATAGACCTGACCAAACTTGTTCTTCATATGCTCTCTTATAAAAGCTAAAACATTTTGAGCCGTCTCAGCTGTTGCAGCTTTGCCTGTACCGATGGCCCAGATTGGTTCATAAGCGATCACTATCTCATCATCTGCTGTAAGAGTTTTCAATGATTCTTCTAGCTGGAATCTAAGGATCTCAACGGTCTTTCCGGCTTCATTTTCTTCGAGGGTCTCTCCTATGCATATGATAGGAGTAATCTCATTATCGACTGCTGCCCTGGCCTTTTCAGCAATCATTGCATCCTTTTCACCGAAGATTTGTCTACGTTCAGAATGACCCAGAATAACATACTGGCAGAAAGGCTTAAGCATGTTATAGCTGATCTCACCTGTAAAAGCACCTGAAGCATTGGCATTC
>JAEEOC010000020.1 GCA_016284035.1 Dehalococcoidales bacterium
CTTTACTGCAATGCGTGCCCGTGGTGCTCAGGTTACCGATATCACTGTTTTGGTCGTGGCAGCCGATGATGGTGTCATGCCTCAGACTATTGAATCTATCGCTCATGCCAAGGCAGCTCAGGTCCCCATCGTCGTTGCCATCAACAAGATCGATAAGGCCGGTGCCAATCCTGACAATGTCAAGAAACAGCTTGCCGATCATGGTCTGGTCGTAGAAGAGTGGGGCGGTGACTCCATCGCCTGCAATGTCTCCGGTAAGACCCATGTCGGTATTACTGAACTTTTGGAAAACATCCTTTTGGTCGCTGAGATGGAAGATCTCAAGTGTGATCCCACTTTGCCGGCCAAGGGCGTTGTCATCGAAGCAACTATGGATAAGACTAAAGGTGCCATGTCGACCATCCTCATTCATGATGGTACCCTGAAACTCGGCGACATCGTCGTTGCCGGTTCTGTCTATGGCAAGGTCAAGGCCATGTACAATGACATGGGCAAGCAGATCAGGAAAGCCACACCTGCCATGCCGGTTGCCGTTCTCGGTCTTTCCGGTATGCCTAACGTAGGTGACACTGTTACTGTCGTATCCAGCGATAAGGCTGCCCGTGAGATGGTCGAGGAGCACATTGCAGAATCGACTAATAAAGATGCTTCATTCACTGTCAGTCTTGCGACCTTATATGACCAGATCTCTTCTGGTAAGGTCAAAGAACTGCCTATCATCTTTAAAGCTGACGTACAGGGTTCAGTCGAACCTATCAAGGAATCCCTTGAACGTCTTACTACTGAAGAAGTCAAAGTCAATATCGTTCATGCGGCTACCGGTAATGTAACCGAGAGCGATATCAATCTTGCAGTTGCCAGCCAGGGTCTCATACTGGCATTCAATACCGGTATCGAACCGAATGCCGCCCGTGTGGCATCATCCAGCGGTGTCGATATCAAGACATATTCAGTCATCTATGACATGATCGATGATGTAGAAAAGGCCATGAAAGGTCTCCGTGAACCTGAACTGGTCGAGCAGGTCGATGGTGCAGCAGTCGTAAAGGCTGTCTTCCCCGGCAACAAGAAGAATCAGGTCGCCGGCTGTCAGGTCATGACTGGCAAGATCAAGCGAAGCAATCAGGTCAGAGTCAAGCGCGGAGACAAGGTCCTTGTCACCAGTACGATCTCTTCGTTACGCAGATTCAAGGATAATGTCACCGAAGTCAATACTGGTCTTGAGTGCGGTATCGGTGTCGATGGTTTCGGAGATTTCGCTGCCGGTGATGTGATCGAAGCATTCCATCTTGAAAAGGTCTAGTGAACGATGTCTTACCGAATACCCAAAGTAAACAGCCTTATCATGAGGGAACTGACTGATTACCTGCGTAATGATGTCAAAGACCCGCGTATCAATGAGTTCATATCGATCACTTCAGTCGATACTGCAAGCGATCTTAAGACCTGCAAGGTGTATGTTTCTTCTTTCGGCGGCAAAGCTGAAAAAGATGCTGTTCTTGAGGCACTCCGTTCATGCAACAAGTTCCTGAGAGGAGAGTTGGCAAGAAAGGTCAACCTCCGTTATACCCCTGAACTCATCTTTATCTGGGATGACTCCATCGAGCATGGAGCCAAGATCCTCGAGCTTATGGATAAGGTCGCACAGGAAGACAGTAAGAAAGCTCATTCATAAGATCCTTTTAAGCTTATGCGCGGTATCCTCAATATCAATAAATCATCCGGTATGACCAGCTTCGATGTAGTGAGCAGGCTCAGAAGGCTTTTGCATGAGAAGCGGATCGGTCATGGCGGAACACTGGATCCGTTGGCTGATGGAGTTCTGCCTGTCTTTGTAGGTACTGCGACCCGGGTCTCGGAATATATGCTCGAACATCCTAAGACTTATCTTTCGACCATCAAACTTGGCTATGAATCCAATACCTATGATGCCGAAGGCGAAATCTCTTTCATCAAAGATCCTTCATACGTGAATGCTGAAATGGCTGAAACTGAACTGAAATCTTTCGTCGGTGATGTGATGCAGATCCCGCCCGTTTTCAGCGCCATCAAGAAGAATGGTCAATCTTTGTATAAAAGTGCCAGAAACGGCGATGTGGTCGATCTGGAACCGCGTCCGGTGACGATCTATGCATGTGATCTTTTAGCATTTGATAATCCTTTTGTAACGGTCAGAGTCAGATGTGCCCGCGGTACATATATACGTTCGATCGCGCACGACCTGGGAGAAAAGCTCGGATGCGGAGGGTATATTACCAGACTCACCCGGGAGAAGTACGGTCCATTTGATATTCAGGATGCATTGACCGTTGAGCAGATCGAAAGACTTATCGATGAGGGCAGGGAAGTTCCCTTTTATGAGATCGATCATATCATGGACGGATGGGAACATGTCGATCTAAATGAGACAGAATCTCAGGACCTGATCAACGGTAAGACATTTTCGTTTGATTCGAATGCTCAGAAAGTTGCAGTCTATCGGGATGGAACATTCCTGGCTGTTGCGGAAAAGGTGGAAGACGGTATCTACCATCCATCAAAAGTTTTTATCTGACCTTTTGACATCGCACCGCTATTAGTCCATAATGCGCTTAAGAATAATTTTATTGAATTGATATGTGCGGCTTTCGGGCTCACATTTTGCATATATTATGAAGATTGCTTTAGTGTCGCCTTACGACTTCTCATCGCCGGGCGGAGTCGTGAACCATATAAGGGCATTGGCTTCAGAATATAAGAAGCTAGGGCATGATGTCTGTATCCTCTCTCCGACCTCTGAAAAGAACTATTCCGGTCCGGATAAATTTCTTCCCATGGGTGATGTTAAGGCTATTCCTTTCGGCGGAACAGTCGTACGTATCAGCATCTCTCTTAATCTGGCTCCCAGGATAACGGACATCCTGGAGAAAGAGCAGTTCGATGTGATACATCTGCATGAGCCGTTCATGCCGATGCTGTGCAGTGCGATGCTGAAGTATTCCAGAACTGTCAATATCGGAACATTTCACGCCTGCAACGGTAAGCCTGGATACTATTGGGGCTGGCCGATCAGTGTCAAGATGCTAAAAGACCGTAATAAGAACCTTCAAGGACATATCGCAGTCTCATCGGCTGCTTTGAGATATGCTACAAAGTTCGTTTCCGGTGATTTCTCTGTCATTCCCAACGGTGTCTCGCTTGAAAGGTTCAATCCTTCGGTTAAGCCGTTTGAGGAGTATCGCGACGGCAAGATCAATATCGTTTTTGTCGGCCGCATGGAGAAGAGAAAAGGCCTGCATTATCTGCTTGGTGCTTACAATAAGCTCAAGAAAGTGAATGACAACATAAGATTGATCGTCGTGGGATCCGGAAAGACCCTGCGCAAAGCATATGAAACATATGTCAGGAAAGAAAACCTTCAGGATGTAGTCTTCATTGGGGAAGTCGCTTTCAATGACCTTCCCAGGTGGTATCAGACCGCTGATATCTTCTGCTCGCCGGCGACCGGTGAGGAAAGTTTCGGCATGGTGCTTCTGGAGGCTATGGCGTTGGGCAAACCTATCGTAGCGTCTGCCAATGAAGGCTATTCCACCGTAGTTACGAATGGGAATGAGGGTATCATGGTCACCCCCAAGAGCGTAGATGAACTTGAAGCAGCATTGAAAAAGCTTATCGATGATGGTGATCTGAGACAACAGATGGGGCAGGCTGGCCTAGAAACTGTGAAACAGTATGATTGGCCGGTCGTTGCACAAAGGATACTCGCGTATTACGATGAATGCATAAAACAGAATGGTAAAGAAGCAATCAAGAATGAGTGATACTGATAAAAGAGAGAATAGACCTCAGGAAAAAGTTAAACGCAAGGATGACTGGCGCCATAAATTAGGCAATCATGTCACCCGTCCGGTCGCGTCCGTATTGGCGAAGCTCCATATAACTCCCAATATGCTCACATGGTCGGGACTGATCTTTCCTTTTGGTTCTCTGTATCTGCTCTTTACCGAGCATTTGATCTGGAGCGGTGTCGTCATGCTCGTGGGCGCTCTCTTCGATTCTTTGGATGGTGCTGTTGCCCGTTATACCAATAACATCACTGTTTTCGGCGGTGTCTTGGACAGTGTTTTGGACAGGATCACAGAAGGACTGATGTTTGCCGGTATCGCGATCTACTGTGCATTACACGGTGAGATCATTGCCGCAGCTGTTACGCTTCTGGCGCTGGTCTTGAGCTTCACTGTCAGCTATGTTCGTGCCCGAGCTGAAGGTGTCGGCATCGAATGCAATGTCGGTATCTGTACCAGAGCCGAAAGGATCGTGCTGATGGTGCTGAGCCTGTTTACTGGTTATTTCCTTATCGCTTTCGCGATCATCGGAGTCTTGAGTCTGGTGACAGTCGGACAGCGTATCTACCGAGTAGCCAAAGCTTCTAAGTAGTCTTATTTATTCCATTTTTTATAGACGAAGTATCCTGCCGGTAATAGACAGTAACTGAGCAGCTTGTTGTTGCTCTTTCTTAGGGAGCGGCGTGTGTCTTTTGAAGCAAATGCGAAGACGTCATAGAGAACGGCATGCTTGGCTCTTAGTTTCAAGGGAAACCTTTTATTGAGATAGATATTGCTGCGGAACATTCCGCCCTGTGGACTGGCTAGTCTGAACTTACGTCCGCTTAGGGTGAGCCCGCCCGGCAGATAGTAGCATATGTAGATGCCTTTATCGATATAGACTGTATCGTAGTCTTTAGCAAGTGTCGTCCACATGCAGTCTTCCCCGATGAATTTCTCATTGGCGAAGACAGGAAACGAATAGGTCTTGAAGATATCTGATCTCATGACTTCTGCGCAGTCGAAGGGACGGCCGGCAATGATGCGGAAATCGATATGATTTGAGATGGTCTCTGCATCTCCAAAGGACTGGATCGGCTTTCCGTCCTGGATCCGCTGAAAACTCAGACACCAGATCTTCTTCTCCTGGTCATATTTCTCCCAGTACTTCTTTATTGTTTCGATAGCATCACTTGTCAGTGTATCGTCATCATCAAGGATGATGGTATAGCGTCCGTGGATGAACTCATGGGCATAGTTCAGAGAAGAGTGCTTTCCGCCGTTCTTCTTACTGTGGTACTCGACATGGAATCCTGTTTCGGAGAGGAACTGTTTCACGCTGCCTCTGGTGCCGTCGGTGCTTCCGTCATCGATGATCAACCATTCGAAATCATGACAGGTCTGAGCCTGAAGACTGGCGTAGCACTGCTTCAGAAGTTCAGACCTGTTATAAGTAGGGGTGAGTACTGTGATGGTCGGCTGTGTCATAGTTGTTATCTCATAAAGCTGGATTTAATATAATTACACCATTGTTTCTAAGGATAAAAAACTACAGGTCCATATCACCTGCCATCAATTCAGCAATATTCAAGTGTTTTACTCCGCTCCTTTTTTGAAGCAACTTATCCATTGTCAGAAGGTACTTTGGGTAACCATCTGCTATGCTCTCAAGAGGACGGTATTCCCGCTCTTCAGTTATATTTTTACCATTTTCGTCATAGTTATCATTATTGATCGTTCTGGCAACCTGAATGTATGCGTAATCATCAGCTCGTTTTCTCAGTATAAAATCTACTTCCAGTTTGCCGATCCTACCGATGCTTGCTTTATAACCCTTGGAACGAACGTAGTTATACGTGATGTTCTCTAACACAGGACCATAGTTGATCCTGCCGTCGGTGTTGCGGGAGAAGTAAAAACTCAGATCCGAAAGATAGTATTTCTCTTCTCCGTTTAGTGACCGTTTACTCTTCATATCAAATCGTTCACATTTGGAAATGATCTTTGCATTCTCAAGTATTTCTAGATAGTTATATATCGTTACCTTTGATACTTTTTCTCCGTTTTTTTCCAAATAATTACAGATAGAATTGACGGATGTAGTTGAGCCGAAATTATTGATGATATAGGTTTGAACTTTCTTAAACAGACCCTTCTTTCGGATCTTATTATTCTTTTTTATGTCCTTATCGAATATTTCATTTATGACACTATCTACATAAGTCATCTTTTCTTCAAAAGTGTCATACTTGACAGCAAGCGGAAATCCACCCTCAGCAATGAAGTTTATGAATTCTTTTTCCAAATCAGTGTCAACGTTCTTGCCAAGGAATTTTTTCATTCCGATATATTCATCAAATGTCAGGGTCTTCATCTCAAATTCAATGTATCTGCCGGTAAGCTTAGTAGTCAGTTCTCCGGAGAGAAGATAAGAGTTGCTTCCTGTAAGAAAGATCGAATAGTCGCCTTCCTCACGATATGCATTTATGCTTTCTTCAAAACCCTTGACGTTTTGAATCTCATCAATAAACAAATACTTTGTACCGATTATCCCTTGGGTCTTTGAATCGATGATTGCTTCTAGTTCTTCGGATGTCTTAACAGTTTTATATGGTCTCTTGTCCAGATGTATATATATGATATTCTTTGGGTCTATGCCATCAGCTATCAATTCAGAACATATCATTTCCATTAATGATGATTTTCCGCAGCGTCTTACTCCTGTTATGACTTTGATAACATCGGCATCATCATAGAATCCGCGAAGCTTACTCAGATACTTTTCCCTAAAATATAGTTTATCCATTGTGATCACCATTTGAATGATACCATAATTGTGGTGTTAACGAAACTTTTTCTTTGAAAAGACAATTTTTTTTAGTTATCGTCTTTGTTTAGCTTTGTAAACTGAAATTTAGTTAATACCTTTCACGAAAATTCTCTTTCGTAGGGGGGTAGTGTTTATAGCTCTTACATGACTGATTACACTGTTGGAAATCGTCAAAAGATTTATGATTTCTAAAATCTAAGAGTGGTTGTTGTTTAGAAAGCTCTCTTCTGGGTGAAATAGATACTTATCTCGCGGGAATGTGGTCGGCCGTTTGATTTAATGTCAATCAGTTATAACGGTCTAGAAACTATTATAATATAACCACAGTTTATTACGGGTCGCAGGATATGAAGATACTTCATTTGCTCAAGACTGATCGGTTCTCCGGTGCCGAAAATGTGGTATGTCAGATCATTTCCATGTTCAGAGATGATAAAGAACATGAGATGGTCTACTGCAGTGTCGACGGGCCCATCAGACAGTCTTTGGAATCCCGCGGCATTCCTTTTCTTCCGCTGAGTTCTTTTAACCTTTCCGAGGTTAGGCAGGCGATCAGTAAATTTGATCCGGATATCATTCATGCCCATGATGTTCATGCCAGCCTTTATGCCGCATTATCCGGAAAACACCGCAGGATAATCGACCAGATACATGGGAATGACATCGGCATGAGAAAAACCAACGCTAAGTCATTGTCTTTTAGATACGCTGCGTCCAAAGCTGAAAAGATCATCTGGGTATATGAGACTGCATTAGATGACTACGTTTTTTCAGATAATAAGAAGCTCAGAGAAAAGAGTCTGATCATGAAAAACGTAGTGGATAGGGATGAGCTTTACAGAAAAGCTGATTCAGCAAGGACGGATGAATGCCCGACGGTAGTTTTTCTTGGCCGTATCAACGATATTAAAGACCCATTGCGAGCGATCCGTATCATTGCAAAGGTGATTGATCATTTGCCGAACGTTACAGCTGATCTTATCGGCTCAGGCGATCTGGCGGGGGAGTGCGAGTCTCTCATCAACTCATTGGGAATGACTGATAAGATCAAGCTTTTGGGATTCATGGACAATCCTTATGGAGTGCTCAGCAAAGGAAAAGTCTTTCTCATGACATCGAGATTCGAGGGCATTCCCATGGCGGCAATCGAAGCTATGGCATTTGGCCTACCGATCGTGTCTACTCCTGTCGACGGTATGAAGCTTTTGGTGACAGAAGGTAAGAATGGTTTTGTAAACAATGATGACAGCGTACTTGTTGATGATATCGTCAGGCTCTGTGAAGACAGTGATCTTTATTCAGCTATGTCAAAAGCTTCATTGGAGAGATTCAGCGAACTGAACAATCTGGACGCATACCGCAGGACGCTCCTTGAGATCTATGACGGCATCAAATAGCTATTATCGTATCGATGAATAGATCCGAAGCATCTCTTTATTGATGATCGACCTGTCATAGGGCATGGCCGATATCCTACATTCTTCGGCAGAGATGGAGTTCTTTCGAACTTTGTTGATTGCTTCGATGATGGATGCCGGATCGTTTGGCATGAACAGATATCCGTTCTGACCATTTCTGACCATATCGCGGTTTCCGCGGATATCTGAGCAGATCACGGGAAGTCCGCTTGCGAGTGCTTCCATCACTGATACATTGAGTCCTTCACGGAGAGAAGGTAGTGCAAAGATATCAGCTGCCTTATAAAGTTCGTTGACATCGTTTCTGTATCCCAAGAGATGGACGTTGCTGCTGATTCCAAGCTGTTCAGATAATGCCGTCAGATCTTCTGTAAGAGGTCCTTTTCCTGCAATTAGGTAGTGAATTGAGGAATCTTTGAGATCAGCAAGTGCCCTGATAACCGAAGCATGGTTCTTATTGGCATTGATCTCGCCGACTGACAGTACGGCGAAGCAGTCCTTGGGAATTCCTAATTCAGTTCTCTTGCTGTCTCTGTCGATGACTGTCTCACGGAAGAATGCAGTATCGATGCCGACGCCGGGTATATAAGTCACGTTTGTCTTTTTGAATTTTTCCAGCGCGAAGGAGTGATCGTCTTTATTGATCGTTATCATCAGATCGGTCCAGCGGGCACAGATCTTCTCAAACGGATAAAAGATCCAGTTCTTTAAGGGTGCACCTTTATAGAAATGGAAACCGTGTGCGGTATAGATTACCTTGAGTCCTTTTTTGCGGAGTTTTCTGCAGGCAAATCGTGTACTGACAGCGGCGTTAGGAGTGTGACAGTGCACGACGTCATATCCACCATCTTCGACGATCTTTCTTAGTATCTTGATGGTCTTGATGTTCTGCAGATTGAGTCCTGCCCGTGAGAACGGAACTTCGTATATATGTCCGGCAAGTGTGTCATAGATCTGGGGGACAGGGTGTTCTTGGGTGTTGGTGACGATATCGACAGTGTGACCTTGATCGGTCAGTTCTTTGATCAGGGACGTAAAGAATCCCATGGTCATTCCGACGGTGGTCACATAAAGGATCTTCATGGCCTATTTGATTTTGCGGACCGGGGTCCCGTAATAAGTTCCGGGTTCGGTGAGATCTTTAATGATCAGGGAACCTGCTCCGATCATGCAGTCCTTGCAGACAGATAGATTATTGCTTATGGTAGTGCCGATGCCGACCCAGGTGCGTTCTCCGACAGTTACGGTCCCGCCGAGTTTGGCACCGACTGAGATGTGTGCGAAATCAGAAATGACATTGTCGTGTTCGACGATGGCACCGGTATTGATGATGCAGTGAGATCCGACTTTGGCTCTGGCATTGATCACGGCATTGGGCATCACGACAGTTCCCTGTCCGATAGCGGATGATTTAGAGATGACGGCTGTCGGATGGATAGCGGTGTACCATTTCAAAGGAAGTTTAGACAGTTCCTCCCTTTTTTGAGGGTTGCCTATTGCAATGACGAAAGAGCAATTCTGATACT
>JAEEOC010000004.1 GCA_016284035.1 Dehalococcoidales bacterium
GAAATTATTAACGGCCTCATCATTATCCGCGTCCTTGATCTTTTTAATGACAGAATCAATGACTCCCACATAATCCATGATTGCGGCATGGCATCCGGTGCAGGCTGCCGCATATTCATCATCAAAAGAACCTTCAAGACCACGAAGATCATCGACTGCTTTATCGATACCGTCTACGGTCAGGTCTTTGAAGATATCCTTGATTTTATTCGTTTTTTCTTCAGCTTTTTCAGGAGACACACACCCGGAATGCTCATCGAGTGTATCGTCAAAAGCTTTAAGCAGATTCTCAACAATGGAATCCGAAAGCAACGACAGATTTGGAGCGGTCTGCGAAATCACTGCGATTCTTCGTAATGCCAGTCGCGCCTCAGTGATGCTCTTTAGAACAGCAATCTTAATCTCGCTCTGCCCGCTGAGCAATTCAAGCGCAGTATAGATCTTTTCCGTAATAGTTTCGGCGTTGCTCTTAACACCGGCAATATCGACAGATGAAGACAGATCATCAAGAGCAGTCACAAAACGCTCATCAAGCTTTTCGATAACGTCAGCAGTCTGTTTGCAGGTCTCCTTTGATACAGAAGTATTAAGACGTTTTTCGATGCTCTCCAGTTCCATGACCAAACGGGAATAACCATCTCTTTCGGCAACCGTTTTCTGCCGGATGACAGCACGGAATTCCTTGGTCTTATTGCGGAGTTCACTATCGCTAAGAGCCTGATACTGAGGTTCAAGCTCATTGATCTCTTTGATGATGGGCTGGATCTTCTTGATGACTTTTTCATTCGAATCCAGAATGGCGTCTAAAAACTTAAACATAAATACTCCTGATATATACGAGTACGGCGGACTGAGGGAACCCAGTTCGCCGTTTTATAGTCCACATATAAGGATAGCCTATGCAAGCTATAAAGACCAATTACTGATTGAACAGTTCTCCGATTGATCTTTCCTCATGGATACGCCTGATTGCTTCAGCAAACAGATTTGCTGCTGAGACGACCGTGATCTTATCCAACATCTTCTCCTGCGGGATAGGAACAGAATCAGTTACGATCACTTCTTTCAGAGGAGAGGCTGCAATCCTATCGATAGCAGGTCCGGAGAAAACCGGATGAGTAGCACAGGAATAGACTTCTTTGGCGCCGGCCTTGAGCATCGCTTCTGCTGCATTACACAGAGAGCCTGCTGTATCGATCTCATCATCGAAGATGAGAGCAGTCATACCATCGACATCACCGATGAGATTAAGGGTTTCCGTTTTATCCTGATTACCGATCCTTCGTTTTTCAATGATGGACAGAGGCACATCGAGTCGGTTGGCAAGATCTCTTGCTTTCTTTGAGATACCGACATCAGTTGCGACAACGCAAAGGTTTTCAAAGTTACGGCTCTTTACATACTCGAAGAGCAGATCCTCGGCAGTCAGTTCATCGACAGGAACATTGAAATAACCCTGGATCTGTCCGGCATGAAGATCGAAAAGAAGGACCCTGTTGGCGCCGGCAGTAGTGAGAAGGTCAGCTACCAACCTTGCGCTGATAGGAACTCGAGGCTGATCTTTCTTATCAGATCGTCCGTAGGCATAATACGGAATAACAGCGGTGATTCGTTTGGCAGAAGCTCGTCGGAAGGCATCCAGCATGACGAGAAGTTCCATGAGATTGTCATTAACGGGACGAGTCAGGGACTGGATCAGGAAAACATCGCAGCCTCGGACAGGTTCTTCGATCCTGACAAAGGTATTATCATTTGCGAACTTCATGGCAGTCATCTTGCCCATGGGGATCTTAAGATGATCGCAAACACGCTGTGCAAATTCGGGACTTCCGTGACCTGCAAAAACCTTCAAATCATTCATGTCTATTCGAACCAGCTTTCTTTGATGATTAACTAGATGTCGATACCGGGAACAGGGAATCCTTTGCAGAGATCGATGACCTGAGCTTTAATGCTCTGTTCAAGTTCTGCATTGTCGCAGTCATTGATGATGGCAACGATCCATTTTGCGATCTGCTGGGCTTCCTTGATACCCATGCCTCGGCTGGTCATTGATGCAGTACCGACGCGGAGACCGCTGGTCACGCGAGGTGACACGTTGGAGAACGGTACAGAATTTCGGTTGACGACAATGTTAGCTCGGCCAAGAGACTGTTCGACCTGAAGACCATTGACACCATCTTCGCCAAGGCTGATGAGGATCAAATGATTATCAGTACCGCCAGTCACCAAGTGAAGACCGGCGTCTTTGATTACTTCGGCCATAGCTTTGCAATTCTCGACAAGTTTCTTCTGATAGTCGACGAATTCAGGCTGCATTGCTTCGTGGAAACATACAGCTTTGGCGGCTACGACATGCATAAGAGGTCCGCCCTGTGTTCGCGGGAAGACTGCTGCATCGATAGCCTTAGCATATTTTTCTTTGCATAAGATGAGACCGCCACGAGGGCCACGGAGGGTCTTGTGAGTGGTAGTAGTAACGAAATCACAATAAGGGACAGGAGAAGGATGGATACCGGCTGCAACGAGACCGGCAATGTGGGCCATATCGACCATAAGGAGTGCGCCGACTTTATCGGCGATGGCTCGCAGTCGTTCGAAATCGATGATCCTGGGATAAGCACTGGCGCCGGAAACGATCAGTTTAGGCTTGCATTCCATTGCCTGCTTTTCGAGAGCATCATAATCGATTCGTTCGGTCTCTCGGTTAAGGCCATAAGCAACGAAGTTATAGGATTTGCCGGAGAAATTTACGGGTGAACCATGAGTAAGATGTCCGCCATGTGACAACTCAAGACCCATTACGGTATCGCCGTAATTGATAGTTGCAAAATACACAGCCATGTTAGCCTGTGCACCAGAATGAGGCTGGACATTGGCATGCTCGGCGCCAAAAAGCTCACAGGCCCTCTTCCTGGCAAGCTCTTCAATGACATCAACATTCTCACAGCCACCATAATATCGTTTGCCGGGATAACCTTCGGCATACTTGTTGGTGAGGAATGTGCCCATAGCCTCGATCACGGCATGACTGGCGTAGTTCTCAGAGGCAATGAGATTAACAGTATTGCGCTGTCGTTCTTTTTCCTTTTCGATGCACTGGAATACTTCAGGGTCGACCTGACTCAGTTCTTTCATAATCTCTCTCCATACGTAAACTTTACGGGATTTTAATGTCTAATTTTATGCCATTTACCTACTCACTGACAAGGGTATTACAGGCACAACATACACATAAAAGATATGTAGTATAATTAGGTTCAAATGGAAAGTGAAGAAAAAGTCTCATATGCCAGTTTCTGGAGGAGACTGGGGGCGTTTGCAGTCGATATCGCACTTATCGGCCTGGTCATACGCGTCCTCTTCCCAAGAGTCGAAGACAAACTTCCCAAACTGACACACCGCGCAAACTGGCTGTTCGACATCGTCTTTTCTTTCCCTGCCCTCGTAAACCTCTTCTGCGAAGGATGCTATCTGATCTACCTTTGGAAGAACACTGGACAGACCTTTGGACAGAAGATTTTCGGCATCAAAGTCGTTAAAAAGGACGGAAGCGAACTGACATACGTCGATGCTGTCGTCAGATACATCGGCTATATCATCTCCGGAGCTTTCATCGGAATCGGCTACCTCTGGATGATCATCGATGCAGATAATCAGGGGCTTCATGATAAAATGGCTAATACTATCGTCATAAGATGTCCGAAGAAAACAGAAGAAACAACGGACATAGTTACTGAAGAAGAATAAAGGAATAAAGACATGACTGAACCAATCCGAGTTAGATATGCACCCTCACCCACTGGTTTCCCCCATGTAGGGAATATCCGAACAGCTCTCTTCAACTGGCTCTTTGCCAGGCATTACGGAGGAAGCTTCATCGTACGAATCGAAGACACTGATGTCGCACGAACGGTACCCGGTGCAGTTGAAAATATCCTCACCGGCCTCCGATGGCTCGGTATCGACTGGGATGAAGGCCCTGAAGTCGGCGGACCCTACGGCCCATACTTCCAGTCCGAACGACTCGATATCTACAAGGAAGTTGCCGAAAAACTGGTTGCAGACGGCTACGCATACTATTGTCACTGCAGTGCCGAAAGACTGGCTGACATGCGCGCCAAACAAGAGGCTGCCCATCTTCCTCCCGGTTATGATAAACACTGCCGAGATCTCGGACTCGGTCCCGCCCCCGGCGCAGTAGTCCGTCTCAAAGTTCCCGAGACCGGCACCACCACTTTCCACGATCTGATCCGCGGAGACGTGACATTCGAGAACAGGCTCCTTGACGATATGGTGCTGCTTAAGAGCGATGGGTATCCCACATATCATCTTGCCAATGTCATCGATGATCATCTCATGCACATATCGCACGTCATGCGCGCTGAAGAATGGATCCCCAGCACTCCCAGACACATCATGCTCTACAACGCACTGGGCTTTGAACCGCCCGTATTTGCACATATGCCCATGATCCTCGGTCCCGATCATTCGAAGCTGTCCAAGCGACACGGCTCCGTATCCCTCCTCGAATACCGAGAACAGGGATATCTGCCCGAAACTATGATCAACTTCTTATCGCTCCTCGGCTGGTCCTATGACGATAAGACCGAACTCATGAACGTAAAAGAGATCATCGAGAGATTCACTGCAGAACGTATCTGCCAGACTGCTGCCATCTTCAACAAGGAAAAACTCGACTGGATGAATGGTGTCTATATCCGACAGCTGGCCCCTAACGATCTGGTCGACCGCGTGATGCCCTATCTCGAAAAGAACCTGCCCGAATCAGTCAAACGGCCTATCGATCGTGACTACGTCGGAAAGGTCATGCCTCTCATGCAGGAACGTCTCAAGACCCTCGAGGAATCAGCAAAACCGGAGACCACATGGTTCTTCTTCACTGATGAGATCGAATACGATCACGCTTTGCTTCCCGATAAGAAACTGGGGGCTGCCGGCACTAAAGACATGCTTGAAAAGGTACTTCCCAAACTGGAAGAACTGTCTGATTTCACTGCCGAACCTCTTGAAGCACTGCTCCGGCCATTGGCTGCCGAACTCGGACTCAAAGCCGGTCAGGTCTTTGCGCCTATCCGTACCGCTATTTCAGGACTCACTGCCACGCCTCCTCTCTTCGGCATGATGGAAGTCCTGGGCAAAGAAAAGTGCATCAAACGTATCAAGGATGCCCTCGTCTTTCTTGGACAGTTATAGTGACCTACGTTGAATTACACAAAAAAGGTGAACTAAAGATCAGAGCCGAGCGATTGATGTCTCGGCTCTCCCATTGTGACATATGCCCCCGAAAATGCGGTATCAACAGGCTTGAGGGAGAAAAAGGGTTCTGCCGTACCGGAAGGGATCCCATCGTATCATCTTTCTGTGCCCATATGGGAGAAGAACCGCCCATCTCAGGCGTGCACGGCGCCGGTACGATCTTTTTCGGATACTGCAACCTTAACTGCGTATTCTGCCAGAACTATCAGATAAGCCAGCCAGAAAAGGACCTTCAGGAACATGAGGTCAGCATCGAACAACTGGCGGACATGATGATCGAATTACAGGAAAAAGGTTGTCACAATATTGATCTGGTGACACCTTCCCACTGTGTACCTCAGATTGTATCGGCTCTCGATCTAGCAGCTGAACGCGGACTCACCATTCCCATCGTATATAACACCAACGCCTACGATTCATTGGAAACGCTCCGCACACTGGATGGTATCGTAGATATCTATCTACCAGATCTGAAATACTCATCAGAGAAAAACGCTGTGACCTATTCGAAAGCTCCGAACTATCCGATGACAGCAAAAAAAGCCATCAAAGAGATGTGGAAACAGGCCGGCCCACTCGAAACGGACGAGGATGGAATAGCGATAAAAGGGATCATCATCCGACACCTCTTACTGCCCAACTTCGTTGACGGGCCAAAGGAATGTCTCAACTGGATCTCTGACGAGATCTCCATGTTTGTCCATGTAAGCCTGATGAGCCAGTATTATCCGGAATTCAAAGCATTCGATCATCCTGAAATCGCCAGGACTCTGACTGAAAAAGAGTATAAAAAAGCCCTGAACATCTTATCCGATGCAGGGCTTAGTGAAGGATGGAATCAGGACCTGAACTCTTCGGCGACATACCGTCCCGATTTTACTCAGTCAGGTCATCCATTCGAATAACTATCGAGCTTTTCGTTTTCGTCGAACGAAGTGGAAACAGATACGTCGGCCATTCTTGCCGGTACCCTGTTTGCCTGCTTTCTCGATAAAAGTATTAACATCTTCATTCAAAGCAGTGACTTTAACTTCTTCAGCCATTTGATTTCTCCTAAAGTGACAACTAGACGGGAATTATAACACAACTCCGTTGAGTCTGTCATCTATTTCTGACAATTAGGACAAAAATACGTTCCGCGCTGCCCTACGACTTTTCGCATGACCTTGCCTCCGCAGCACTCGCAGACACCATCTTTGTTGTGCGCGACTTTATATCCTTCATGAGCGTGTCCCCGTTCACCGTTAGGTCTGAAATAATCAGATACACTGGCGCCATGCGCCTCGATTCCTTTCTTCAAGACCTTCACGATAGAATCTCGCAGTTTGGCAAGCTCGCTATCAGTCAAAGAATCAGCCGCCCTCTCAGGGTCGATCCGCGAGTCATAGAGAGCTTCGTCGGCATACATATTCCCGATTCCGGCAATCAAGGACTGATCCAGGATGAGGGTTTTTATCGGAGTCTTACGCTTACAAGTCAGGGATGCAAGGTAGTCAGGCGTAAAACCTTTATCAAACGGCTCGATACCCAATCTGTCCACATCAGGGCATGACGGACCCAGCATCACCTTCCCGAACTTTCTGGGATCCAGGAAACACAAAGTGTCTCCCTCTTTGAGATGAATCACCGTCCGAGTAAAACGGGGAAGGTCATCCCCAGTCTGCCAAAGAAGTGATCCGGTCATTCGAAGATGCATGACCATAAGGATATTCTTATCACGGTGATCGAGATTGACGAGGATATACTTACCTCGTCTCCCCAGTGACTCGA
The DNA here is from genome assembly GCA_016284035.1 of Dehalococcoidales bacterium. Lineage (GTDB taxonomy): Bacteria > Chloroflexota > Dehalococcoidia > Dehalococcoidales > UBA1222 > UBA1222. Next base: position 7,051 of record JAEEOC010000004.1, read on the forward strand.
TCTTTCGTCCGGCAATGCTTTTATCAAATTCCTCGGGTGACGGATACTGCAAAGTGTTATGCCAAAGGAAATCGACATTTTCGATGTGGCGTCCCTCAAGACGCGGTCTCAGATCACTAACTATCGTTTCAACTTCAGGTAGTTCAGGCATTATTTGAGTTCTCCCCAGTTACTGCCAAGATTGATATCGACCAGCAACGGGACACTGAGTTCCAGTGCTGTTTCCATCTCATTTTTGACCAGTTTTCTCATGACCCACTGCTCAGCCTCAGGAACTTCAAAGATGAGTTCATCATGGACCTGCAGGATCAATTTTGATTTAAGATACTGTTTCTTCATTGCCGCATCGAGCCTGAGCATCGCCATCTTGATGATATCGGTAGAAGTGCCCTGGACGGGCATATTGATCGCCATCCTCTCAGCTGCCTCACGCACATTACGGTTATCTGAATTAATACCGGAAATAATACGGCGGCGTCCGAGAAGTGATTCGACATAACCACGCTCTCTGGCCTGGGTCTTAACTTTTTCAAGATATTCTGTCACTTTGGGGAAACGTTCAAAATAAGCCTTGATAAACTCTGAGGCTTCACTTCTAGTCATATCAGTAGCCTGCTCAAGACCATAACTGCTCATGCCGTAGATAACTCCGAAATTGATGGCTTTTGCAGAGCTGCGCATGGATTTCGTGACAGATTCTTCAGAAACTCCGTAAAGAGCCGCGGCTGTAGCAGTATGGATGTCCTTGCCGGCACGGAACATTCCCAAGAGGTTTTCGTCCTGCGAAAGATGTGCCAAGGATCTGAGATCGATCTGGGAATAATCCCCGGATAAAAGTACACATTTGGGCGATGCAACAAAACACTTCCTGATTTCGTTGCCCAATTCTGTCTTAACAGGGATATTTTGCAGGTTAGGTTCACTGGATGAGAGCCTGCCGGTAGACGTACGTGCCTGATTGAAACTTGTATGGATACGATTCGTCGTCTGATTGATCATCTTCGGCAAAGCGCTCACATATGTCGAATCCAGCTTAAACAACGAACGATACTCCAAGATTAAAGGAATGATCAGATGCTGATCTTTTACCGATTCTAAAAGTGATGCATCAGTTGAACGTTTGTTTTTCCCAATGTTTATCTTAAGGTCATCAAAAAGGACTTCTGAAAGCTGTTTTGGGGAGTTGATATTGAATTCTTTCCCGCTGCAGGAATATATCTTCTGCGTCAGATCAGCAATATCGGCCTTAAACTTCTGCGACATGGTTTCCATCGCAGAAAGATCGACTGCAACGCCTGCACGCTGCATCTCAACAAGGATCGGCACCAACGGCATCTCGACCTTTTCATACAGCGACCACATTCCCTGCCTGCGCAATTCTTCTGCCAGAAGGATAGCCAGCCGAAGAATACATACGGCAGTTAGCGCAGCAATAGGTGCAACAGTCGTGATATCAAGTGTTTCGATACCGACCTGTTTTGATCCGCTTCCGACAGGATATGTCGGCACTTCAACACCAAGCTTGTTGAGGATAAGCGGCAAGAGATCGGTATTGTTCTCTCCGGTCAGATGAGCCGCCAGCATCACATCGAAAGCCTTATCTCCAAATGTAAAGTCAAGATTTTCAAGGCCGGTCTTGAGGAAGTTGGTATTGTATGCACATAAAGTACCTGTTGAACTGAACAGGCTCTGAAGAGATTCTTTTACCGCAGCGATCGGCATCTGGTTCATGGCATCGAAACACATATGACCGACCGGCAGATAGTATGAATTGGATTTTGTGGCAAAAGCGAAACCGACGTAGTGACAATTCATCGGATCATCGCCCGATACCACCGGAACGACAGCATAAGCGCCTCTTCGGCAGTCCTCAATCATCGATTCCAATGTCGATCTATCCATGACATTGATCTGAGACTTAGTTGCAGAAGGCAAACCAATAGAAGCAGGCTTGTCATCACTGCCGGTTCGCTCACTGGATACATCCTGAGGAAGCCTGTTCACCAACGACATGAATTCGTATTTTCTCAATACAGCTACCGCATCCTCTCGCGAATATCCTTTCAATGAAACTTCGTCCAGGTTCAGTTCAATCGGAACCGTAGTCACGATGGTTGAAAGCGTCTTGGAATGACGTGCCTGTTCTTCATTGCTGAGCAGGATATTCCTGACTCTCGGATTGGGAACTTCATTGATACGGGCATATATCGAGTCGATGCCGCCTAACTGCTGTATCAGCTTAGCCGCATTCTTCGGACCGATACCTGGCACACCTGAATAATTATCAGAACTGTCTCCGACTAACGCCTTGTAATCTGATACAAAAGCCGCTGAAACACCAAACTTCTTTATGACGCCATCTTCATCATATTTGATTACGTCCGAAAAACTGTGTCCCGGACGAGGGCTGATAACGAAAACATTTGATGTAACAAGCTGCAGGATATCAGCATCACCTGAAAGGATAAGTGTCTCTATATCCTTCTTCTCTGCCTGAGCAGCCAATGTGCCTAAGATATCGTCAGCCTCAAATCCCTCTTTTTCATAGATGGGAATATGAAATGCAGAAATCACTTCCTTGACCATATCGAACTGAGGCACGAGATCATCAGGTGTCTCGCCACGGTTAGCTTTATACTCCTCATCAAGTTCATGACGAAATGTCGGAGCATGCATATCGAATGCAACAGCGCAATAGTTCGGCTTATTAGTAGTGAGGGCATGGAGAAGCATGTTGGTGAATCCATATACGGCATTGACTTGCGCCCCATTGGATCTCAGTGTCAAAGGAGGAACAGCATGATAAGCTCTGTGAACAAGGTTGTTCCCGTCAACGATCATCAAAATCTCTTTAGCCATCACAGACCTCCCGTATCGATAACACTATCATTTTACCTGAAAGAGCGGGCAAATGTGCGCCTCAAATGGCTTACAAATACTATAAATTGTCAAAATATAAAACTTTTTTAGATTGACTTTTAGGCATTTTCATCGGATAATTATGTCGGCTAAGTATGATTCTTTTTATAGAAAGGATGACCAAGATTATGAAGCGTTTTTCACTTCTCATCGCCTGTCTTGCAGTTGTTGTCCTGTCTCTAATGTTCGCTGTAGCCGTAAGTGCTGACGGCGAGATGATGCTGACAACGACCGCCGCTCCTTCATCGAATTGTCTGACCTGTCATGACTCCATGACACCGGGCATCGTCGAATCTTTTGGTGGATCCAAGATGGCTGCTGTACTCGACTGTACCAGCTGCCACGGCAATCACCACGCTGATAAGACATCCGCTCCTACGATCGATACTTGTGCAAAATGCCATGCGGACAAAGTTGCACAGTATAAAGAAGGCAAACATGCATTGGCATGGGATTCCATGGTCGCATGCCCTGTTTCTGCAGGTAACAGCCCGGTCCTCACCGGCCTCACCAACAGCATGAAGGGCTGCAACCAGTGCCACACCGTTGGTATCATCAGTGATGAACTGATTGCAGAGAACAATATCGTTCGTGACGTCAACCCCTGTGATTCCTGCCACTTACGACACACTTTCTCTGTCGAACAGGCCAAAGATCCCGAATCCTGCGCACAGTGCCACATCGGTTTCGATCATCCTCAGTATGAAATGTGGGTCGATTCTGCAATGGGCGTTGCATATGAAGCCGGTCTCAAGGCTCCTTCCTGTGTCGAATGTCACATGAAAGACGGCAATCATGCCGTAAAGACCGCCTGGGGCTTCCTCGCTCTCCGATATCCTGAAGAAGATGCCGAATGGTTAGCAAACCGCATCGCTATCCTCCAGGGACTCGGTGTTGTCGACCGAAACGGTGAATTCACCGACCGACTTAAGATCGTTTCAGATTACGATATCGCTCGTTTGACTGCTGAAGACTTCAACAAACTGTATTCCGAAGAAAAGACCCGCTGTCAGGAATGCCACGCAGCATCTTTTGTCGAAGCACAGTTCAATGCAGCTGAAACCGTTATGAAAGAAGCTGATGCCATTATGGCTGAAGCTATCAAAATCGTATACAAACTCTTCGATGACAAGATCATCAAACCCACCGAAGGCTGGGATGTCTATCCCGATCTTCTCCAGTTCCACAACTCCGACAACACCATCGAGAACGAACTCTTCGATATGTTCCTTAGCTATCGCAACAGAGCATTCCAGAGCACCTTCCACATGAATGCTGATTACACATTCTGGTATGGTATGGATGCCATGAGAGTTTCTCTCGACAATATCAAAGCTGAAGATGCCACACTCCGTGCTCTTCATGCCGCCAAGACCACCAAGACCATTGCATTCATCGGTATCGGTGTTGCAGTTGTCGCCTTGGCCATCGGTGTATTGGTCTTCCTTAAAAAGAAATAAAAAGAATCTTTAAATAAATAGTGTTTTTAAGAACGGCTGCCTTTGTGACAGCCGTTCTTCTTTACAAAAACTTTAATTAAGTGTGTTATTATTCTTTAGGGAAAACACGACTTAAGGATTATCGGCATGACAGAAAAGTTTTCAATTGTCATCCCTACATATAACGAAAAAGATAATATCGAACCGCTTCTCAAAGAGATAGACAGTGCTTTGGGACGGAAGTATGAATATGAAGTACTATTCATAGACGATAACTCCCCCGATAAGACTGCTGATGTGATCAACTCTTTATCCGGCAAATATCCTGCCAGAGTAATCGTCAGGACTGAGGAAAAAGGTCTATCAACAGCCGTAATTTTCGGTTTTAATCAGGCAAAATACGAAACGATCCTGGTCATGGATGCAGATCTCCAGCATCCGCCTATCGTCATCCCTCGTCTGATCGAGGCCATTGAAGAAGGTAATGATATTGCAGTGGCATCCAGATACGTTCCCGGTGGCGGATGTGAAGGCTGGAGCAAACGGAGAGTACTGACCTCCAAAGGCGCAATATTCATTGCACACCTGTTCCTTCCTCAGAGCCGCAGGATCGCAGATCCAATGTCGGGTTTCTTCGTTTTCAAGAAGAAGATACTGGACGGCCTTACGCTTCAACCGATCGGCTATAAGATCCTTTTGGAGATGTTATGTCTGGCCCCCAATGCCGAAGCAACCGAAGTACCCTTCCTCTTCAGACTGCGTGAGCGCGGAGAGAGCAAGCTTAATTTCAACCAGCATATCGAATATCTCAAACATATCTTCAGCCTGATGTACCGAACAAAGGAACTCATCAGGATGATCAAATTCGCCATCGTTGGTGCCAGCGGTATCATCGTCAACGAAGGCACACGAAAGCTCATCACCGTACTGAGTGGGCAGTCATCAGATATCTGGGCCGCACCTATCGGTATCGAGCTCTCCATCATTACCAATTTCACTTTGAATAACTTCTTCACTTTCAGTGATAAGAAGGCAAGCACACTGCCCTCTTTCGC
>JAEEOC010000021.1 GCA_016284035.1 Dehalococcoidales bacterium
AGGAGCGTCTTTCCTTTGACAAGCTTAGCCACGCTCCTCTGTACCAGGGCTTCATTCTCAGGGTCAGTATAAGCAGTAGCCTCGTCCATGATGACAATAGGCGCATTCTTGAGCATGGCGCGGGCAATAGATATCCTTTGACGTTCTCCGCCTGAAAGGTGGCTGCCTGAGCCTCCGCAAACAGTCTGATAGCCATTCTCGAGTCCCATGATGAATTCATGACATCCGCAAGCCTTGGCGGCATTAATTACATCTTCATCGGTAGCACTTTGGTCACCGATACGGATGTTCTCCATGACACTGAGATTGAAGAGGTAGTTATCCTGGGAGACATAAGCGATCATACTCTGATATTGATGAGGCGGGATATCGCGGATATCAACTCCGCCGACAGTGATACTGCCCTTTCCTACATCCCAGAAGGATGCAATGAGTTTTGCAATAGTAGACTTACCAGAACCGGAAGGGCCGACAAGTGCATTGACGGAACCCTCACGAATCGAAAGACTGACTCCGTGCAGTACTTCTTTTTCCTTATAAGCAAAACTGACATCGTTGAGAGATATGTCCATTCCTTTCATAGTCTTAGTCATTGAATCGGGACGTATCATGTCAGGACATTCAAGGATGTCAGTCACTTCACCGACGATGGTTCCCATCTTAGTAATGTCATCCATATACGATGTAGCAACGACAAAAGGAGTAATAAGACCGAGAGAGAGGATAATTAGCATCAGAAGATCAGGAGCCGAAACGGAACCATTGATAAAGAATGCAACGCCGAAAGGAAGAAGCGACAGAAGAGTCGCGGGCATGAGAATCAATGCCAGGTTCTGATAGACATTGCATCTCCTCATCCATTCGACGAAACAGTCAGCGCCTTCTTTAGCGGCGATTACGAATTTTTCATAGCTGGTCTTAGTTTTGCCAAAGGCTTTGATTACCTCGATACCATTGATATATTCGACGGCAGTATCATTTAGGGCCTTGGTCTTGACGACGGTATTCTGATAACTGGATTGACTCCCCCGCATCATGAGCAGGAAAAATATTGCGCCGAGAGGCACAGTAAGCAGTGACAGAAGTGCCAGACGCCAATCGATGGAGACCATATAACCAAAGACCACAAAAGGAACGATAAGATTAGATGTGACCTCGGGAATCATGTGGGCAAGTGTGGTCTCGATGGAATCGACACGCTCTACGATGATGTTTTTGTAAGTACCTGTAGCTCTCTCAAGGACATCACCCAAAGGCATTCTGGCAAGCTTATCAGTAAGGCGCCTGCGGACATTGGCAAGAACCTCAAATGTCGCCCTGTGGGAGAGCGTAGTGGATGCACCATGGAAAAGACGGTTAAGTATAAAGAAAAGACCCATCCAAAGACATTGCATTGTGCAGTAATTGAGATCGGCAGTACCATCAAAAAGTGATCGGACGATCTTAGCCATAAAGATATACGGAATGAATCCGCATGTCACGCTCATGATGGCCAAGATGACGCTCAGGACGTAACTGGTCCGGCGCCTCCCGGCAAATTCGGCGACCCAGCTAAATGTACCGCGTTTCTTTGTTTTTTTCTGCGGTTTTTGATCCGCCATATTAAACCTTCTTTCTAGTTAGATATGTCTAACCTTAAAACTAAAAAAATTTGATTCCCGCTTAATGAAAAGGAATCAATAACCAAAGAACTCTGCCCAAGCTTTAGAGAAGAAACGGTCAAGAGTGTCGGCGTAATGCATTGCCTCTTCGCGAGTGAAGCCATTTTCGACCGCCTGAAACGCGGCGCTGACATTCGTAGTCACCAGCAGATGGAGCTCATTTTTGCGATAGTCTTTGATGTGATGCCCATTTTCCTTTAGATATTCCATGAACTGGATGGTGATTCCCTCTTCAAGCATGGCAAATGAATGTAAATAGTCTTCATATTGCGTGCCTTGAGATTTAGAAACAATGAGCCGGAACGCGTCAAGATGGTCATAGATGTAACTGATGGTCATCTTAGCGTCGTTGCTATTCTCCCAAACACTGATATCATTTTTTTCAATAGCCTTCCGCTGGGAATCGACTTCCCTGTCGAAAAGCTCGATCAATCCCTGATATGCAGGTTCGACTAACGCAGAGAACATCTCTTCTTTGCTGGCAAAATGCTTATACAGACCGGAAACACTCATGCCGACCTTAGATGCGATACGGCGCATAGAGGCGTCATTGAAGCCATACTCCATGAATTCTTCCATCGCCGCAGCAACAATCTTGTCATGATGGAACGCTTTGTCCCGGACCATATAAACCCCTTCCGTTTAGCGAACATTGTTCTCTTTGCATTATAGAGTACAGCGTTCGCTAAAAATAATCAAGAGCAAACATTGAATAGTATTTTCAAAAGAAAAACAAAGAACTAAGATAGTCTTATTTGGGAAAACAAATTCTATAAGAGGTCATCATGTCTAATAAGAAAGCTTTAGTCGTCCTGTCTTTGAGCTGTGCAATAGCAGCCATAGTATCTTCTTGCGTCCCAATCCCTATCCCCGTAGGATCGACTCAGACGGTCACAACCACTCAAACGACGACCATGACCTCGACTACATATAACAACAAAGATACTCAGACCATCACCAAGACAAAGACATTCACGACCTATAACGATGGAGGATCTGCCCCAAATTCATGGGCAGATGCTTACGACAAAATCAAAGATTCAGTTTGTATCATAAAGGCCGACGGCGGACTCGGTTCAGGCTGGGTGTATGATTCCGACGGCATCATCATCACCAATGCCCATGTCGTGGAAGATACAACATCCGTAACTGTCTCTTTCGATGACGGAACAGAGTATTACTCAGAACGATTCTACTATGACACCCTGACTGATGTGGGCGTGATCTTTGTCAATGCCCATGACCTCAAAGCAGCCGAAGTCGCCGATCCTTCTCTGACCAGAATCGGAGATGCGGTAGCAACAGTCGGCAACGGCAACGGTTACGGCATTTCACTTAAAGGCGGATGGATCAGCAAGCTCGATATCGATATCAATCTCGAAGGACAGCTCGTCTACGATCTCATGGAGACTGATGTAGCCATCAATGCCGGAAATTCCGGCGGTCCTATCATAAATCTCTATGGTCAGGTAGTCGGCATCGCTAATTCTAAGACCATACAATATGGTATCGAAGGCATGACCTACGGTGTAAACATGAAGACCGGTCTCCCTATCATCGAACAGCTGATTGCCAACGGTAAAGTCACACGAGGATACCTCGGCGTCGGCAACATGCGGGCTGATGAAAACGGCGTACTCATCGGAACCGTATACCCCAATACTCCGGCTGCCGAAGGCGGTCTCAAGCCGGAGGCGGCAAACGAGATGATCAACGGCAAGAATGTCAGTTCAGGAAAAGAGATCTTCTATCTGATCTCCGACACACCTGCCGGCACCGAAGTAGAGATCATCTATTTCAGAAGTGACAGGAGCCACTCAACTAAAGTAACACTGATCGAGAGACCGGATTAATATCTTAAAGCCTCGGATCAACTGGTTCGCTTTCAAAAGCAAGAACGCCAAATACACATTCATGAACCTTATACAAGGGTTCTTTCTTAACGAATCTGTTGAGCGACTCCATTCCGAGTGCAAACTCTTTAAGTGCAAGCGATCTCTTACGGCCCAATGACCGTTTCTTCAGTCTCGAAAGATGTTCCGACATAAGGTATTCGGGACCGTAAATGATTCTCAGGTATTCCCTGCCACGGCATTTAACCGCAGGCTGAAGTAAGCCCTTATCATTTTTGGCAATGAACGTTTCAGGTTTGACGACCATACCTTCTCCGCCGGATCCGGTCAGTTCCAACCACCATGAAACACCTTCTTTTAAACTGTTTTCATCGGTAGTGTCGATACAGATATACGGCGTCGCTACAAAAATAGAATCGATGCCAACACAGTACTTCTTAATCGTTTCCATATGCCAAACATGCTTTTCCTGAGAATATACATTGCCTTCACATGCGAGCAGATGGAAAGGGGCAACTTTCAGATCATCGACAGAATCGACTTTCCAACAGTATTCCCTATACGCATCTGTATAGCGATTGATGGCAAGCTTTTTTTTCCTGAATCTCTCAAGCAGTTCTGTCGGATCGACATTTTGTCCGGAAGTCATGGTATCCACATCAAATGAAATGTTTGGTCTTCGGCATAATTCTTCCAACGCACTTATTGCTGCAGAGATGCTGTCCCTTCCTGCACGTCCGACAGGAGCATATTGCTTCTCAAGAAAAGACTGAGCTTTTTCTGACCAAGGCATAAGTTCACAGTCAAAACAAACCCAGTCTGTACCAAAATCATCCCAGAAATTGGTCTGAGTCAGTACGGCATCAAGTCGATGAAGGACTTCGTCCTGCATCACAGGATCATCAAAGAAATGTCTGCCGGTACGTGTATAAATGATTCCGCGGCTACCATCGCAAACACAAAATCTCTTTCGGGCAGCCTCAGCTGAGTGGCAAAGAACGATAACAACTCTGGACCCCATATGTTTCTTCTCGCAGACAACATTTTTGATACCCTTATTACGGTAATAAGAAAAAGCCTCCATAGGATGTTCAAGAAAGTCTTCAATCGGACTAGTTTCGCAGGGAGACATTGTCGGAGGCAGGTAGATCAGCCAATGAGGATCTGCTGCGAAACGAGACATGACCTCAAGCGCCGCTGCCGAGTTCTCTTCCTGCACTGTGATAGAACCCATTAGTCCAGTTTTCAGATATAGTTTTCCCTGAACATCTTCAATCGAAAGCAAATCCCCGACAGTGTCTTCGATCTGTGATAATGGCTTGGCCGGAGCATAATACTGTTCGAAGGCGTTTACATCAACGAATTCTCTTTCAGGATATCTGAATGCGGTAAGTTTTCCTCCGAAAACACATCCGGTATCGATGCAATAGGTCCCGTTGAGTGCCTGGACCTCGAGCTGCGGAGTGTGGCCATATACGATCGTCGGCTTACCGCGGTATTCTGAAGCCCAGTTAAGTCTGACCGGGAGACCATATTCATCTTTCTCTCCTGTCGTCTCTCCATACAGACAAAAGTTGCGTACTCTGGT
>JAEEOC010000022.1 GCA_016284035.1 Dehalococcoidales bacterium
ATGTAGGTTGTATTCCTTATTGGGAGTCGTAATGATGACCGTATTGGGAGCAGCGTATTCAAACAGCACCCGTTCAAAAGCAGCGATCCTCTGCGGGTCAAGATGTTCTATCACTTCAACGACACACGCCGTGTCGTAACCTGAAAAACGCGGATCCTTATACGTCAATGAAGCCTGCATAAGAGTCAATTTGTTCTTCTTATCAGGAGACATATCATCAAAATGCAGATGCTGTTTTGCTTTCTCAAGGGCTCTTACAGATACATCTGCGGCTCCGATACGTTTGATCTGTTTTTCGGCAAGCAGCATTGCAGTCAGCCGGCATTCGCCACAACCGAGATCGATAACGGAAGATGATCCGCTTTCAAGCACGGCAGTTTTAACTGCTTCAAGACGCATAGTGTTTAGAGTGTTGCGTTTCTCTTTGATATCAGCAGGCATGGTAGGATCTGAATCGTTTTCGCCTGCAGATTCCCCAAAATCATCTGCATCAACTGGTTCGTTCTCAATCAATCGGTCGATAGCCATGGCAGCATATCGTTTTTTCCTGGCAAAATACCTGCTGACGATAAGATTTCTTAAAGGATGACTAGCAAGCCAACCCTCGCCGTGAAGCATTAGTTTTTCGATCTCATCTTCATTGATATAGTAGTGTTTCTGTTTATCAAAAACCGGAATCAGAACATACAGATGATTAAGAAGATTTGAAAGCGTGACAGTACCGCTGATAGTCAGATCGATATACGGGCTGTTGCCCCATTCCGAAAACTTTTCATCAAGAACACTGGTTTTAGTCTCGACCATATAACCAAGCGGTTCAAAGATTTCATAGGGAAGATCTGCAGAGCCTCGGCAAGGCAGCATATGTACACATGCAGTCAGGTTAATCGGAGTGTCAGCCAATTCCTGCTTCTTGGTGCAAGTCCCCTTCATTGCGGTACCAAGGACTTTGATGAGCGTGGTACTCATAAATGAAGATGAAACATAGGGCCGATCATTCACGTAGTCAAACAGACCACCTTCAGATGAACCCAGTTTTCCGCGAGCAAGATCTATCGGATTGATATCCAAAAGCAAAGCGGCAGTAGTTTTCTCATCGGATACTTCCGGATAGAACACATAGGCCTTACCGAAAGGCATTTCAAAGCTTTGCGCCCTATAGGGATTCTTGTAAAGCAGGTATCCCAGATCCTGAGTGTTGTGTCCTTTATATGTTATTGTCAAAAGCATGGTGGTTATCTCTAAATATGTTTTTTCGTTTATTTCTTTATACCACTTCAAAGAGACAAAAATGATTAAGCCTACTGTAGATGCCAATAATTAACAACTTTTCAATGTAAAAATGATACAAGTATCATCTGACAGTTATACACTGTTAAAGAAATTCTATTTCGAAGTTGTAGTATTAAGAGCACAAACAATACACGACTCTCTTTACTGGCGTTCTGTAAAGAGAGTCATATATTTCAACGATTATGATTTATGCTTTAACGATCGCGATGGTGACAGTATGTCCATCGAGGTTAAATGTCTCAGGTGTGACACCTTCAGGAATACTATCGCCGTTTAGTTCATCCGCAAGCGTCTCATGTCGGATATAGTCAGCAAAATCCTTATAGACCTTGTTGATATATTCGTCACCGAAGCAGTAGAGCTTGATATGATCAGCAATCTCGAAACCGGCAGTCTTACGAATGTTCTGCATTCTGTGAACCATCTCACGGACCATACCTTCGGCAAGAAGATCTTCGGAGATGTTCTTATCGACGAATACGGCATAAGGACCATCTTCAGCCTTGACGTAGTTATCTGCCTCGTAAGGAGCGACATCGTCGATGACAGTGATGTCCTTGATATTGAGTTCCTCGAGAAGCTGATCCTTCACTTTTTCAATATCCTCTGCTTCGCTTGGTCGAGCCAGTTTAACGAAAGCAGTAGCCATCGGCTGTCGTACTTTGACGGCGGCGGCAGATCGGGCAGCACGGCCAAGAGATGAAAGCTTGATAGCCAGTCGGATTCGGCCGTTGATCTTCTCATCGATCTTGGATTCGTCGCAGACCGGGAAATCGGTCAGATGGACTGATTCCTTAGCATCAGGATAGACCGAAAGGACAAGATTCTGATAGAGCTCGTCAGCAAGGAAAGGCATGAACGGTGCGAGAAGCTTTGAAATGGTCACCAAGCAGTCATAGAGAGCAAAGTAAGCAGATAACTTATCGTTATCATTCTCGCTCTTCCAGAAGCGTCTGCGGCTTCGTCGGACATACCAGTTGGAGAGATCATCGACGACAAAACTCTCGATCTCACGGGCAGCGCCGGTGATATCGTATGCTTCCAGACTATCAGTGACCTCTTTGATAAGGTTGTTGGTCTCAGAAACGAGCCATTTATCCAGTTCAGCGGTAGGTTCGACATGGGCGACCTTGGAAGGATCGAACTTGTCGATATTGGCATATGTGATGAAGAACGAATAAACGTTCCACATGATGAGCATGAACTGTCGTGTGACATCGGCTACGAGCTGCTCAGAGAAACGACGGGCATTTCCCGGAGGAGCTGATGTGAATAAATACCAACGGGTGGCATCGGCACCGTACTTATTGAGTACGGTCATAACATCAACGACGTTACCACGAGATTTGCTCATCTTTTCGCCGTTGCCGTCCAGGATGTGGCCCAGACAGATGACGTTCTTGAAACAAGGTTCATTGAAGAGCAGTACGGACAGAGCGTGGAGACTGTAGAACCAGCCACGAGTCTGATCGACAGCTTCGCAGATATAATCGGCAGGATGTCGCCCGTCTTCACGGATGGTCAGTGAATCCTTATCGAACGGATAATGATACTGGGCGACCTGCATGTTACCGGAATCGAACCAGCAGTCCAAGACTTCCTTTACACGACGCATAGTCTTACCGCAGTCAGGACAAGTATAAGTGATATCGTCTACATAAGGTCTGTGGAGATCGAGAGGTTCGACGATGCCGGCAACGCCCGGTTTACCTTTCAGTTCATCGATACCGCCGATACATTCCTGTTTACCGCAGGATTCACACTGCCATACAGGTAACGGAGTACCCCAGTATCGCTCACGGGAAACGGCCCAATCGACGTTATTGGCAAGCCAGTCGCCGAATCGGCCTTCCTTGATGTGTTCAGGGACCCAGTTAATCTCTTTATTGCATTCGACGAGTCGGTCTTTAACGGAAGAAGTCCTGATATACCAGCTCTGCTTAGAGTAGTATACGAGCGGAGTCTTGCAGCGCCAGCAGAACGGATAGGTGTGATAGATAGTGCCTGATTTATACAGGGCGTTACGTTCCTTGAGGTCTTCGATGATCTCAGGATCGGCAGTCTTAACGAACTTACCGGCAAAGGGATAATCACCGATGATGTT
>JAEEOC010000005.1 GCA_016284035.1 Dehalococcoidales bacterium
ACGGGTGTCTGGTATCAGAATAAACCTTGTGCGCAATACGAAACGGAAATTGCAAATGATGATAATCTCGTGCTTTTCCTATCTAAGAAATTAAAACGGCAAGACGAAAACTAATCTTACAAATTCCAATTTGTAGTACTTCGTACGTTTCAGTATCAATTATTAGTTCGGCGCTTCATACGTTGTTCCCGGTTCTTTTCTTCGGAATCGAACAGCGTCACTGCCAGATCAGTCAGTTCTTTGCCCCATAGTTCACCCGTTTTTTGTACCTCTGCCCATGGACAGAGGGCGGCATAGTCTTCATCGAGTTCGATATCATATGAACCATTGCGGTCGCTGACGCTTTTATACAAGTGTCTGCCCGTGCCGATCAACTCATGGGCGCCTCGGCGGTCCAGACGTTCAGTTTTAAGACGGCTGTAGGTGTCCTTGCCGATCTCATATAGATCGTAGTATCCGGCTACATAAGATTCTGCGGTGTAGAGTTCTCTTTTTTTGTCGTGACAGGCTTTCCAGCCGTCACCCTCTACAAATTCCAGCTGTTCTTCTGTGTCTTGTGTCATCTTAGGTTTTCTTGGCATAATGGATCCCCGTTCTAGAGATCTTCTATCTCCTTGAGGATACGGGGAATGATCTCATCTTCGGGGACATTACCGATGGTCTCTCCCTTCTTGAAGATGAGTCCGCAATTCTTTCCGCAGGCGACGCCGACATCGGCATCTCTTGCTTCGCCCGGACCGTTCACGGCACATCCCATGACGGCGACTTTGATTGGCTTTTTGATGTCTTTCAGAGCTTCTTCCATGTCGTGAGCCAGCTTGAAGACATCAGCCTGTGTCCTTCCGCAGGTGGGACAGCTGATGAGCTTGGGACCGTTGTCCCGTAGTCCCAGAGATCTAAGTATCTCGAGTCCTGCTCTGACTTCTTCCACTGGGTCGGCAGTTAAGGACACTCTGATGGTGTCTCCGATACCTTCATCCAGAAGTATCCCCAGTCCCACCGAGCTCCTGATGACACCGCAGTAGGAAGTCCCTGCTTCGGTGATCCCCAGATGCAGAGGATAGGGGATGAGTTTGGCTATCTTCTCGTATGCCCTGACAGTAGTCGGGACATCGGATGCTTTCAATGATACTTTTATGAGCCCGAAATCCAGGTCTTCCAGGATTCGTACATGGCGCATGGCGGCTTCCACCATGCGGTCGGGAAGCGGCATGCTCTCATCCAGATCCTTGGGGAGAGAGCCGGCATTGACGCCGATCCTGATGGGGATGTTTCTTTCTTTAGCGGCTTTTACGACGGCTTCGGTGCGTTCGCGTCCGCCGATATTGCCGGGATTCAGTCTGAGGGCATCTACTCCGCCTTTGATGGCGGTGAGGGCCAGTCGGTAATCGAAGTGGATATCGGCAACGAGCGGGATACGGATCTGTTTTCTGATATCGGCAAGAGCTTCAGCGGCCTGTTCATCGGGTACCGCAAGACGGATGATCTCGCATCCGGCTTCTTCCAGTTCCCTGATGCTTCGGACAGTCGCTTTGATGTCGCGGGTATCGGTCTTGGTCATGGACTGTACGGTGATTGGTGCATCACCGCCGACAAGAACGTCACCGATATGTAGCTGAATGCTCTTCCTGCGTGTCATGGGATTATCCTGACTCCTGATATCAGTCTTCCGATATCAGATGATATTGCAAAGATCATCAGTGCCGCAAGGCATAAGAATCCGATCATATTGATCACTCTGGTCGCAGTATCGGGAAGCGGCTTGCCCCTGACCCATTCGATGATGGAGATGATGACCTGTCCTCCGTCGAGACCCGGGATGGGAAGCAGATTGAGTACTGCCAGGTTGATGCAGAGGAGTGCCATGAAGAGCAATAGAGTGCTGAATCCCATGTCGAGGTAGGCCCCTGTGACCTGAACGATGCTGATGGGACCTGCGACGTCGAAAGGTTCTTCACCTGAAAAGACCTTCGCAAACGCGCCGATGAAGAGTGTGTAGAAAGAATTGGTGGTCGTGATGGACTGCGGAATGGCTTCCAGCAGAGGGACCGAGCCTTTTACTATCTCATAATCGATGAACTGGACCATGATGCCGAGGGCTCCCTGTCCTTCGGGAGGATTGCTCCTGGGGATGACTGTCAGGTCAACGATGGTACCGTCATTCTTTTTGACGGTGATGGTGTTCTCCTGATCGAGTCTTCCTGCAATGGCGTCTTCCAGTCTGGAATCATATGATATCTCGATGCCGTTGGCAGACAGGATGATGTCGCCCGGGACGAGTCCGGCAGCTGCTGCCGGGGTGCCGTCGACGACTGCAGATACCTGCATCTTGCCGCCGCTGATACCGATATCATGGGGTACGATCAGCGCGATGAATACGATGACGTAAGCCAGTATGGCTGTTGCGACTGAACCTGCCAGTGCTATGAGAAGCCTTTTCCAAGGTTTCTGGTTGTTGAGAGCGCGGGCATCAGTGCCCGTTTCATCTATATTGAAGCGGTTGAAACCGCCCAAAGGTATCCAGTTCAGTGAATAGGTGGTCTCGCCTTTGGTGGTCGAGATGATCTTGGGAGGATATCCGATGCCGAATTCGTCGACTCTTACGTTCAGAGCTTTGGCAACGGAAAAATGCCCCAGTTCATGGAAGAATACGATGATGCCAAGGATGATCACGCAGGTGAGGATGTTAGCGATCATGTCCTGTTACCGTCCCTGACAGAGAGACCTGACGTATTCGTGGGTCTCGGTAGTGATCTTTCGGATATCCTGTGCATCGAAGGTATCCAGCGCTTTATGATGAGAAAGAGCGTCTTCGATGACGGCGGGGATGTCGGTGTATTTGATCTTTCGGTCGAGGAAAGCCTCGACGGCGATATCATCGGCAGCGCACAGTACGGTGGGGTAGGTCTTTCCCAGCGTGATCGCTCTTACCGCCAGCCCCAGACAGGGGAATCGGTCATTATCCGGTCTCTCGAATGTCATGGTTGTCAGTGTGTCGAGATCGATAGCAGGAATAACGGGATTCGGCAGCCTCTCAGGATATGAGAGAGCGAACTGGATGGGGATACGCATATCGGGTACTCCCAGCTGGGCCTTGATGGCGCCGTCCACGAACTCCACCATTGAATGGATGATGCTCTGGGGATGGACCAGTACTTCGATCTGATCGATAGCAGTTCCGAAGAGACGGTATGCTTCGATGATCTCAAAACCCTTGTTCATAAGGGTAGATGAATCGATGGTGACTTTCTTTCCCATATTCCATGAAGGGTGTTTCAAGGCCTGTTCGGGGGTGATGGAAGGCATTTCGGATTTGGGAGTCTTTCTGAAGGGACCGCCTGATGCGGTGAGTATGATCTTGCGGGGCTTTCCCTCTCCAAGGAGACACTGCCAGATGGCAGAATGTTCGCTGTCGATGGGATGAAGTCTTGCACCGCTCTTCTTACAGTTCTTATTGATGATCTCGCCGGCTGAGACCAGCGTTTCCTTATTGGCGATGGCAATCGTTTTTCCGCAGGTCGATGCACCGATGGTGGCTTCCAGAGCAGAAAGACCGACGGTCGCGATGACGACGATATCGGCTTCATCCATGGTGGCAAGATCGGTAAGGATGGATGCATCCTGATTAGATGCGACGAAGACATGTTTCGGGGAGAAAGCGCGGATCTGTTCCTGAAGCAGCGGAGTATCATGACCTGCTGCCAGTGCTGTTACTTCATACAGGTCGCGGTGCTGATCGATGACATCCAGTGTCTGGGTGCCGATGCTTCCGGTGGAACCTAGTATCGCTACGCGTTTCTTCATATCTTTAATGATAGCTAATGAACAGGAAAATCTAAAATGATCTGACGGGCATGGCTACAGGGCGAGTACCATGGACCAGATGAATGTGACGAGACCGCTCATTATCAGGCTGTCGATCCTGTCCAGCATACCGCCGTGACCGGGAAGGAGATTCGAAGAATCCTTGAGATTGGCTGAACGTTTGAAATAGGATTCGATGAGATCGCCGAATACGGCCACCGGGAAGAGTGTCACACAGTAGAGGATCACCTGCCAGACGGCAAAACCGATATGGAGGAAGTGGTTGAGCAGGAGTGCTGATGCAACGAGTCCGGCGAAACCTCCGAAGAGTCCTTCGACACTCTTTTTGGGACTCAGATTAGGAGCAAAGTGGTGTCTTCCCAAAGAAACGCCGACAAAATACGAGAAGATATCGATAGCAAATACGTTGACGAAGGCGAAGATGAGCAGGAACTTTCCGTCTTCAGCTGCGCCGATATTGACATAGAAGCTGGGCAGAAGGCCGAGATAGATGATGCCGAACATGGTCCACGCTGCAGAGTCGGCGCCTTCTCTGTAATCTCTGTGTCTGAGCATGTTGCAGAGTACCACGGCTGCAATCACTCCGACCAGCACGAACGATACCGCTACCGGGCTGATGTACAGCACCGATGAACTGATGGCCAGTCTGGAAATGTAGAGCGCAAAAATGAGGAATACGATCGCGACATGACCGATCCTGCGGAAAGGTTTGTGTCCGATGCTGACGGCGATGTCATAGAACTCTTTGAGCGCCAGTTCACATGCCGCTGTCAGCAGTACCGCAAACAGCGGCAGCGGTGCATTGTTGAACCATATGCATACAGCCAGGATCGGGACCAAAATGAGAGCAGTGAGAATTCTTTTTAACATCCTTCAACCCTTCCGAATTTTCTTTTTCGTTCGGCATAAGACTCCAATGCTTTGGATATCTCTTCATCGCCGAAATCCGGCCAGAGGGTCGGAGAATAGTAGTATTCCGCATAGGCGCATTCCCAAATGAGGAAGTTGGAAAGGCGCTGTTCGCCGGCGCTGCGGATCACGAGATCCACAGGCGGCATGTTGGGCACATAAAGGTGACTGTCCATCATCTCTTCAGTGACATTTGAGAGATCACAGCCTTCCTCAGCCATGGAGCGCACCGCATCGATGATCTCCTGTCTGCCGCCGTAATCGATGGCAAGACAGAGAGTCATGCCGGTATTCTTGCTCGTCCTGAGGACTGCGTCATCCAGGGCTTTCTTGACCTTTTCGCTGAAGTGGCAGGTCCTGCCGGTGTGGATGAGACGGACATTGTTGGAATCGATCTTGTCGATATACTTCCCCAGACTCTTGATGAACAGTTCAAAGAGTCCGGATACTTCATCGGAAGGACGGTTCCAGTTTTCTGTCGAGAATGTATAGAGTGTTGCAAACTCGATATTATGGTTGACCAGGGATTCCAGTACGCGGTCGGTGGCTTCGACACCGGCTTTGTGTCCGAACAGACGCGGGAGCTTTTTGGACGTAGCCCAGCGGCCGTTGCCGTCCATGATGATCGCTATATGTTTAGGGAGTTGCTTCTCATCCATGGCGGTCGGCGGTCTCTATACCTGTCGTAACTCGGTTTCCTTGGCAGCGGTCAGCTGGTCGATGTTGGCGACATAAGCGTCGATCATCTTCTGGAGCTTGGCTTCACCGCGTTTCATGTCATCCTGGGAGATCTCTTTGTCCTTCTCCAGTTTCTTGATGCCGTCGAGCGCGTCGCGTCGGTGATTCCTGAGGATGACTTTCTGTTCTTCGGCCATCTTCTTGATCTGTTTGACGAGATCGTTTCGGCGTTCCTCGGATAGGGGAGGGATGGTGAGACGGATGATCGAACCGTCGTTGGACGGGGTGATGCCGAGAGAGCTCTGCATGATCGCTTTTTCGATCAGGTTGATGCTCTTATGATCCCACGGCTGGATGGTGATCATGTTGCTGGCTGCAACGGATACCACGGCCATGTGATTG
Organism: Dehalococcoidales bacterium; assembly: GCA_016284035.1. Taxonomy (GTDB): domain Bacteria; phylum Chloroflexota; class Dehalococcoidia; order Dehalococcoidales; family UBA1222; genus UBA1222. The sequence goes on from JAEEOC010000005.1 coordinate 5,815, forward strand.
ATGGGAGTAGGTGTTCCGGCGTAATCGACTTTGATGTTATCAAGCATAGAAGGATTGGCGCGGCCGGTGCGGATCGTGGCGAAATCCTTCTTGAGAGCTTCGATCGTTGCCTGCATCTTACCCTCGGTCTTCTGAAGAATATCGTTCATTTCATTACCTCCTATTGATCGATTATTCCAATGTCACTTTCGTTCCGACATGCTCGCCTGTGAGGAGCTTTGCGAGATCATCGTTGGCAAGGATATCGAAGACGTTGATCGAGACATTGTTTTCCATGCATAAAGTCAAAGCAGTTGCATCCATGACAGAAAGCTTTCTTGAGAGGGCTTCTGCGAATGTGATGTGGTCGAACTTCTTGGCATTTTTGTTCTTCCTGGGATCTGAATCATAGATGCCGTCTACTTTGTTCTTGCTCATGATGAGCAGATCGACCCCCAGTTCGATCGCACGCAATGCTGCGGCGGTGTCTGTGGTCATATAAGGGTTGCCGGTACCGCCGGCAAGGATGACGACACGTCCCTTTTCCATATGTCGGAGGGCTTTTCTGCGGATATACGGTTCGGCTACCTGCTGGATGTTGATGGCAGTCTGGATACGTGTGTCAATGCCCTGTTTTTCCAGAGCGTCCTGTAAAGAGATGGCGTTGATGACAGTTGCTAGCATGCCGGCATAATCGGCAGCTGCTCTGTCGAAGCCCTGCTGTTCAGCAGGTGCACCGCGCCAAATGTTTCCCCCACCAACAACTATGGCTACTTCAATGCCCATGTCGTGAGCGACTTTAACGCGCGATGCTACCTGTTGCAGTGTCTTGGCATCGATACCATAGTCTGTATTACCTTTGAAAGCCTCTCCGCTCAGTTTGAGAAGGATCCGTTTGTAAACGGGATTAGGCATAGCAGACTCCTGGATTTAGTTATTTGCGTTTATTACGTTGGTCTTACCGACTTCATATCGGATGAAGCGGGAGACTTTGATGTTTTCCTTATACTTTGCAACACAATCGATGATGAGATCTTTGATTGTGAGGGAAGGATCCTTGAAGAACGGCTGGCTCAGGAGGTCGACGATCTCGTCGGATTCGAGAGTCTCTTTGCGTTCTGCAGGGACGGATTCGGGGTTGATATATTCGGGAGCCATTGCAGCGATCTGCATTGCGATGTTGCGGGCGAGTTCCTGGAAACCTTCGTTATGAGCAACGAAGTCGGTCTCGCAGTTGACTTCGACCATGGCGCCGATTCGTCCGTTGTGGACATATGAACCGATACAACCCTGGGCGGCTACTCGGTCTGCTTTCTGTGCTGCCTTGATGACACCCTTTTCTCGGATGATCTCGATAGCTCTCTTGATGTCGCCGTCGGCTTCTTCAAGAGCTTTCTTGCAGTCCATGGTTCCGGCCTGGGTGATACCACGTAATTCTTTAATCTGTTCGATAGAGATAGCCATCTAAGTTGTCTCCAATCTTCTTAATAATTAATGTCAGAAAACTATTCAGCGGCTGCTTCGGCAGCTTCTTCGGTTGCTTCTGCAGTTTCTTCGATCTCAACCTGTTCGACGGTGGGCTGTCCGCCAGTGACTTCCAGGATGGAAGTGGCGATCTTGCCGGCGATCAGTTTGATTGCGCGAAGAGCATCATCGTTGGAAGGAATAGGGGCATCGATCTCGTCAGGGTTGCAGTTAGTGTCGACCATGGCGATGATGGGGATACCGACTCGCTGAGCTTCTGCAACGGCGATTCGTTCCTTGGTAGGATCGATGATGAAGAGGGCAGCGGGAAGTGCGGTCATTTCTTTGATGCCGCCGAGCTGGACGTTGAGTTCATCGATCTCTTCGTTGAGATCCTGGACTTCTTTCTTGGGAAGTCGGGCGAACTCGCCTTTTTCTCGCTGGTCTTCAAGCTGGACCAAGTGGTCGATTCGCTTCTGGATGGTCTGGAAGTTGGTAAGGGTACCGCCGATCCATCTCTGATTGACATAATACATGTTGCAGCGTTTTGCTTCTTCTTCGATGATGGTCTGAGCCTGTTTTTTGGTACCTACGAAAAGGATCTTGCCGCCTTCACCGGCGATCTCTTTAACATAGTCACATGCTTCGTTGAGCATGGCAGCGGTCTTTTCAAGGTCAATGATATGGATGCCGTTCCTCTTGGTGAAGATATACTTCTTCATGTGAGGATTCCAGCGGCTGGTCTGATGACCGAAATGAGCACCCGCTTCAAGTAATTCTTTGATTGTAGTGGTATTGTCTGCCAAGAAATTTGCCCTCCAAGGTCTTGTTCTAAATTTATTTCAAAGCGGTATTTTAGCATATCTCCTGTTCATGAGCAAACTCTATTTTATTTATTTAAGACTTTTCTCTTTGTAAAACTGCTACCAAAATAGGTTGAGATCATATTGTTTTTGAGTTCAAAACAGTCTTGTTGATGCAGTTGATTTTCATTTTTCGGGTGTTATAATTGCAACATGCCAATTCAAGATTTTCAGACGGTTATCGTTCCTTTAGCTGGTGACGACCGGGATATCGAAACGGTGTCTTTGGCCTGCAGCCTCTACAGAACGAAAGCTGCCAAGAGAACGGTCATCGCTCTCCGTGTGGTTGAGATCGACCGCTCCCTTCCTATCAATGCAGACCTGAGTCATGAGGTTGACAAGGCCAACGCGATGATCGAAGACATCCGACAGAAGACCCAGGAGCTGTTCAAACTGAATGAGTGTGATTTCGTCGCCGATGTAAGACAGGCGCGTATCATAGGTTCAGCAATCATCGAAGATGCTGAAGAATTCAAAGCTGATCTGATCGTGATGTCCTTAAATGCAGACCATGATCTCGGCGAGTACAGCATGGGAACCATCGTTCCCTATGTCCTTGAGAATGCCAAGTGCAGGGTCATCGTCGATCAGGAACCGGCAATCAAGGAATAATCTTATGAAAATCATTATTTTTGGCTGCGGCCGCGTAGGCTCTAGATTAGCTGTCCTTTTGCATTCATTGGGACATGATGTATCTGTCATCGATTATAACCCCGACGCATTTCTGAAACTTCCCGAGACATATAAGGGCACCAACATCCTGGGAAACGGTATGGATGATGACGTTCTCCGACGTGCCGGCATCGAGAAAGCCGATGCCCTCATCGCTGTGACTCAGGGCGACAACAGGAATATCATGGTTTCAGAGATCGCCAAATACATTTACAACGTTCCTAAAGTCATCACCAGGGTCTATGATCCTGTCCGATGTGAGATGTTCGGCAAACTGGGACTCGATACCAGCAGTCCGACACTCACTTTCACCAATGCCATCTCGGAAGATCTCCTTCAGGGATGGGCGGTACCTGAACCTTCTGATCCGAAAGAAGAGGAACCCGAAAAGGCCGAGGATCCCAAAGAGGAGGTGGCTCAGTAATGTACGTCATCATCATGGGCGGCGGCCAGGTCGGTGTAAATCTGGCACAGAAACACCTTGCAGCTCGTGACGAGGTCCTCGTCATCGAGCAGAATAAGAACGAACTCGAGTGGATCACCCGTAAACTCAATAAAGACTATGTGCTCTTCGGCGACGGATGCGAAGTCTCCGTCCAGAACGAAGCCGGCATGATCCGTGCCGATATGTTCATTGCAGCGACCAAACAGGACGAGGACAACCTTATTGCCTGCCAGATCGCTAAGAACCACTTCAATGTTAAGACCACTGTTGCCAGGATCCATGATCCCAAACATGAAAGTATCTTCAATGCCATGGGCATCGATATCATCATCGATGATACCAATGTCGTCATCAGTGAACTCGAACACCGCATCGTGAAGACTCCTGTCGAATCACTTCTTGAGATCCCCAGCATCACTTCTCAGATCGTCAAAGTGATCATCCCGGATAACGGCAGGGTCGTTAATCAGCTGGTGAAGGACATAAAACTGCCCGATGAAACAGTGATAATGGGCATCTTCAGAAAAGATCTCCCGCTGATCAAGCCTGATGTACAGACATATTACATGGCGGGCGATATGCTCGTCGTTTGCGTCAAGGAAGAATCCCGCGAAGCGCTCTTGAAGATCCTGACCAAATAGCAGGTCTATTTCAGCTTATCTTTGCTGTCCACCATGATCGTGACGGGACCGTCGTTCTCGATATGCACGACCATCATCGTTTGGAAGACTCCGGTCTCGACCTTAACACCGAGACCTCTTACTTTTTTGATGAATTCCTCATAAAAACTGTCAGCGACCGCAGGCGGAGCCGCGTTTATGTATGACGGACGGCGTCCTTTGCGGGTATCGGCCAGGAGCGTGAACTGACTCACTACCAGCATCTCTCCTCCGACATCGAGCAATGACAGGTTCATCTTTCCGTCTCCGTCATCGAAAATCCTGAGATTCACGGTCTTGTCCACCAGGTAGTCCAGGTCTTTTTCGGAATCATCGTTCTCGACTCCCAGGAGGACGACGAGACCTTTGCCGATCACGCCGGTCATCTTTCCTTCCGATTCCACGGAACCTTTGTTGACTCTCTGAAGAAGTGCTTTCATGGGTCTGTCCTGTTGATTTATTTATTACAGATTACATCATTTTACGGACTTATGCTCCTGCTGTGTTTTTACCGGACGGGCACAGAGAATTATAATTAGTTCATTACGTAGGAAGGACAGAACTGTTTTATGGATGACATCGTACGCTTGTTCAAAAAGGGCGAGGCCTGCCGGGCAGATCTTGAAGAAGCTCTGGCAGATAAACTTGCAGATCCCGAAAACCTGCCGCTGACTGAGATAACCTGTCGCGACGTCATCAGGGTCATCAACCGATATCTGGATGACTCGATCTCATCAGCATTCCTTGAAGACTGGGCAGATACTGTCCTCAATACCGAGTACTTTGAGATCAATATCAACGATGAGGAGACCGTCGAGAGCGTACTCGCGATCCTCTGTAATGAAGATGATATAGAAAAACTGGGACGGGCGGAGTTTGAAGAGATCATCGAATGTCTTGAAAACAATGACCCGATTGAGTTCTAACCGATGAATAACGAGATCAACGACTATCAGAGCGCACTGGACTTCATCTTCGGTCTCGTCGACTATGAGAAGATGTCCCATAACCGGGCGACGCAGAACTATGATCCCCGCCGCATCAGACTTCTGATGCATGAACTGGGAGATCCCCATCTGCAGGTCCCCTGTGTCCATGTCGCCGGTACCAAGGGGAAGGGCAGTACTGCCACCATGATCGCCTCGATCCTTGAGGAAGCATATGGTAATGTCGGGCTTTTTACCTCCCCTCATCTGGTGACCCCGAGGGAAAGGATCGTCCTGGGACGGAAGATGATTTCTGAGGAAGATCTGATATCAACAGTACAAGATATAGCACCAGTTATCACTCGTCTTAACAACGAAGAAGAGTACGGCAGAGTGACTACTTTCGAGACTCTGACGGCACTGGCGTTCTTCTATTTCGCTAAAAAGGGTGCATCATATAACGTCATCGAAGTGGGACTCGGCGGAAGGCTCGATGCCACCAATGTCGTGCTCCCCAGGGTCTCCGTCATCTCGGTGATCGGCCTCGATCATACCGATGTCCTAGGCGATACTCTGGCAAAGATCGCCGCTGAAAAGTGCGGGATAATCAAAGATAACATCCCAGTCGTTTCGGCTGAACAAGCCCCGGAATCAGCTTTGGTCGTCCAAGAAACTGCACAAGTTAAACACTCATCTTTGGCCTCAGTCGGCAAGGATGTGACCTATGAGATCCTTGACCGGTCCTATGAAAAAGAAGACCTTCATTTCATGATCCATGGGATGAAAGATGACTATGATATCCATCTGCCGGTGCTGGGGGATTTCCAGGCCAAAAATGCATCTCTGGCGGTCCTGGCGGCAGAGTCTTTGGATGATGAGAAGATCACCAGACAGGTCATCGAGGACGGTCTAAAGAAGATGTCCATCATCGGTCGTTTCCAGTTCATCGACGGGCCGGTGAAGATCCTTATCGACGGGGCTCATAACAACATCTCGGCGGATGAACTGCAGCGGTCGCTGGTCATCTTCAAAGATATCGTGCCGCGTATCCTGATCATCGGTCTGTCAGACGACAAGGACTATCAGGGAGTTCTGCACAGACTGGTCCCGTTCTTTGATTACGTCATTACGACACGGGCCGATAATCCCAGGGCAAAGGATCCCGAGGAATTGGCGCTTGCGGTATATGAGATGGGCTACGACTGCGAGACGCAGGACAGTGTGAAAAAGGCCGTCGAAAGGGCCTCCGACTTGTGCGGTAGCTGTGGCTTTATATGCGTAACCGGGTCATTATTTGTGGCAGGGGAAGCAATAGGGTTTTTGAAACAACAATAGCATCATCGCTGCATCATCACGATGCAGAACAGGGGATAGATCGATTATCCGGTTTCTATTAAGCGTTTTCCGCTTTGTTGAAGTTGACCTTATCTTCGGGTTTCAGCATCTTTTCAAGAAGCTTTTCCATTGCCATGGTATGGCAGCAGAAGCCCCAGTTTCCGAAGAATGAGCAGGTGCAGCTCCAAGCATCATCCTTAAGGGATACTGTATGAGTGTCATTCTCGCCTTGGAAACTGACGGTCATGTTCTGGAATGAAACTCGTTCGGGTTCGTTTGCGTAGACTTTGGCTTTGTTGATCTTGCCGATGATACTTGATTGCATTTCAGCCCCCTTAAGATTATTTCTGTATAGATTTTACTACCTAAAAGGGCTGATAGTCTATGACTTATTTGCTGAACTGGCTGTTGTAAAGGTTGGCATAGAAGCCGTTTTTAGCCAGTAATTCCTCATGATTTCCCTGTTCGATTATGTCACCATTGTCGATGACGAGGATGAGATCGGCATTGCGGATGGTGGACAGTCTGTGGGCGATGATGAATGATGTCCTGCCTTTGAGGAGCTTATCGATAGCTTCCTGGATCAGGACCTCTGTTCGGGTATCCACGGAACTGGTAGCTTCGTCCAGGATGAGGACCTTGGGATCGGCTAAGATGGCGCGGGCGATGGTTATGAGCTGCTTCTGACCCTGAGACAGATTGCTGGAATCTTCATCGAGTTCCTGCTGATATCCTTTGGGAAGAGCGCTGATGAAGTGATCGGCCTGGGCGGTCTTGGCGGCTTCGATGACTTCTTCATCGGTGGCATCGAGACGTCCGTAACGGATGTTCTCCATGATGGTGCCGCTGAAGAGCCAGGTATCCTGTAAGACCATTCCGAAGTAGTTCCTCACTTCATGTCGGTCGAAACCTGCGATATCGTGTCCGTCGAGTAAGATCTCGCCGCCGTTCAGGTCATAGAACCGCATGAGCAGTTTGACCAGTGTGGTCTTGCCGGCACCGGTGGGCCCGACGATGGCGACCATCTGGCCGGGTTCGGCTTTGGCGGAGAAGTCTTTGATGATGGTCTTCTCGGGATTGTATCCGAACTTAACATGTCTGAATTCCACTTCGCCTTTGATGTCGATATCCGAAAGTGACAGCAGTTTTTCGGCAGCGGTCTCTTCGTCTGCATCAAGGATTCCGAAGACACGTTCGGATGCGGCGGCCATACGCTGCAGTGTGGATGAGATGTTGGATATCTCAGTGATGGGGTGGCTGAAGTTCCTGACGTACATCATGAAGGCCTGGATATCGCCGATGGTGATGGCCCCGGATGCGGCGCGGATTGCACCGACGATACAGACTGCGACATATCCCAGATTGCCGATGAAGTTGTTGGACGGGTAGAGGAGACCGGACAGGAACTCGGCCTTGAACGAATGTTCGCGGAGGATCTGGTTGTCTTTTTCAAATTCATCATGGACCTTGTCCTGGAGATTGAAAGATGTCACGACGGAATTAGCGCTGAGGTCTTCTTCAACATGTCCGTTGACCTTTCCCAGATAGTTCTGGTTGTTCTTGAAGTGTTTCTGGGAGAGCTTGACCAGGATCATGATATTGACGAATGAGAGCGGGGTGATGAGGATGACGACGAGAGCCATCTGCCAGTTCATGAGGAACATCATCACGGTTATACCGACGAGTGTGACCGTAGATGATACGATGCGGATGAGACTCTGGCTGAGGCTTGCTTCGATGGTGTCGATATCGTTGGTGATGATGGAAAGCACGTTGCCCTGACTTGCCTGTGAGAGGAAGCTCAGAGGAAGCTTGTTGATCTTCTTCATGACCTGGGTACGGATATTGAAGGCGAACTGTGTCGAGATATTGGACATGAGGATCGCCTGGATTCCGCCGAAGATGGCGCTGATGACATAGAGTCCCAGAAGTCCCAGGAGGACCTTTCCGATGTATCCGTAATCCATATTGGCGGGAAGACCTTTGATGATGTTCTTCACCCCTTCGGCCAGTTCGTCCGTGGCAAGCGCCATGATGCTGGGACCGGCGACAGAGAATACCACCGATACGATCGTCAGCAGGAAGACGAGGAATATCTGGAACTTGAACGGAGCCAGCCATTTAAGAAGACGTTTGGTCTCTTTCTTGACGCTGGCATTCGTCTTGAAAGTATGCATATTGTTGATAGTGTTCCTGGTGGGAGGACCACTCTTACCCATTCTGGTTATTGAAGGAGGCATCAGTCCCACTCTCCTTTCGAGAACTGAGACTCGGTGATCTCACGGTAGGTCGGGCAGTTCTCAAGCAGTTCTGAATGCTTTCCCATGCCGACGATCTTTCCTTCATCGAGGACGATGATCTTGTCGGCATTCATGATGGTGCTGATCCTCTGAGCAACGACGATCATGGTAAGGTCTTTATAATTCTCTGCGATGGCTTTGCGCAGTGCGGCATCGGTCTTGACGTCCAGTGCCGAATAACTGTCATCGAAGATACAGATGGGTGCGCCTTTGATGAGGGCTCGGGCGATGGCAAGTCGCTGTCTCTGACCGCCGCTGACGCTGGTTCCGCCCTGACTTACTTCGGTGTCGAGACCATGTTCGGACTCCATGACGAAGTCCTTGGCCTGAGCGATCTCAAGTATCCGGAGTATCTCTTCATCAGTGGCATCTGCTTTTCCGACTAACATATTGGATCTGAAGGTCCCCTGGAACAGTATGCTCTGCTGGGGGACGAATCCGATGTTTTCGCGGAGATCGTGCAGTGTGATATCGCGGATGTCGATGCCGTCGATCTCGACGGAGCCGGAATTGGTGTCGTAAAGACGCATGATGAGGTTGACCAGAGTGGTCTTGCCGGCACCGGTGGAACCGATGATGGCGGTAGTTTTGCCGGGTTCGGCGGTGAAACTGATATCAGACAGAGCGTCAAAATTTGAATCTGAATATCGGAAAGTCACGTTCTTGAATTCGATCTTACCGGTTGCTCTTCCAATCTGTACAGGACTCTCTGGATCTTTGATCGAAGGTTCTGTGGTGAGGACTTCTTCGATACGTCGGATCGAGATGAGTGCTCGCGGGACCATGACGAACATCGTTGCCACGATCATGAAGGACATCACGACGTGCATCGCATACTGCATATAGGCCAGAAGGTCTCCCACGCCCATCTCAGATGATGCGATGAGGTCTTTGCCCAGCCAGATGAGGAGCAGTGCCGCCACATTCATGAGGATGGTCATGGCGGGTCCCATGAAAGCCATGGTCCTCTGGGTGAAGCGGTTGGTATTCTTGAGATCGTTGCTGGTCTTATCAAAATTGTCTTCAGCAAACTTTTCATTGCCGAAAGCTCGGATGACCAGTGTACCTTTGAGGAATTCACGGCTCAGCTGGTTGACGCGGTCGACCAAAGACTGCAGTTTTTTGAATTTCGGCATGACGATGGCGCTGAGGATGCCCATGATGGCAAGAAGTGCCACCAGTGTCACGCCAGGGATCCAGCTCAGTTTGATGCTGGTCGTAGCCGCCATGATGAATGAGCCTATGGACATGACGAAGGCGAATATGAATAATCGAAGCACCATGATGATGAGAGAAAGGGTCTGTGAGATATCGTTGGTGCTTCTTGTTATGAGTGATGCAACAGGCATCTTGTCGAATTCTTTGTTTGAGAATTTGATGTATTTCCTGAAGAGAGCCGAACGCATATTGGTCGCAAAGCCGGTGGCGGTCTTCACGGCACAGTAGCCGACCGTGACGTTGAAGAGCAGTACAACGAAGAGATAGACGATCATTAATAACGATCGTTTGATCATATAATCCATCTGGATCTTGTGGAGATCCAACCCCAGGTCTTCTGCGAATCCTTTGGAGAAAGTCACGCAGATCTCAGCGCCGTTGCCGGTCAGTGTATATGTCTTTTGGGCTTCATCGATATATCTGCCGATGGAACCGTCAGCCACCATGGCATCGATCTCTGGCGTGTGTCCGTAAAACCAGTTAAGGGAGAAGGAATCGTCTTCATCCGATATGTCTCTGTAATATGCGAGAGCTGCCATACATGAAGTGATGTATATCTCATCCAGTTCTTTGGATGCTGCGTCTTCGGAAAGGATCCAGTGACCGCTGTATGCATCTTCATAGCTGTTTTTGAAGGTTTCGGCATCTTCGTCTGTCATGAACTTTCCGAGAGTATCGATACCTTCGCGGGTGATGTCTGAAGGTGCTTTTTCCTCGAAACCGCCGTACTGGATGCCGACGTTCACGAGGTCGCTCATGATGTTCGGCAGTTTCAGTTCGCCATAAGCCCTCACGACCTGACAGCAGAGACAGATCACGATGAAAACTAGGAACGGTTTGAGATACTTGATTACGGTCTTCATTTATACAGAAGTGATTATAGATTATTTAAGACCGTATGTCTTTACGGTTTGGTGTAGGTGTCATTTTTTCAGAAAAAGCGTAATAGTCATTGACCAGACTCTTATACCCAAGAGCCTTGAGATCTTCGTAGCGTGCATTGAAACGGGATTTTTTCCTTGTGCCGGAATACAGGAAACGGATGCAGTCCTGGGCATAGAGATCGATGGCATGCAAACTTTCTGTAGTGTTGATCACGGAGAAGAACCAATAACTCCAGGTCAGCTCGTTATCACCGGCATTCTCCATGAGTTTCCGGTTGAATACTCTGATGAATGCCCTGGCGGCTCTCTCCCCGTCTTCATCGTGGCGGTCGCTCCAGCGCCGGAGGGCCCGGGCTTTCCTGCGCATCTTCTTCTTGAGTTTCATCAGTGTCACGGGAGCGATATCGATGACACCGTCCTTTTCGCAGAATCCCAGGAAGGTCCATCCTTCATCCGGTGTCGAGAATAACTCTTTGTCCGGATTAACTGAGAGACCTTTGGCAGCCAGAAGCTCTTTTATCTTGGCGGCATAGGATTCAGTTTCTTCTCTGGTTTTTCCGAAGACGATGATGTCATCTGAATATCTGGCGTAGGGGATCCTTGAAGATTCGAACCATTCATCCATGTCTTTCAGATAGAGATTGGCGTAGAAAGCTGCCAGAGGCGTACCTGCCATGATGCCTTTTTCTTCGCAGATGATCTTTCCGCGGTCGGAGACTTCCTCTTTTTTCAGCAGTGCCGACAGAAACTCATATAACGGAGCATCGTCCGAAAGTGTTTCCTTCAGGATCGGAAGAAATCTTTCGATGGGTATTGAATTGAAGTAGTTGCTGATATCGACTTTATAGGAATACATCCCGCGTATCCCGGGGATGCCGGTAAGTCTCCGTATGGCGTCCTTGGCGGTCTTGCCGGGACGGAAAGAATAGAGATTAGCGGAGAATATCCCGTCGTACTTCCTTAATAACAGATATGTAAGGAGCTTCAGGACCGTCGTTTCGTCCTTGGGATAGATGTAGACGATACGTTTCTTTTTGGTGTCGATCTTGCTGATGACGGCTCTTCTCGGAAGCGGGAACGAAGCGGCATCGGACGTCTCATCGCAGACGGGAAGGTATCTTTCATTGTCGATGAACGATCTGAGCTCTTTGGTATACTGTTTGGGACAGACCAAAGACGTCTTATATTCGTAAAATGCTTCCCAGCGGGCGGGATCTTTAAGCTCTGCGAGCAGGGTCATGCAGCTACCTTTCTAAAAAAAATAAAGGCAGGATGAGAAATCATTAAAGTCCGGAATGTTCCGGAGTGTACCAGACCGTACACGAACAACTGCCTGCGAAGTTGTTTTTGCGTTCGTGCCGGGCCCGCCGCAGGCGCTAAGCGTTCTCATTCTGCCTTGCAGAAAAGCCGATGTTAACCTTCCAGTGCTTTTCGAGTCCTGTCGATCACATAGGATTTGGTGTTCCACCAGCCATCTACGTCAGTATAGTAGCGCAGGTAGGGGATACCTGCATCGATGGTATCTCTGCGGAGCTTCTTGGCGCCGGACTTCTTCTTGAGGAGTTCGACCACGAGTGCTTTCCTGCCGAGAGAATAGAATGTGAAGAGATATCCTTCATATTCGGTATTGAATCCCGCTTCGATGGAATACTTACCGGAGAAGTTCTCGTCAAAGATCTTCTTGAAGTACTCATGTGGTTTGCCGTTGAAGTTGAACTGGTTTTCTTCATCGGGCATCTCTTCGCCCCAGGATACGCCGGACTTAGGTCGGTCGTCGTCGTAACTGTCGTTCTTCTTTTCTTCGACTTTGAACATATCCTTCAAAGGATCGCTGGCTTCTGCAGGTTTGGCTGAAGCTTCATTCTTTTTCACTTCGATGCCGGCATCCTTCATTGCTTTCTCAAACTCATTGAACTGCTGCTTGAGTTCATCCAGTTTGGCATCGCCGAAAAGTTTGTCGAATAGACCCATATCATCCTCCTGATAGACCGTGTCCATGAGAGGTGTTAGCGGAAGGACGTGATTGTTTTGCCAGTATTCTATCACCCGCTATAGTGCATAACAATCACTACATTATTGGTATTACTTTAATATCTATGCCAAAAATGGTATCTTTTATTCTGTTCATCAAGCATAGATTGGAATAGTTATCATGTATTACGACAATATCCTTCAGGCAGTCGGCCATACACCAATGGTCAAACTTCAGAGAATGGTCTCGCCCGAGATGGCTGATGTCATCGTCAAATACGAGGGCCTCAATGTCGGCGGTTCGATCAAGACCAGAACTGCGCTGAACATGATCGAAGAGGCTGAACGCAAAGGTCTCATCAAAAAGGATACTGTCATCGTTGAGCCTACCAGCGGCAATCAGGGCATCGGTCTGGCATTGGTGGGTGCTGTCAAAGGATACCGCACTGTCATCGTCATGCCTGATTCCGTCAGCAGCGAACGAAAGTTCCTCATGGAACATTATGGTGCAGAGGTCATCCTCGTACATGATGACGGCAACATCGGCGAATGCATGGAGAACTGTCTCAAGACAGCTATGAAGATGGCAGAAGAAGATCCCAAGGTCTATGTACCTCAGCAGTTTTCGAATCCTGACAATCCTCTTGCTCATAAGCATCACACTGCTCTTGAGATCATGGAACAGATCGCAGGTCCCATCCATGGTTTCTGTGCCGGTGTAGGTACCGGCGGTACTCTTTCCGGTATCGGTGAGGTCTTGAAGGCACAGTATCCCGACATCGAGATCTGGGCGGTTGAACCTGAGAATGCTGCGATCCTGGCCGGCGGAACTGTCGGAACTCATCTCCAGATGGGTATCGGCGACGGTATCATTCCCGACAATCTCAATCAGAACATCTATTCCAGTGTCTATGTCGTAACCGATGAAGAGGCTATCCAGACTGCCAAGGATCTGGCCAAGAAAGAGGGTCTCATGTGCGGCATTTCCAGCGGAACTAATGTCGCGGCAGCACTCAGTCTGGCTAAAAAGTTGGGTCCCGGCAAGACTGTTGTTACAATATTACCTGATACTGCAGAACGATATTTCAGTACGCCCTTGTTCAAATAGGGCGTGTATCGAGCCAGCGTAGCTCAGTTGGTAGAGCAACGGTTTCGTAAACCGTCGGTCAAGAGTTCAAATCTCTTCGCTGGCTCCATTTTTTTTAGAATTCTTTTTTTCTTTACCTAATTTTTACATTCAGTCGTCTAGAATGTTGGTGAAAGCTTGAAAAAAACTCTATCCCCTTTACAAAGAAAAAAGGTCTGCGGAATCGGAAGTAACGCAGACCTTTTTCTTTTTTCAGTTGTTTAACAGCTAGTCTTTTTTCTGTTTCTCGACGGCAAGTTCGTCAGAGATCCTCTTTGCCATCGCGACGTAGCAACCGACCATGGTGTTGCTTCCCCACTGTTTGGCGGTTTCTTCATCGACTTCATCGTCGGCTTCGATACCGAACAGTTCGGCCAGTTTTTCGTCGGTGGTGGTATTGTAGGGGCAGTCTTTGGCGATGCACTGATGTCCGGCATCGCAGGTCCCATCCTCATCGAAATATGTTTCCTGGTTGAAGAGTTTCTTTAAGGGATCGGCGCCGAAAGTCATATATCTGACTTTGTTGCAGAAACCGCAGATAGCGATGGAGAAGTTCTGTCCGGACGGCAACTGTAGATCGCGCCATTCTGTGTCGAAAGATTTCATTGATAACCCCCTTGTTAATCTTCCCTGAATGCTATACTAGCATTTAATATTTCAATCAACAAATGATAGGGGCATTCCATGACTGAAATGAGATTTCGATTTGCTGAAAAGAAAGATGCAGGTCTCGTCCTGGATTTCATAAAGGAGCTTGCGGCATACGAGAAGATGGATGATGAGGTCGTCAATACCAAAGAGATGATCGAGGACTGGGTCTTCGACCGTCATTATGCCGAAGTCCTCTTTGTCATGGAAGATGATAAGGAAGCCGGATTTGCCCTCTTCTTCTATAACTATTCCACTTTTGTCGGACGTGCCGGTCTCTGGCTCGAAGATCTTTTTGTAAGACCTGATTATCGCGGAAAAGGTTATGGCAAGGCTTTGCTGGAAAAGCTTGCTTCCATTGCAGTAGAGCGCGGATACGGACGTATGGAATGGAACTGTCTGGACTGGAACAAGCCCAGTATCGATTTCTATCTCTCAGAGGGTGCGGTCCCGATGGACATCTGGACCACTTACAGACTTACGGGCGATGCCCTTAAAAAAGCTGGGAACGGTTAGCCGGTTTTCCCAGTAAGTAACCGCCTGAATACTGGACCAGCTCGATCTCACTGTAGATCTTACCGAGTTTCTCTTTGACTTCTTCGGCTGATGCCGTGCGCATATCCAGTTCATCGATGAGCAGACCGTCATCCACCAGGAAGATCCTGTCGCTGTACTGGATGGCGAAATTGGGGTCATGGAGAGTGATTAGACAGGCTTTCTGTTCGCTCTTCACCAGTTCCCTGATACGGTTCAGTACGCGGTGTCTCCTCAGAAAATCGAGGGCGCTGTCGGGTTCATCCATGAGCATCACAGGGGTATCCTGTACCAGCGTCCTGGCCAGGATGATCATCTGTTTCTGGCCCTGGCTCAGCTGATTGTACATGCGTTCCTCAAAGTCCGATACGTTCAGTTTGGCGAGTGCTTCACGTGCCTTGATGCGGTGTTCTTCTCTGGGGGATTCGAGGAGCCCCAGATAAGGATTGGCGCCCATGAGGAGGACGTCCATCACAGATTTTCCGTGATAGGGACTGCTGACCTGAGGAATGAATGAGATATAGCGGGCCCTTTCATGTTCATTCATCCCGGCGGTATCTTTGCCTGAGATGATGCATCTGCCTGATGCTTCATTGAGACCGCAGATGCCGCGGAGAAGCGTGGTCTTGCCGCTTCCGTTGAGCCCTAGCAGTGTGCACAGTTCGCCGCCTGCGATCGAAAAGCTGATGCCTTTCACGATCTCAGTCTTACCGTAGCTGACATGGATGTCCTTGATAGTAAGCAGTTCTTCCATCAGTTGAGTCCCTTCTGTTTTACAAGGAAGTAGACCAGGACGGGAACGCCGATCATGGTCGTCAGGATACTGATAGGTATCTCAGCGGTATAGATCGACCTCGCCAGGACATCGCCGATGATGAGTATCAGCCCGCCGATGAGAGCTGCCATCACACAGGTAGTGAAATTGTTGCGTTTCATGAGGAGCCTTGCGATATGGGGTGCCACGAGACCGATGAAAGTGATGAGACCGGATATCGATATCACGGATGCCACCATGAGAGTGGAGAGGGCCAGGATAACGGTCCTTACGTAAGTAAGCCTGACTCCCAGCATCTTGCTCTCATCTTCATTCATGGAGAGCAGCCCGATCTGGTTTCTCAGAAGGATGATGCCGATGAAAGAGATCAGGAAGACGGGCAGGATCGAGAGAAGCTTATCCAGCGTGACATTGGCAAAACTGCCCATGGTCCAGTATTCGATGGCGGCCAATTCGCCCGCGGGATCGGCATAATACTTCAGGAGCATGATGAGTGCCCGCGTGGTGTGGGTCAGTACGATACCGGCCAGGATATAGGTCGCTGTGGTATTGGACGGGGTGGCTTTGACCAGAAGGAGCACCAGCATTACGACGACGATGCCGCCGATGAAGGCGCCCAGCTGGATGGATAATGCAGTGCCGCCCAGGAAGACGATGGCGATAGCGCTGCCGAGATTGGCGCCCGGTGCGACGCCGATGATGTCAGGTGATGCCAGATGATTCTTGAAGATGGTCTGGTAGATGCTGCCGGCAAGTCCTAAGCCGATGCCGGCGATGAAGCTTGCAAGAACACGAGGAACACGCAGAGTATAAAATACCCTGCGTGTTATCTCTTTTACTTCGCCGCCTGTAAGGATCGCGAAGATGTCTTTCAGTGTTATCGGATACTGTCCGATACAGATGGCGATTATGATTGCCGCTATGATCGCGATGCTTATCCCTGCAAAGAGCAGGACGGTCTTATTCTTTTTTGCTTCGTGAAGAAGTGCTGCCATTAGTTAATGTTTGATGTATCTGCATCGAAGCCGTAGAACTTCTTGTAGAAATCAGTAAGATCCTTCTTAAAAGTATCGAGTGAATATTTCTCACCGTGTGCCTTTGCAAGGATGTAAAGGGTGCCGAGGACGCCGGAAGGAACAGGGGAGTCAAGAGCTTCGAAATAAGGCATCTTGTAGACTGCCTTGTTCTTTACTGCCTTGACGGAGGCGAGCTGCTTATCATTGAGGACATCATCGATGCTGTAGGATGCTTCGGAAGGCAGGATGATGATATCGGGGTCCATAGCCAGAAGCTGTTCATATGAGACATCGGTCCATTTGTCGCCGTCGATATCTTTGGCGGCATTGACGGCACCGGCCTTGGCGATCAGGTCAGCCTGGTACATGTTCTTGGGGGAGGTGGAGAGGTAGGAGGAAACTGCGCCCATGTAGACGACAGGCTTTTCAGCATCGCTGAACTTAGAGGTGATCTTTTCGACCTTCTTGTAGGTGTCATCGTAATACTTGATGAGTGCATCTGCATTGCCGGGGACGCCGCAGAGGGAAGCGATCATCTTGATCTCTTCTTCCAGGAGAGCCTGGCTTTCAGGGTAGCAGATAGCGACAGGGATGCCGACTGCTTCGAAAGCGGAGACGTTGCTCTGAAGAGACTTGGCCATGAGGACCAGATCAGGTTCGAGAGCGATAGCTGCTTCGATGTTGGGCTGTTTCTGGGAGCCGACATTGGGAAGATTGAGGAGTTCGGGGGCTGCCAGTGAATAGATTGGTCGCTGATTGGCTTTTGCTTCGATACCGATCAGTCGGTCAGCAAGTCCCAATGCGATAACGGCATAGGTCTGGTTGTAGCCAAAAGATACGATCTTCTGTGCGGGTTTTTCGAGGGTCACGGTCCTGCCGGCCTGATCCGTTACAGTGACTTGGCCTTCAGTCTGTGTCTTGCCTTTGCCTGAACAGGCAACGCTGGAGAAGACCAGGGTCATGCAGAGGATGGCGGAGAGAACACAAAGTAAGAACTTCTTCATTGTATGCTCCTTTTACGACATAAAAGTGTACAGATTTACACATAATAATGATAGTATAAATGCTCGTTGTCAATCTTATAAATAGTATTTATGAAGCATCATGTAGGATAAATGACGTTGAATTAATGAATGACGAGTGGTAGACTGTTCTCAAATTGAATAATGATCTTCAGGGCAGGGTGTGATTCCCCACCGGCGGTATAACCCGCGAGCCGCAAGGCATGATTCGGTGAGATTCCGAAGTCGACAGTAGAGTCTGGATGGAAGAAGATTTATGGTAAGAATCTTTGTAAGTATGCGCTGGTATCTATGACCAGAGTTTTTTATTTATAAAAGATGTACGCAGAGCCCTGAACATCAGATGTGTTTGGGGCTTTTTTTATGGCGACAGATAAAGAATTTATGCAGATGGCGATCGACCTTGCAGAGAAGGGAATGGGGAACACCTCTCCCAATCCCATGGTCGGAGCAGTCATCGTAAAAGACGGCCGGGTCATCGGCAAAGGTTTCCATGAGAGATACGGCGAACTCCATGCCGAACGCAATGCGCTGAAGATGTGTACCGAGGATCCCCGCGGTGCCGTCATGTACGTGACACTGGAACCCTGCTGCCATACCGGAAAACAGCCTCCTTGTACGGATGCAGTGATCTCTTCCGGCATCAGCAAGGTCGTCGTCGGCTCTTCGGATCCGAATCCCGAAGTAGCCGGTAAAGGCATTCAGATCCTTCGCGAGCATGGTATCGAAGTCATCGAAGGCTTTATGAAAGAAGAATGCGACGCGCTGAATTATGTGTTCTTCCATTACATTACAAAAAATGTACCTTACGTCGTCATGAAATACGCTATGACCATCGATGGGAAGATCGCCACCTTTACGGGACACTCCAAATGGGTGTCATGCGAAGAGTCCCGTGAGGATGTCCAGATCCTTAGAAAACGTTATTCTGCCATCATGGTGGGGATCGGTACGGTGCTTGCGGATGATCCGATGCTCAATTGCAGGATCCCCGGTTCAAGACAGCCTGTCCGCATAATCTGTGATTCAAATCTGAGTATTCCGCTCGAATCTAATATCGTCAGGACCGCGCAGGATTATAAGACTGTCATCGCGACATCCAGTGATGACGCTTCTAAGAAAGAAGAACTCAAGGGATTGGGATGCCGGATACTGGATATCCCATCCTGTGACGGGCTCCTCGATCTTGAGATGCTCATGAGAGAACTTGGAAATATGAAGATCGACAGTATTCTCCTTGAAGGCGGCGGTACCATCAACTGGTCGATGGTAAAGGATGGGCTCATCGACAGAGTGGTCACATATATCGCCCCGAAGTTCTTCGGCGGGGATGCGGCAAAATCGCCTGTGGAAGGACAGGGTTTCGAAGAACCTTTCCAGGCTATGAATCTAAAAGTAGTCTCCGTCAGGAGATGTGATACAGACGTCGTTATCGAGAGCGAGGTGATCAGATAATGTTTACCGGCATCATCGAAGAAGTCGGAACGATCAGAAGCGTACAGAGGGGACGCGATTCTGAGATCGTCACTGTTTCAGCATCTAAAGTGCTTGAAGGTACTAAGATCGGCGACAGCATTGCCGTGAACGGCATCTGTCTTACTGTGACTTCCCTTTCCGATGGAGCTTTTTCTGCCGATGTAATGCATGAGACTTTAAACAGGTCTTCACTGAAAGGCGCATCTGTCGGTACTAAAGTGAATCTGGAACGCGCCATGCCGGCTGACGGCAGGTTCGGAGGACATATCGTGTCTGGACATGTGGACGGTACCGGCAGCATCACTTCCATAAGACGTGATGACAATGCTGTCTGGTTCACTGTCAGACCGGCTGCAGGACTCATGCGATATATCGTCGAGAAGGGCTCTGTTGCTCTCGACGGTATCAGCCTGACGGTCGCCAAAGTCACTCCCGAGACATTTTCAGTCTCGATCATTCCGCATACTCTCGACCAGACAGTGCTCTCGCACCGCAAGGTCGGGGATGACATCAATATCGAGACCGACATCATCGGAAAGTATGTAGAACATTTGCTTAAGAAGGATGAAGCTCCGGCCGGGAGATCCGGTATCACGGAGGAATTCCTTGAAAGATATGGTTTTTAGGAGGGATGGATGATCCAATTCGATACAATTGAAGAAGCACTTGAAGATCTGAAAAAAGGAAAGATAATCCTGGTTACTGACGATCCAGACCGTGAGAACGAAGGAGACTTCATCTGTGCGGCTGAGTTTGCCACCACTGCCAACATCAATTTCATGGCCAGTTACGGCAAGGGTCTCATCTGTATGCCCATGTCGGCTGAATATGTCAGGAAACTGCGTATCCCCCAGATGGTCCAGCAGAATACGGATAACCATGAGACCGCTTTCACTGTTTCTATCGACCATGTTTCAACTTCCACCGGTATCTCAGCGGCTGAACGTTCTGTGACAGCGATGGCCTGTGTATCAGACGATGCCAAGCCTGATGATTTCCGACGTCCCGGTCACATGTTCCCGCTCCTTGCTAAACGCAACGGCGTCCTTGAAAGGAACGGTCATACCGAAGCAACAGTCGATCTTTGCCGGCTTGCCGGTCTCAAGGAATGCGGCCTTTGCTGTGAGATCATGCGGGAAGACGGCACCATGATGCGCACTCCCGAACTGTATGAACTGGCCAAACAGTGGGA
This sequence comes from Dehalococcoidales bacterium, assembly GCA_016284035.1. Taxonomy (GTDB): domain Bacteria; phylum Chloroflexota; class Dehalococcoidia; order Dehalococcoidales; family UBA1222; genus UBA1222. The sequence continues at coordinate 26,320 of JAEEOC010000005.1, forward strand.
TATGAAGTTCATCACCATCAAGGATCTGCAGACTTACCGCAAATACCACGATAAGCTTGTCGATCTGGTCACCAGTGTCAGTATGCCCACCAAATACGGTGAGTTCAGAGCCTACGGTTTTGTGAACAGACTCAACGGCGAACATCATGTGGCTCTCGTCAAAGGCGATATCGGAGATGGCAGGGATGTCTTATGCCGGGTTCATTCCGAGTGCCTTACCGGTGACACTTTCGGATCTCTCCGCTGCGACTGCGGACAGCAGTTTGCATCGGCCATGACCCAGATCGAACATGAAGGACGCGGTGTGCTCCTTTACATGCGTCAGGAAGGTCGCGGCATCGGTCTCATCAATAAGCTCAGAGCTTACGAACTGCAGGAACAGGGCATGGATACCGTCGATGCCAATATCGCACTGGGTTTCAGGAGCGATGAACGCGAATACTTCATCGGTGCTCAGATCCTGCGCGAACTGGGCGTAAAGAGCATGAGGATACTTACCAACAATCCCGACAAGGTCTATCAGCTCAAGGAATTTGGTTTGGAGATCACGGAGAGGGTCCCCATCCAGATGTCTGCCACTGATTATGATGTCAATTATCTCAAGACCAAACAGGTCCGTATGGGTCACATCCTGGATATCTAGTAAATATATATAAATGTAGAGAGGTAAAAACTATGAGGACATTTGAAGGAAAACAGGTTTCAAGAGATATCAAGATCGGTATCGTTGCTTCGAGATTCAACGAATTCATCACTGCCAAGCTCCTGAGCGGAGCCATCGATGGTCTTGTACGACATGACGTCAATGAAGACGATATCTCTGTCGCATGGGTCCCCGGTGCATTCGAGATCCCTGTCATCGCCCAGAAGATGGCTAAGAGCGGCAACTATGATGCCATTATCTGTCTCGGTGCCGTCATCCGCGGTTCCACGAGCCATTATGATTATGTCTGCAGCGAAGTATCAAAGGGTATTGCCAGCGTTTCGCTCAAATATGGTCTTCCTGTGATGTTCGGCGTACTCACCACTGACAGCATCGAACAGGCGATCGAACGGGCAGGTACCAAGGCCGGCAATAAAGGTTATGATTGTGCCATCAACGCTATCGAGATGGTCAATCTTATGAATGCGCTCGATCGGTAATATGTCATCCACCTTTGGTGTTTTGCTATAGGTTTTGATAGACTTAATATAATGTCGATTGGGAAAGCAGGTGATTACTCCATGTCCTGTAAAAAGATCACGCTGGTAATCCTTTCAGTCTTAATTATAGCAAGTCTGGGAATTACTTCCTGTAAGGATAATAAGAAAGATAAAGAGATTAGGGTCCATTTGACAGACAATGTGGTGTCATTGGACTCGGGTCTTGCTGAAGATGATATATCTCATGAGATCATCGCCGGTTTTACGGACGGGCTGATGCAGCTCGATCATGACGGCAATGCTGTTTGTGCGCTTGCCGAATCATATGAAGTCGACGAAGATGATCTTGTTTACACTTTCAAACTGCGCAATGCCAAATGGAGCAATGGCGACAAGGTCACTGCTGATGATTTCGTTTATGCTCTAAGAAGATTGGCTGACCCGGCATTTGATTCCAATTGCTCTTATCTGTTGTCTGATGTCGCCAGGATCAAGAACGCAAGGGACATCATCGCAGGAAAGAAGGCGGTCTCAGAGCTGGGTGTCAGTGCCAAAAACGACAGGACACTTGTGATCGAGCTTGAGAGCAGCTGTCAGTATCTGTTGAGTCTCCTGACTTATCCGGCTTTTTATCCTGTTAACGAAAAGTTCTGCGAGGGATGCGGCGACAGATATGCCACATCTTATGATAATGTCCTTTCATGCGGTGCATTCGTAATCGACAGCAATTATTCTCCTTTAGGTGATTCGTTCTCGATGTCCAGAAACACCGAATACTGGGATAACGATAATGTATCTGTTGATAAGATCTCTTATCGGATCATCAAAGACAGTGATGAAGCATTGAATGAATACAGAAACGGTGCCTTGGACCTGGTTTTCCTTTCCGATTCCCAGATCGATCAGTATAAGGATAACGAAGAATTCTTCAGCCTTGATTCAGGAACCCTTTGGTATGTTTCTATGAACGTCTTACAGAATGTGTTCCTGCAGAATCTTGATATGCGTAAAGCCCTGGCAGCTGCGATCGATCGTGAATTGCTTTGCCGCGACGTCGTCAAAGGCGGACTTGCCGCTTATTACTCTGTCCCTGAGGGTATTGCTTTCGGCCCTACCGGAAACGATTTCACCACAGACTGCCCCAAGTGGAATTACGGTGTCTTTGCAGAGGCAGAAGCTTATCTGACAAAAGCTAAACAGGAATTGGGAATGCAGACCTTTGTGATCAGTCTGCTTGTTGAAGATGATCCTGAGGTTAGGGAGGTCGCATCGTTTATTGAATCCTGCTGGGATAAGCTCAACGGAGTCGATTGTTCCTTGGTCGTAAAGACCGAAGATGAAGTGTCAGCATCTCTGATGGCACATGATTTCGTGGTGTGCCTTACTAAACAAGATGCCGATTATCCCGATGCTTTATCTTTCCTGGATATGTTCAGGACGGCTTCTGAATTCAATTTCGGACAGTGGTCTAGTGATATGTACGATTCCGTCATTGCCAGTGTGACTATGGGAGATCTTTCTCATTCGTTCAACAAACGCTGGATGGGCCTTCTCAAAGCTGAGAAGATGGTCATGGAAGACATGGTAATGATCCCGGTCTACCAGCCTTACGACGGCATACTCCTGAAGAAATCCGTCAAAGGCGTTGATTTCCATTCGGTATCGGCACCGCGTATCTTTAAACACGTTACGTTCTGATATTTTTTTTCGTAAAGTAGTACTCTTTCGGTATTGAATGCTAGACTATAAGTATCCAATACTACGGAGGATATTTATGAGATATTGTGAGAATTGCGGAAAAGAAGTCCTTGATTCTGCAGTGGTCTGCGTTAACTGCGGTGCTTCCCTGAAGAGCAATACGAGTTCCAGCCTGAACGGCGAGATCAAGAACAACAAGCTCTATATGCTTCTCTTCTCGATCTTCTTGGGCGAACTTGGTATCGACCGATTCCTGCTGGGTTATACCGGTCTTGGCGTTTTGAAGCTCCTTACCGCCGGCGGTTTCGGCATCTGGTGGATCATCGATGTCGTCCTGATCGCTACCGGCAGCCTTGGCCCTAAAGACGGCTCAGGCTATACCACCGAGCAGTTCTAGTCTCAGTTTAGTATCGACCAAGTGAGGAGGATAACATGCCTGGATATGATTACGATATCAACATTGCCCCGTTCATTATCGTAGCTATCGTCATTGCTGTGATACTTCTGATTGCCTTGGGTGTGGGCATATATTTCCTGGTCAAGGCAATATCCAAGGATTCATCCGGTAAAGTCGTAAAACAGCGTATCATCTGCCGTCAGTGTGGTTCTGTGATCGAGGAAGGCGTCAGGTTCTGTGCTGCCTGTGGCGGCGATGCTTCCAATTCATTCACTCAGAATCCTGCGGATTCCGGTACCGGCACCAAGAAGGTCTGCATGCATTGCGGATCGGAGATCAGCGGCGGTGCCAGATTCTGCAAGTACTGCGGAAAAGAACAGCCTTAATTAAACTGTCTGTCCAATCTGAAGCGGGCCGATCATCTTCGGTCCGCTTTTTTTATGAAACGATCGGCAACTTTTTTACGTTCTTTAAACGTGATAAACTCACATTTACATTATGTATAAGTTATATATAGTAGGAACACCCATCGGTAATCTGGAAGACATGACTATGAGGGCCGTCCGTATCCTCAAAGAGGTCTCATTGATCGCGGCTGAAGATACCCGCAATACATCCCATCTTTTAAAGCATTTTGAGATCAAGACTCCGACGGTGAGTTTCCATGAATACAGCGATGAAAAGAAAGTCGAATTCCTGCTCTCCAAACTGGAAGCAGGGGATGTGGCCATCGTTACTGATGCCGGCATGCCCTGCATATCCGATCCCGGTTATGAACTCATAAAGGCGGCGTCGGACAGGGGAGTGAAAGTCGAAGTGATCCCGGGCCCTTCGGCATCCACTGCGGCCGTTGCTCTTTCGGCTCTGTCCTGTGAGCATTTCACTTTCATCGGATTCCTTCCCAGAAAACAGTCGGACAGGCTTAAGATCCTTAATGAAGTGAAGCACTATCCTCATCCGTTGGTCTTCTATGAAGCACCTCATCGCCTAAATAAGACTATACGTGATATAATATCCGTTCTAGGAGATCGCAAGGTCTCGGTTTCCCGTGAGATGACCAAGATCTACGAGGAGACTTACCGAGGGACACTGAGTTCCGCTGATGCCTATTTCAGTGATCCCAGGGGTGAGTTTGCATTCGTGGTCGATGGCTGGGATGCCGGTTCCGAAAGGTCTTTTGGAGATATTGATGCATTGATCAAAGATGCTCAATCGTCCGGCAGGAGTTTCAAAGATTCCTGTCAGGATCTGATAGATGCGACCGGGATGTCCCGTCGCGATATCTATAAAAAGTGGTTGTCAATTGAAAAGGAGTAGTTAAATATGCGACGAGGTTGTATCACACAGAGCCTGCTTATCTGTTCAAAATGCGGCGGCGAGATCGTCGTCCCGTCCCGTTACCTGGTTGTCGATGAAGACGAGAAGGGCAACGAAGTTGAGGAAGGCGGCAAATCCGTAATCTATTGTATCGACTGTGCACTTGAAAAAGGTTATGCACACTATCGTGAGAGCAAGGGCGAAAGGTTCCTTTCTTTCCTTCCCGATTCCGAATAATTAAGTTCATCCAGGAGACGATATGTCTGAAAGAATTTTCATCGGTGTTGCCTGGCCTTATGCCAACAGCAATCTCCATTTAGGTCATGTCGCAGGCGCATATCTGCCTGCTGATATCTTTGCCCGTTACAACCGAATGATCGGCAACGAGGTTCTGATGGTTTCAGGTTCAGACCGCCACGGTACTCCTGTGACGATCAGTGCGGAAAAGGAGAATACCACTCCTGAAAAGGTCGCCCAGAAATATCATGATTCGTTCTGCCGCTCATGGGAGCAGCTCAATATCTCATGGGACCTCTTCACTTCCACTGAGACCGAGAATCATAAGAAAGTCTCCCAGGACATCTTCCTGAAACTCCTGGATAAAGGCTATATCTATAAGGATTCCGTCAAACAGTTCTACTGTGAATCCTGCAAACGATACCTTCCTGACCGCTATGTCGAGGGCACATGTCCTCTCTGCGGTGCAGCCGGTGCCCGCGGCGATCAGTGTGATGTCTGCGGCAAGCCTCTGAACAGCATCGAACTGAAGGATCCGAAGTGTAAGATCTGCTCTTCTACTCCTGTCATCAAGAGCTCAGATCATTTCTTCTTGAAACTCAGCGCTTTCCAGGACGATCTCATCAAATGGATCGATTCCGTCAACGGAAAGTGGCGACTCAACGTCCAGCGATTCACCAAGAACTACCTCGAGGGCGGTCTCAAGGACCGTGCCATCACCCGTGATCTGGACTGGGGCATCCCTCTTCCCATCGAGGGATATGAAGGAAAGTGTCTCTATGTCTGGTTCGAGGCCGTCATCGGTTACCTTTCTGCCAGTATCGAATGGGCTGAGAAGAAGGGCGACAAAGATGCCTGGAAGCCGTTCTGGCTGGACAAGGATACTAAGTCTTATTACTTCATCGGCAAGGACAACATTCCTTTCCATACCATCATCTGGCCTGCCATGCTCATGGGCTACGGCGATCTCATCCTTCCATATGATGTACCTGCCAACGAGTTCCTGACCATCGAGAGTCAGAAGCTCTCCAAGAGCCGCAACCTGGCAGTCTGGGTCTATGATTACTTTGAACGATATGCAGCCGATCCTCTGCGATTTCTCTTATCCATCAATATGCCTGAGACCGGTGATGCCGATTTCTCATGGCGAGAACTCGTCCGACGTAATAATGATGAACTGGTCGCGACCTACGGCAACCTCTGCCAGCGCGTCCTGACATTCACATTCAAGAAGTTCGACGGCAAGGTCCCGCCCAAAGGCGATCTTGATGAGGCCAGTGTCGCTCTTATGAAACAATCCGAAGACACTCTTCAGAAAGTCGGGGAATTATTATCGACCTGTCATTTCAAGGATGCCATCCGGGAAGCAATGGAACTGGCACATTCCGCCAACCGTTATCTCGACGATGCCGCTCCCTGGAAGACCATCAAGGAAGACGAAACAAAAGCCGCTTCTTCCTTATATACAGTCATTGCAGTCATCTCTGCATTGAAGACCATGCTCTATCCTTTCCTTCCTGACAGTTCCCAGAAGCTCCACGGTTTCCTCGGTTTCGATGGAAACGTTGCTGATTCCGGTTGGAAGATAGTCATTCCTGAAGAAGGACAGCAGTTGCGAGAACCCAGCATCCTGTTCACCAAGCTTGATGAGTCCATCATCGAGGAAGAACAGGCCCGAATGGGTATCTAGGAGATAAGGATGGATTTCAAGGAAGTATTGGATTTCATCAAAGGCGATCTTGATACCGTTACCGATGGCTTCAGGGAGATCGTCGATTCCAAGAAAGAGTTTCCCGAGATGCAGAAGATGCTCTCGATGGTGCTCCTCGGCGGCAAGATGGTCCGACCGACACTTGTCTTCCTCTGCGGAAGGCTCTTCAACGGCGACATCGAGTTATTGAAGAAGATGGCTCTTTCTGCCGAGACCATGCACATTGCGACTCTCGTTCATGACGATGCCATCGATTCGGCTGATCTGAGGCGCGGACATCCTACCATCAACTCGGTCTACGGTGTCGATCTGGCGATCCTCCTGGGAGATTATCTCTTCTCCAGGGCAGGTCATTTCGTAGCCGATACCGATAATATGCGTGCCATGAAACTCTTCACCAAGACTCTCGGAATCATCTCCCGCGGTGAGATAAAACAGGCCGTATCATCTTTTGTTTTGAATCAGAATTATGATCAGTATATCGAGCGTATGGCCGGCAAGACTTCAGCTCTCTTCCAGATGTCCACACAATCCGGAGCGATACTTGCCAACGCACCTGAAGCAGCCATACAGGCCCTCGACAGGTTCGGATATAATCTTGGTCTGGCTTTCCAGATCGTGGACGATATCCTTGATTACACCGGCAATTCCAAAGATGTGGGAAAACCCGTTGGCGCCGACCTTCGTGAAGGCACGCTGACTCTTCCGGCTGCAAAACTCATGAAGATGTATCCTGGTGATAATCCTGTCATCGAGGTATTCAATCACAGGAATGTTGAAGAGAATATCAAGAAGACCATCGAGATGATCAAACAGACCAATATCATCGAAGAGTGCTATGAAGAAGCCGAGAAGTATTACAAACTGGCCTGCGACGATCTCGCAGGACTTCCCGATAACCAGTACCGCGACTGTCTTTATGCTCTCGCAGGCTACGTCATCGAACGCCATTCATAATTTAAAGCTACGGATAATAAAAAAGGTGAAACATCAGTTTCACCTTTTTTTTGTTTCACTTATCGGATGCTATTCGGCAGGAGTTTCGGTCTCGTCTTTGGGAGTTTTAGATTCGGCGGCAGGGGCTTCATCTTTGGGCTCTTCTGCCTTAGGACCGTCAGTGATGCCGAATTCGTTTTTGATCTCTTCGATCTCTTTCTCGAGAAGCTTCATGTTCTCGGGCATCTCGACTCCCAGGACCTTGTAAAGCTCTTCGCCTTCGAGGGTCTCATATTCGAGGAGACCTTCAGCCAGCTTATCCAGAAGATCGCGATGTTCGGTCAATGTCTTGACGGCAGATTCGTAACCTTCGGTAACGATACGTTTGACTTCTGCATCGATGGCATTGGCTGTCTCTTCACCGTAGTCTCTCTGTTCGGAGATCTCACGGCCCAGGAAGACCATGTCGTCATGTTTGCCGAAAGATCTGGGACCCAGGAGCTTGCTCATACCGTATTCGGTGACCATGGATACGGCGATCTCGGTTGCCTTCTTGATATCGGATGAAGCGCCGGTGGAGATCTCGTTGAAGACCAGTTCTTCGGCTACTCGTCCGCCCATGGCCATGGCGATGCTGTCCTGGAGCTGTTCGAGAGTATTTACATCTTTATCCTCTGAGAGCGGCTTGGTGTAACCGAGAGCCATGCCTCTGGGAATGACGGTCACTTTTCTGGGGTTATCGGCATGAGGAAGGATGAGTGCCACGATGGCATGTCCTGCCTCATGATAGGCGGTGACTTTCTTTTCTTTATCGGTAACTTTATGGCTCTTTCGTTCCGGACCGAAGAGGACGCGGTCGATGGATTCTTCGATCTCGGGCATGCCGATGAGAGACTTGTTCCTGCGGGCGGCCAGGATGGCGGCTTCGTTCAGGAGGTTCTGCAGATCGGCACCGGAGAAACCGGATGTAAGCTTAGCAATGATATTGAAATTGATGTTACTTTCAAGAGGCTTGTCTTTGGCGTGGACTTTGAGGATAGCTTCTCGTCCTTTGACATCAGGTCGTCCCAGGATGACTCGTCGGTCGAATCGGCCTGGACGCATGAGTGCGGGATCGAGGATGTCAGGTCGGTTGGTCGCAGCCATGACGATGATGCTCTGGTCAGTCTCAAAACCATCCATCTCGACGAGGATCTGGTTGAGTGTCTGTTCACGTTCATCGTGTCCGCCGCCGAGACCTGCTCCTCGCTGTCGGCCGACAGCATCGATCTCATCGATGAAGATGATACAGGGAGCTGCTTTCTTAGCTTCTCCGAAAAGGTCACGGACTCGGGATGCACCGACACCGACGAACATCTCGACGAA